>NZ_JABERD010000022.1 GCF_013044505.1 Streptomyces sp. S3(2020) | reverse complement strand
GGGGGGGGGGGGGGGGGGGGGGGGGGGGGGAGGTGGGGGGGGGGGTGGGGGGGGCGCGGTTCACGGTGGTGTTGCGAGAATTGCAGGAACTGCACTCGTACGGCAGGCATCCCGGCGGCTGCGGTTTGCGTTGCAACTTCCCTGACCCGGCGGCCACGCCCCGCTCTCGCAGACCGCCGTTGCCCACCCCTATCCGCCATGCGTCGGCAGCGCATGTCGGCCCCAGCCATCGGCGCGAACACAGCGTGGCGATGGCAGTGCTGGAAGGCCGGACGGACCCCAAAGCGGCACTGCAGCGCGCCACGTGCCACGTCGCTGTCCAGGGCCCGCAGTAGCTGACCCCGGCTTGCTCGTCCGGCGCCAGGAGACGTAAAGAAAATTTCTCTGCTTGTTACGAACGTTGACCAGACTCGGCATGTCCACGACGATTCCGTTGCGGCCCGAGGCGTCCGTCGGATGGCTCCGGGGAGCGCTCCCATCCGGTAACGCCGTCGTTCTGGATCGAGAATGCCTGCGGCCAGAGTGACGCGTGATCCAAAGGAGGATCTCGTGCGTACTCGTTCCTGGGCCCGCCACCGACGCCTCATCACCGCCGTTGTGGTGCTGGCCTGCGTCACTGCTTCCGCGCCGGTAGCCGCGGCCGCGGACGGGGCAACGGGGGCCGCGATCGCGGCTGTCGACCCCGGTCCGGCGGTCAAGGTCAATCAGGTGGCCTATGTGCCTGGCTTACCCAAGCAGGCGACGGTGGTGACCACTTCCACATCCCCCGTGGGCTGGACTCTGCGCAACGCGTCGGGCGGCACGGTGGCTTCCGGGCAGACGAGTGGGCGCGGCGCGGACTCGCTGTCGGGCGACTCCGTGCACGTGATCGACTTCTCCTCGTTCGACACCGCCGGGACCGGGTTCGTGCTGTCGGCGGCGGGTGCGAACAGCAGCCCGTTCGACATCTCGGCGGCTCCGCTGGACCGGCTGCGGTACGACTCGCTCGCCTTCTTCTACCACCAGCGCAGCGGCACACCGATCCAGTCCCAGTACGTTGGCAGCCAGTACGCCCGCCCGGCCGGCCACCTGAACGTGTCGCCCAACCAGGGTGACAACAACGTGCCGTGCCGCGTGTCGTGCGGGTACACCTCGGATGTGCGGGGCGGCTGGTACGACGCGGGTGACCACGGCAAATACGGTGTGAACACGGGCATCGCGGCCTGGCAGCTGATCAACGAGTACGAACGCACCCTCTACGTCAGCGGCGCCGACAAGGCGGCCCTGGGCGACAGCACGCTGGCCATTCCCGAACGCGGCAACGGCGTACCGGACATCCTCGACGAGGCCCGGTGGGGTGTCGAGTTCCTGATGAAGATGCAGGTGCCCGCGGGCCGGACGGACGCGGGGATGGTCCGCCACAAGGTCAGCGACGAGAACTGGACGCTCGTGCCGATGCGTCCCGAACTGGATCCGCAGAAGCGGGTGTTGTCCGCGGTCTCCACGGCGGCGACCCTGAACCTCGCGGCCACGGCGGCACAGGCCGCCCGGGTGTGGAAGACGATCGACGCGGACTTCTCCGCGCGGGCCCTGGCCGCGGCCGAGCGCGCCTACACGGCGGCGAAGGCCAACCCGACCCGCTACGCCGACCCCAACGACAGCAACGGCAGCGGCACCTACTACGACGACAACGTCACCGACGAGTTCTACTGGGCCGCCGCGGAACTGTTCACCACCACGGGTTCGAGCACCTACCGGGCGGACGTGACCGGCTCGTCGCTCTTCCGCGGCCGGGGCTTCGACCAGGGCGGCTTCGAGTGGTGGTGGACGGCGGGGCTCGGCGACACGACCCTCGCCCTCGTACCCAACGGACTGTCGGCCTCGGACGTCTCCGCGACGCGCGCCGCGTTCTCCTCGTACGCCGACAGGCTCCTGGCCCAGGCGGACGCACAGGGCTACCCGGCTCTGACGAACAGCTTCTACTGGGGCTCCAACGGCGTGGTCTCGAACGCGGGGAACGTGCTCGCGCTGGCCCATGACTTCACCGGGCAGGCCAAATACCGGACGGGCGTGTACAAGGCGCTGGACTACCTGTTCGGCCGCAACCCGCTCAACTACTCCTACGTGACCGGCTACGGCGAGCGCGTCGCACACAACGTGACCCACCGCTTCTGGGCCAACCAGCTCGACTCGTCCCTGCCGACCGCGCCTCCCGGTGCGCTGGCGGGCGGCCCGAACCCCAATCTGGAGGACCCCACGTCGAGTGCGCAGCTGGCGGGCTGTGTGGCGCAGAAGTGCTACGTGGACGACATCAACGCCTGGTCGGTCAACGAGGTGGCGCTGAACTGGAACTCGGCGCTGGCGTGGCTGTCCTTCTGGGCGGCGGAGAACGCCGGCTCAGCCGCACCCTCGGACACCACACCGCCGAGCACACCGACCGGCCTGACCGCGGCCAGCGCCACGGCGGGCTCGGTGGCGCTGTCCTGGAACGCGGCGACCGACGACACCGGGGTGTCCGGCTACGACGTGCTGCGGGCGGCCGGAGCGAGCGGCGGCTCCTTCGCCCAGGTCGCCTCGACGGCCACGACGTCGTTCACCGACACCGGTCTGGCGGCGGGCACCTACCGCTACCAGGTGCGGGCGCGGGACGCGGCGGGCAACACCTCGGCGGCCTCCACGGCGGTGAGCGTCACCGTCCAGGGCAGCGGCGGCGGCAACGGCTGCACGGTCACCGCGACCACTCAGAACCAGTGGGGGACCGGGTACGTCGTACAGCCGGTCCGGGTCACCAACTCCGGCACCGCGTCGATATCCGGCTGGACCGTGACGGTGACACTGCCCGCCGGGCACACCATCACCGGCTCGTGGAACGCGGCTGTCACCGTCAGCGGACAGACGGCGACGGTCCACGGCGCCGCTCACAACAGCGCCCTGGCACCGGGCGCGTCCGCGGAGTGGGGCTTCCAGGCTTCCCGCCCGGACGGCAACACCGCAGTGCCCACCGGCTACACCTGCACCGCGTCCTGAACCGACCGCCCGGTGACTCTGCCCCGGTCAGTCCGCGGGGCCACCGGGCGGCGGCGCGGTACTGCCGCGGACCACGAGTTCGGTGGGCAGCTCGATGCGGTCCTGCTCCAACCGCCGCCCCGAGCCCAGGTCGAGCAGCATCTCGGCGGCGGTGGCGCCCATGCGCACCAGCGGCTGGCGGACCGTGGTCAGTGGTGGGTCGGACCACTGGGTGAACGCCAGGTCGTCGAACCCGAGGACACTCAGGTCGTCAGGCACCCGCAGCCCTGCGGCGCGTGCCGCGCCGTAGACCCCAAGCGCCTGTAGGTCGTTGGCGGCGAAGACAGCCGTGGGTCGGTCGGACCGCCGCAGCAGCCCGGCCGCCGCGGCGCGACCGCCCTCGAAGTGCAGCGGGGCCACCCTCACCAGGTCCGCGTCCTGAGGGACACCGGCCGCGTCGAGCGCCGCCCGGTAGCCGTCCAACCGGGCGCGGCAGCACAGCAGTTCGTCGGGTCCGCCGACCATCGCGATGCGGTGGTGGCCCAGACCCAACAGATGACGGGTGGCGAGCAGGCCGCCGTTCCAGTTGGTCGCGCCGACGGAGGGGATCGGGTGGCTCGGCTCGCCGGTGGGGTCCAGCGCGACCAGTGGGATGGCGCGGCTGTTCAACTGCGCCAACTGGTCCTCGCTGAGCTCGGCCGAGACCGCGATGACACCGAACGGACGGCGGGCGAGCATCTGTTGGGCCCAGACGCTCTCCGGGGTCTGAGCGCCCCGCATCTCGGTCAGGGTGACCGCCAGTCCGTGCGGCCGGACGACCTCCTCGACACCGCGGATGATCTCCAGCGCCCACAGACTGTCCAGGGCCTGGAACACCAACTCGACGATCGGGACCGTCTCGGCCTTCTCACTCTTCTGGAAGCCGTGTTCGCGGATCAGCCGCTCGATCCGCTGCCGGGTGCCCGTCGACACCCCGGTCCGGCCGTGGATCACCTTGGACACGGTCGACGCCGAGACCCCCGCGAGGTCCGCGATGCGGGAGACGCTGATCTCAGTACGTATTCGTTCCGACCCGTCGCCCACGACGCGAAGCGTACACCTGGGGTACGCCCGACCACTTGGTCGCGGTCAGCGGTCGCCGTGGCTGAGGGTCACCGGGCCCATCAGCCCCGATCGCAACTGCCCGTCGAGAACGTAGGGAGTCGGCAGGGTGGAGTAGAAGTTCGCCAGCGTGTTGGTCACCTCGATCTGGATGACGTTGCGGCCCAGGCGCAGCAGCCTGGTGACGTCGTACGCGTGGGGCGGGGCGAACGTAGTGCCGGCCACCTGACCGTTGACCGTCACCGAGGCTGTCGCGGCGACTTCGCCCAGGGAGAGCTTCGACCGGCCTTCGGGCACTCGCCGGAGTCTGATGGTTCTGGTGTAGCTCGCCGCTCCGGAGTAGGCGGCCAGTCCGATGTGTGACCAGTCCCCGAGATGTGTCACGCCGGTGGCACAGCGGAAGAACACCGGCTCACGGAATACCGCTCCGCCCCAGTACCCGGCGTCCGGGCGGACCCGCAGGCGCAGCGGGCGTGTAGGTGAGACGGCTCTGTCCCACTCCGCGTCCACGCGCCGGGCACCCCCCGGCACCGAAATGACACGGACTCGGTCCGGGGCGGCGACCGAGGACCGCACGTCGACATCGCCGTACGCCGTCACGGTGACGCCCGTCAGACCTGGCGGGGCGGTCAGAACGTAGTCGGTCCACTCCGGCCGACGACCCGGCGCGGGGTCGAAGCGCAGCGCGGGATGTTCGCCCGCCCACCAGCGCAAGGCCGGGGGTGCGTCGTCCGGGACGGGGGAGCCGGTGGGAAAATTGGCTGACTCGACCACGAGGTGGCCGCGCAGTCGTCGTTCGCCAACGTGGACGAATCGCGCCAGGACGGTGTTGGTGCCCGGGACCGCGGCAGCCTCGGCCAACCGCTGCGGTGACCGGTAGTCGGGGACGCCCCAGGGGGGAAAGCTGGCGGGTGCCAGTGCCTCTGTCTGGCGGACGGCTTCGGCGCCGTTCAGCCATACCGAGTACTCGGCCCGGCTCCCCGCGTTCACCCGCACAGGACCGCCGTCAGGGGAGTCGACCGTCGTCCACAGATACGACACCGAGCCGACGGGCACCTCGTCCGGACCGCCCAGGTCGATGAACTCCTGCGGGACCTGGCCCTTGAGCCCGTGGGGGCCGGTCTGCAGATCGGCCAGCAGGGGGTCCTTCTCGATCCCGAACCGCTCGGAGAACGAGTAGGGCCGCCAGCGGATGTCGGGACCGAGCGATTCCACGGGGTTCCGGGGTCCGTTGAAAGGACCCTCCGGCGGCAGGGCCCGCAGCGCGTCAGTGAGCCCGGCACTGTCGGTACCGGGCGGGAGCGGCCCGAGCCACCACATCCGCGGGCCGTAGGAGACACGAACCGGAGTGTGCCCGGCAGTGGTCACGGCGTCCAGGACATGGCCCTCCGGGTCGAGCGGACCGCCCGGGAGGCGGTAGTCCCCGAACTTGTTGTCCATGGTCGGGAGCAGCCGGAACTGCCATGTTCCGTCGAGATGTACGACCGTTCTGCGGTCGGCCCGCGGTCGTTGCGGTGTCGCCACCACGGTGGACACGTCAGCGGCGGAACCGGGCTCGGCACTGCTCACCGGCAGGGCTTCCGGACCGGCGCCGGCCGCGAGAACCACGGCTTGGCCGGGCAACAGGTCGAGGGAGATCTCGGTCCGCTCACCGGACCGGCGGGTTCGTACCGGGGCACGGGTTCCGTCCTCGGCGTTCCAGAGTTCGACGGGACCGCGCGCGAACAGTTCGGGTGTGACCGTACGGGCCGTGTCCGAGGCGTTGACCACCAGATAGACGTCGAATCCTGGGGCCCGGCGATGCGTCACCAACAGGTCGGCGACGCCGGTCCGTACCGCTCTGGCCAGGTGCCGGTCGATGACGTTCAGAAGGTCCGTGCCCAGGGTGGTGTCCGTGTGCGCATGGTGCCCGAGATGCGGGAGAAAGACCGCGAGGCCTCCGCCGGAATGGCGGTACTCGGACGTCAGACCCGGCGACGGCGGGCCCCAGAGAGCGCGTATCCCCAGGTCGGCGAGAACGTTGTCACCATCCGTCTCTATGACCCCGGGCAGTCGGCCGTAGGCGATGACGAATCCACCCGAATCCACGAACCGGGCAAGCGCCCGCAGGGTCCCGGCCCGTATCCACCGCATCGCCGGGACGACCAGTACCCGGTAGCGCTCACCCGCGACCCGCAGCTCACCGTCGGAGCTCGTCGCCCGGTGCAGCGAGTCGTCGTCGATCAGGTCGGCGTCGCATCCGGAACGGACCAGCTGCCTGATGATCCTCAGGGCGTACTCCGGTGCCTCCGGCGGCCCGGGTGTGCCGTCGTCCTCCGGCGCGGCCTGGACCCGACCGGTCAGCTGGGCCGGTGCGGCGGCCAGGTCGGCGGCCGGGTCGAGCACGGCCACGTCGCAGCCGTGGCTGCCCTGGGAGAGCAGCCAGCTCATACGGCTGATGTGGCGCCACAGCCCGGCCGCATGGCGCCAGTACGGCTGCCGGAAGTGGAAGTCCGGGGACGCCCACTCCCACCACCCACCGCGCGTCGAGTGGTACAGGCCGTGCAGGCTCACGCTGGTCGCCCCGTACGCGAACCCCTCGTTCACCCCGGCCAGGACCTGGGCCGGGGTGACACCCCAACCGCTGCTGTGGAAAGCCTCGTTCCACACCCGAGGCCGCTCGTAGAGGTGGGCGAGCGAGCTGTTGACCTTGAACTCCTCCAGCCGCCGGGGCTCTTGGAGCTTCGGGTCGTCGTTGCCCGGAGCGTCGTACCAGCGCATGGTCCGGGAGTAGTCGGCGTACAGACTGCGCCCGCTCCGGGGCTCACCGCGGCCCAGCTGGTCCATCGCCAGCAGGGTGCCGTGAGCCCGCTGCCACTCGTGCACCGGACGGAAGTAGCTCTCCTCCAGCAGTGCCACGATCACGTCGGTGTAGTCCAGCCGCAGCTTCCGGGTGGCCGGCCCGATGTCCCGCCACAGCCCGACCAGCAGGGGCGTCAGGTCGTACCCCATCCGGCGGCGGAACTCCTCGGGGACCCGGGCCGACCACATCGGCATCCGGATGCCCAGGTCGAGTTCGTCCTGGAAGAAGACGGTGAAGGTGGTGCCCAGCCGGTCCCCGAGCCGGTCGGCGAAGGGCTGGTAGAGCCTGCGGATCACGGCCTGACCGGAGTCCGGCGGCTCGTCGCGGACTTCGATCTCGACTCGCTCGCCTACTACCACCGGGGCCTGGACGGCGAGACGCACGAACGGCTCGGCGCCGGGATGATCCTCGGCTCCTCGCTGCTCACCGCTCGGGGGATCCCGGCCTGCGGTGAGTACGAACTGCGCACCTCGCTCGCCATGCTGATCGCCGACCGGCTCGGGGCGGGCGGCTCCTTCACCGAACTGCAGGCCCTCAACTTCCGTGACGGCGTGGTCGAGATGGGCCACGACGGACCCGGCCACCTCGCCATCAGCGAGCGCCGGCCGCTCCTGCGCGGCCTGGGCGTCTACCACGGCAAGCGCGGCTGGGGAGTCTCCGTCGAGTTCGACGTCCGGCACGGGCCGGTCACCCTGATCGGTATGGGCCAGACCAGGGACGGGCGCTATCGCCTGATCGCCGCCGAGGGCGAGGTCGTCGGCGGACCGCTGCTGGAGATCGGCAACACCACCTCCCGCGTCGACTTCGGCTGCGACCCCGGCGAGTGGACCGACGCCTGGAGCGGAAGCGGAGTCGGCCACCACTGGGCACTGGCAACCGGTCGGCTGCTGCCGGAGCTGAGGGCCGTCGCGGAACTGACCGGACTGGACCTGGTGGAGGTGAGGGGCTGACACGTCGGCGGGCGGGTGCGGCCGGGGTCCGGGCGTGCCGGGTCCCGGCCCGCCGCCGCGTCCGGCTTCGGCCGGGCAGCGGACCCTGCCGCGACGCGGCCGAGTCCGGTGCTCCGGGCTGCTGTTTCCGCGGGGCAGGCGAATCGCGCGGCAGGGTCGTCACGCGTGCGGCCGGGCAACGCGTGCGGCCGGGCGGACGTGAGCCTTCGCGCTCATGTCCGCCCGGCCAGGTCCGCACGGTTCGGGCTCCGCCGGGGCTAGGGACTCCCGGTCTTTTCGGCCTCGACGTCCACCTGGGCCCCGGAGCGCAGTGCCTCGGTGGATGCCAGATGCTCGCGCAGCCACTGCTCGGTGTTGCTCACGTGCAGCAGGGCGGCGGCCTGGCTGAGTGCCGCGTCGCGACCGGCCAGGCCGGAGTAGATCGCCTCGTGTTCCGCCAGCGTGCGCCCCGCGGCCTGGGCGTCGACCAGCCCGCGCCAGATTCGGGCACGGAGGGTACGGCCGGAGATGCCTTCCAGAATGGTGAGCAGCGATTCGTTGCCCGTCGCGGAGACGACCGCGCGGTGGAAGGCCGCGTCGTGGGAGTTGAGCAGTTCGACGTCGTCGCGCGCCTCGCGCATGGCGTCCAGATGGCGCTTCACCTCCGCCAGACCCTCCTCCGAGATCCGGGTGGCGGCCAGAGCGGTGGCGACGGGTTCGAGGAGGCGGCGCACTTCCATGAGGTCCAGCAGGGCGCCCGAATCGCCCTGCAACAGTTCGACCGCGCCGCCGAGGCCCTCCAGAAGCAGACTCGGCTGAAGGCTGGTGACATAGGTGCCGTCGCCCCGCCGGACCTCCAGGACACGTGCCACGGCCAGTGCCTTGACCGCCTCCCGCGCCAGGTTGCGGGAGAGGCCCAGTTGAGTGGCGAGCTCCGGTTCCGGAGGGAGCCTGGAGCCCGGAGGCAGTGCTCCCGACCGGATCAGTTCACGGATCTGGTCGATGGCCTTGTCCGTCAGTGACACCGAGAGCCCCCTGCTTGCGTGTTCCCCGCGCTTGGTTCCGTTCCCACGCTCCGTCCACGGGGCGCGTCATGCCGCACGGGTACGTCGGCCCTGAGCAGACCCCGGGCGCGAAGGTCCGCCCAGAGGCTCTCGGGCACGTGCTGATGATGGAGTGCCACGTTTCGTTGGACCTGTTCCCGATTCCGCATGCCGAGTGTGACGTTGATGATACTGGGGTGGGTGAGGGGGAAGGCGATCGCGGCGGCGGGCAGGCTGGTGCCGTGTTGCTCGCACACTTCGGCGATGGCCCGGGCGCGGGCGACCAGGTGGGGTGGGGCGTCCTGGTAGTCGTACTTCATCCCGTCCGAGGGCCGGTCCCGTGAGAGCAGGCCGGAGTTGAACACGCCGACCGCGACGACGCTCTTGCCGAGCTTCTCGGCGGTGGGCAGGACGTCGTCCAGGGCGGACTGGTCGAGCAGCGTGTAGCGGCCGGCCAGCATGATCACGTCGGCGGCGGTCTCGCGCAGGAACCGGGCCGGCATCGCCGACTGGTTCATACCGGCGCCGATCGCGCCCACGACGCCCTGGTCGCGGAGGTCGGCGAGTGCGGGCATGGCCTCCTCGGCGGCCTGGCGCCAGTAGTCGTCGGGGTCGTGGAGGTAGACGACGTCGAGCCGGTCGAGTCCCGTCCGCTCGAGGGTGCCCTCGATGGACCGGAGCACACCATCGCGGCTGAAGTCCCACTGGCGGCGCAGGTCGTCGCGGACGACGAAGCCCTCGGTGTCGACACCGCACGGGTGTTCGTTGGGTACGAGCAGCCGGCCGACCTTGGAGGAGAGGACGAACTCGTCGCGGGGACGGTCCCGCAGCGCGGCTCCCAGCCGGTGTTCGGAGAGCCCGAGGCCGTAGTGCGGTGCGGTGTCGTAGTAGCGGACCCCCGCGTTCCAAGCGGCGTCGACGGCATCGGTCGCGTCCTGCGCGGACGTCGTCCGGTAGAGGTTGCCGATGACGGACGCGCCGAAGCCCAGTTCGGTGGGCTCGACGGACGTACGGGAGATGCTTCGGCGTCGCAAGACGTCCCTCCTCGGATGATGTGCGGGTGCGCGCACCGGTCAGCGCACGACGTGCGCGCTGCCGTCGGCGATCAGTGCCTCGACCTCGGCGAGTGAGGCCATCGAGACGTCGCCGGGGGTGGTCATGGTGAGGGCGCCGTGCGCGGTGCCGTAGGCGAGGGCGCGTTCGAGGTCGGCGCCGGTGAGCAGGCCGTAGATCAGCCCGGCGGCGAACCCGTCGCCGGAACCGATGCGGTCCAGGACGTGCAGGCCGGGCATGCGGGGGCCCGGGACGAAGCCCGTCTCCCGTGACCAGGCAGCCGCCGACCAGTCGTTGACGCCCGCCGAGGGCACCTCACGCAGGGTCGTCGCGAGTACCAGTGCCGCGGGCAGCCGGGAGGCGATGTCGGCGAGGGTGTCCGGCAGCTCGTGGGCGTCGACGCGTACGGCGCCGGGTCGGTTTCCGGCCATGCCCAGGGCGCCCACCAGGACGTCGGCGTGTTGGGCGAGTCGTAGGTCGGTCTCCCGGGCGCGGTCGGCCCCGCCCCGGTCGGCCCACAGGCTGGGGCGGTAGTTGGGGTCGTAGGAGACCGTGACGCTGTGCCGTCGTGCCGCGGTCATGGCCTCCTCCGCCACGTCGGCGGTGGTGTCGGAGAGCCCGGCGAGGATGCCGCCGGTGTGGAACCAGCGCACCCCGGCGGCGAACACCGTGTCCCAGTCGATGTCGCCGGGGCGCAGCTGTGAGACGGCGGTGTTCGCGCGGTCGCTGACGCCGAGTGCGCCTCGGACGCCGAAGCCGCGCTCGACGAAGTTCAGTCCGTTGCGTGCCGAGCGGCCCACGCCGTCTCCCGGTACCCAGCGGATCAGCGAGGTGTCGACCCCGCCCTGGAGGATCAGGTCCTCGGCGAGCCGTCCCACGGCGTTGTCGACCAGGGCGGTCACCACAGCGGTGCGCAGTCCGAAACAGCGGCGCAGACCGCGTACGACGTTGTACTCGCCGCCGCCCTCCCACACCTGGAACGAGCGGGTGGTACGGATACGTCCCTCACCGGGGTCGAGACGCAGCATCACCTCACCCAGCGCGATCACCTGGGTGCCGTGGCCGTACCCGGTCACACCCTGCTCCTTTCCACGGCCTCGGTGGTCAGCCGTCGGATCGTGGTGAAGTCACCGCGCGCCAGCAGGTCCGGGGTCGCCATCCAGCTGCCGCCCACGGCGACGACCTCCGGCCGGGTGAGGTAGTCCGGCAGCTGAGCGAAGCCGATGCCGCCGGTCGGTACGAACCGCGCGCGGGGGAACGGCGCGGCCAGCGCCGCGAGCATCCGGGGGCCGCCCAACGCCTCGGCCGGGAACAGCTTGACGGTGTCGATCCCGCTCCGCAGGGCGGCCATCAGCTCGGTGGCGGTCGCCACCCCGGGGACGACCGGGACGTCCAGTGCCCGGCACCGGGCGACGACGTCCGCGTCGAAGCCGGGGGAGACCACGAAGCGGGCCCCGGCCGCCACGGCCCGCTCCGCCCGCTCCGGGGTGAGGACCGTGCCGGCGCCGACGGTCAGGCCGCCGTGTGTCGCCATGGTTTTCAGTACCTCCTCGGCGGCCGGGGTGCGGAAGGTGACCTCGGCGCAGCGGGCGCCGCCCTCGGCGAGCGCGTCGGCCAGCCGGGCGGCCGACGCCGGGTCGGGCACGCTGAGCACCGGCACGAGGCGGGTGCCGCCCAGCACGGACGTCAGATCGGTGGTCATCTGCCGAGCCATCCGCCGTCGACGGGCAGGACGGTGCCGTGGATGTAGGCGGCGGCGTCGGAGGCGAGGAAGACGGTGGCGCCGGCGAGGTCGTCGGCGCGGCCCCAGCGGGCGGCGGGGATGCGGTCCAGGATGGAGGCGCTGCGGACCGGGTCGTCCTGGAGGGCCTGGGTGTTGTCGGTGGCGATGTAGCCGGGCGCGATGGCGTTGACGTTGACCCCGTGCGCGGCCCACTCGTTGGAGAGGGCCTTGGTGAGCCCGGTGATGCCGTGCTTGGAGGCGGTGTAGCCGGGGACGGTGATGCCGCCCTGGAAGCTGAGCAGCGACGCCGTGAAGATGATCTTTCCGTGGCCGCGGGTCATCATGCCGGCGCCGATCGCGCGGGTGAGGGTGAACTGTGCGCTGAGGTTGACCTGGAGGACCAGGTCCCAGTCCGCGTCGCGGTGGTGGGCCGCCGGTGTGCGGCGGATGGTGCCGGCGTTGTTGACCAGGATGTCCACCGGACGTTCCCGTCCGGCCAGGTCGGCGCTCAGGGCCCGGACCGCACCGGAGTCGGCGAAGTCGCAGCGGACGGCCTCGAAGGAGCGGCCCGCGGCGGTGACATCCTTCTCCACGTCACTGCCGGACTCCTCCAACTGGGCGCTGACACCGATGATGTCGGCGCCCGCCTCGGCGAGCGCGCGGGCCATGGCCCGTCCGATGCCGCGCCGGGCTCCGGTGACGACGGCCAGTTTGCCGGTGAGGTCGAAGAGGCTCATGCGGTGGCTCCCAGGGCGTCGTCGGTGCAGTCCACGAGGATCTTCATGACGTCCCCGCCCGCTTCCAACGCCTCGAACGCCGAGGCGGCGTCGGCCAGCGGCACCGTCCTGCTGATCAGCCGGTCGGCGGGGACGGTGCCGTCGGCGACCAGGGCGACGGCACGCTCGAAGTCGGAGCGGTCGTACAACCGGGCGCCGACCAGGGTGAGTTCGCGCCAGAAGAAGCGGTGCAGGTTGATCTCGCGGGGCCGGGGATGGATCGCCACCAGGCACAACCTTCCCCGCACGCCCAGCACTTCGACCGCGGTCTCCACACCGGCCGCCGCGCCGGACACCTCGAAGGCGACCGCGGCACCCGCGCCGCCGGTCCATTCCTCGACCAGCTTCGGCACATCCTGCGCGGCCGGATCCCAGGCGGTCAGACCGAGTTCGGCCGCCAGGGAACGGCGGTAGCCGCTCAGCTCGACGACACGGACCTCGGCACCCGCCGCCCTGGCGACGAGTGCGATCAGGATGCCCACGGGACCGCCGCCGACCACGACGGTCTTCTCGCCCGGCTGGACGGCGGCGCGGCCGACGTCGTGTACGGCCACCGCGGTGGGCTCCACCAACGCCCCCCAGGCGAGGGGGAGTTCCGCCGGGAGACGGACCAGGGTGGCGGCGGGCACGGTCCAACGCTGCTGCATCGCGCCCGGCGAGTCGATGCCGATGAAGTCCAGGTGCTGGCAGACGTGCCGGTGGCCGGCCAGACAGGCCGGGCAGGTGTCGTCCCAGTCCAGCGGCATCACGGTCACGGTGTCACCGGGACGCCAGCCCGCCACCCCCGACCCGACGCGTACGACGGTGCCCGCCATCTCGTGGCCCAGGACCGCGGGGGTGGTGACCCGGGCGTCCATGTCACCGTGGAAGATGTGCAGGTCGGTACCGCAGATCCCGACGAAGGCCGGGGCGATCTCCACTTCGCCGGGTCCGGGCGGCGCGTCGGCGGCCGGTGCCGTGTCGAGGGTGCGGGGAGCGGTGTAACGCACGGAGAGTGTCGTCATCGTGGTGTCAGGGTCCCTTCAGTGCGGACACCGATGGTCAGCAGCAGGTTCGCGTAGGTGCGGATGTCGGCGGTGACGATGGCGAGTGCCAGGTCGGGGGAGCGCGCGGCGTCGTAGAACTCGAAGCGCCCGAGTGCCTCCACCGGGACGGGGTTCAGGCGGGCGCGATGGGCGGCGATGGCAAGCGGTTCGGGTTCGCCCTGAGGCGGGACCATCACCTGGGCCGACTCCACGGGAAGCGACCTCAGCAGTACGTCGAGCACCGTGGAGACGTCCAACAGGCCGGGGGCCAGATTGAGATGGACCGTGCGGGCCCGCTCGCCGGTGGCCGTGCTGGCGGGGTAGTGGCCGTCGGCGAGCAGCACGCGGGCGCCGTGGCCGGCCCCGGCGAGGGCTTCCAGGATGCCGGGGTGCAGTAGTTCGGTCAGGAGCACGGGTCGGTCCTCTCCTGGGTGGGTGGCAGTCCGTAGAACCGCGACGCGTTGTCGGCGAGAATCGCCTGGCGCTCGCTGTCGGAGCAGTCGTCCAGAAGCTCCTCGACGGTCTCCGCCCAGCGGTTCCAGCCGCCGCCGAGGACACAGACGGGCCAGTCCGAGCCGAACATGAGCCGGTCGGGGCCGAAGGAGGTCAGCAGGATCTCCCAGACGGGCCGGATGTCGGAGGTCGTCCAGGTGTCGTGGTCGGCCTCGGTGACCAGTCCCGACACCTTGCACCTCACGTCCGGGTGCCCGGACAGCAGCCGCATCTGCTGCTCCCAGTCGGTGAGTTCGTGCTTCGCGATCGGCGGCTTTCCCGCGTGGTCGAGCACCAGGGGCAGGTCCGGCAGCCGCCCGGCGAGCCGGATCGCCTGGGCGAACTGGTGGGAGCGGATCAGCACGTCGTAGCCCAGGCCGCGTTCGGACACGGCCCTCAACCCTCGCTCGACCGCCGGGAGTTGCAGCCACTGCGGGTCGATCTCACCCTGGACGACATGGCGCAGCGCGCGCAGGTACCCGCCCCCGGGACCCGCGCGCAGCGCGTCGAGGACGTCGCCGATCGCCGGGGAGGTGAGGTCGGCCCAGCCGACCACGGCGCCGATCAGTGGCTCGCTTGCCGCCAGTGCCAGCAGCTCCTCCGTCTCGGGCACGGAGGCCACGCACTGCACGACCACCGTGGACGACAGCCGGCGTCCGTCGATCGCGCGGGTCGCGTCCGACCGGAGGTCGCCGGGGCCGAACGTACGGCGGATCGGGGCGTGGGCGGGCTCGTCGAGCCAGGGCTGGGGGCGGCGGTCGAGGTCCCACACGTGGTGGTGCGCGTCGACGAGTTCCGCCCGCGCGGTGTCAGACACGGGCTGCCCAGACCGGCCCGTCGGGGTACGTGTACTCCTTGAGGGAGTCCTGGTGCATCTGCGCGCTCAGGCCGGGCAGGGTCGGTGCCGCGTAGTGGCCGTCGGTGACGCGGACCGGGTCGGTGAAGTGCTCGTGCAGGTGGTCGACGTACTCGATGACCCGGTCCTCGACCGTGCCGGAGACGGCGATGTAGTCGAACATCGACAGGTGCTGCACCATCTCGCACAGGCCGACGCCGCCTGCGTGCGGGCAGACCGGCACCCCGAACTTCGCGGCGAGCAGCAGGATCGCGATGTTCTCGTTGACGCCGCCGACGCGCGCGGAGTCGATCTGGACGATGTCCACCGCGCCTGCCTGGAGGAGCTGTTTGAAGACGACGCGGTTGGCGATGTGTTCGCCGGTGGCCACCTTGATGGGGGTGAGGGCGTCGCGGACGGCGGCGTGGCCGAGGATGTCGTCGGGGGAGGTGGGCTCCTCGATCCAGTACGGGTCGTACGGGGCCAGGGCGCGCATCCAGTCGACGGCGGGCTGGACGTCCCAGCGCTGGTTGGCGTCCACGGCGATGCGGATGTCCGGGCCGACGGTCTCGCGGGCGGTGCGCATCCGCCGTATGTCGTCCTCCAGATCCGCGCCGACCTTCAGCTTGATCTGCGTGAAACCGTCGGCGACCGCCTCACGGGCGAGCCGGGCGAGTTTCTCGTCGGAGTAGCCGAGCCAGCCGGGGGTGGTGGTGTAGGCGGGGTAGCCGCGCTCCAGTAGGCGTGCGGTGCGCTCTGCGCGGCCGGGTTCGGCGCGGGTGAGGATCTCCAGCGCCTCCTCGGGGGTGAGCGCGTCGGACAGCCAGCGGAAGTCGACCTGGGCGACCAGCTCCGCCGGGGACATCTCCCCGAGGAACCGCCACACGGGCTTGCCGGCCCGCTTGGCGGCGAGGTCCCAGGCGGCGTTGACGACCGCGCCGGTCGCCATGTGGATGGCGCCCTTCTCCGGGCCCAGCCAGCGCAGTTGGGGGTCGTGGACGAGGCTGCGGGAGAAGGCGCCGAGGTCGGCGCAGACCTCGTCGACGGACAGGCCGACCACGTGCGGGGCGAGGGCCGCGATGGCGGCGGCCTGCACGTCGTTGCCGCGGCCTGTGGTGAAGGCCAGGGCGTGGCCCTCCAGCCCGTCGGAGGCGTCCGTGCGCAGGACCACGTAGGCGGCGGAGTAGTCGGGTTCGGGGTTCATCGCGTCGGACCCGTCCAGGTGCTCGGACGTCGGGAACCGTACGTCGAGAACGTCCAGGGCGGTGATGCGGGCGGATGCGGACACGACAGAGGGCATGGGAATCGGCTCCTGTGAAGTGCGGTGGCGCGCAGGGCGTTCGGTGGTCGAGCGCGCTCTCGGTGTTCGAAACTTAGACCGACAGACATCCAATGTCTAGCGATTGATGGGATGTCTAGTGGTGCTTGGTGCATCGCGTGCAAGGTGAAGTCGAAATAATCCAATTGATTTGAGGGTGTGACGGCCCATCGATGGGATGTATTGGCCTGTTGGGATCACTGGCGCCGAGGTTCAGTCCTGGACCTTGCCGCCGGTGATGCGCGAGATGATCAGGGCGACCAGGATGATCAGGCCGTTCAGCGCGCCGATCCACTGGGCGGGGACGCCGCCCAGGGTGAGGACGTTCTGGATCATGTAGAGCAGGAGGATGCCGGTGAAGGCCCCGAACATGGTGCCCTTGCCGCCGTTGAGGCTGATGCCGCCGATGACGGCCGCGGCGAAGACGGTGAAGATGTAGCCGTTGCCCTGTGCGGAGGCGACGGAGGCCAGCCGTCCGGACAGCAGCAGCCCGGCGAGGGCGGCGAGCAGGCTGCCGGTGACGATGACGATCCACAGCACCCGGTCGGTGCGGATGCCGCCGGCCCTGGCCGCGTCGACGTTGCCGCCGATGGCGTAGAGCGCGCGGCCGAAGCTGGTCCAGCCGAGGACGACGATGCCGATGGCGAAGAGGATCAGGCAGATCCAGATGGAGGCGGGCACCCCGAACCACTGGGCGGTGCCGAGGTAGAGCATCGACGGGGGGAGCTGGAAGAAGGTCTGGCCGCCGGAGACGCCCGTGAGGATGCCGCGCAGCACGATCAGCATGCCGAGGGTCACGATGAAGCCGTTCAGGCCGAACCGGATGATCAGCAGCGCGTTGACGACCCCGACGAGCACGCCCACGGCGAGGGTGACGGGGACCGCCCAGCCCCCGGGCAGCAGGCCGAGTCCGTGCCCCGCGCCGGCCGGGACGACCAGCCAGGCCGCGATGCCCGGCGCGAGGCCCATGGTGGACTCCAGGGACAGGTCCATCTTCTTGACGATCAGGATCATCGTCTGGGCCAGCACGAGCAGGGCCATCTCGGACATGGTCTGCAGGACGTTGATGAGGTTGTCCGTCTGCAGGAACACCGGGTTGACGATCTGGCCGACGATCGCGATGACCACGACGGCCGGGACGAGCGCGAGGTCGCGCAGCCGGGCCAGGGGTATCCGGCCGCCGAGCAGTGCGGTCCGCTTGCGTCCGGCCGTGGCGGCGTCCGGCGTCGGGGTGTCGGCGAGGGCGGTCTCAGGCATTCAGGTCCACTCCTTCCATCGCGGCCACGAGGTCGTGGTCGTGCCAGCCGCGGTTGATCTCGGTCGTGACGCGGCCCTGGAACATCACCAGGACCCGGTCGCACATGCGCAGGTCGTCGAGTTCGTCGGAGGCGATGAGCACTCCGGTGCCGGACCCGGCGGTCTCCTCGACCTTGCCGAGGAGGAACTCCTTGGACCGCACATCCACGCCCGCGGTCGGGTTGATGAGGACGAGCAGTCGGGGGTGGTCGGCGAGGGCGCGTGCCATGACCACCTTCTGCTGGTTGCCGCCGGACAGTCCGGAGACCGGCAGCTCCGGGCCCGGGGTCTTGATCGCCAGGTTCGCGATCATCTCCCGCGCGAGACGGTCACGGCGGCCGGCGCTGATGAACCCGTGCCGGCCGAGCCTGCCCGGCACCGACAGGGTGCCGTTGTCCGCGATGGACATGTCCGGTACGAAGCCCTCGTGGTGCCGGTCCTGCGGCACGAAACCGGCACCGGCCGCCAGTGCGGCGGGCACACTGCCCGGCCGGGGCCGCCGCCCGGCGATCTCCACGCCCCCGGTCGCGGCGGCCCGCAGTCCTACGACGGTCTCGGCGATCTCCGTACGTCCGCTGCCGGCGGCCCCGGCCAGGCCGACGATCTCCCCGGCGCGCACCCGGAAGGTGACGTCGGCATAGGTCTCACCGGCCAGACCGGTCACGCTCAGCGCGGGCGCGCCGGAGGTGTCGACGCTGCTCGCGCGTTCCCCGGCGCGGTCGGCCGCCGCCTCGCCGGTCATCGCGGCGACCAGTTCGGTGCGCGGGAGGTCGGCGACCGGGGCGGTCAGGATGTGCCGGGCGTCCCGGAAGACCGTCACCGTGTCGCAGATCTCGTAGACCTCCTGGAGGTGGTGGCTGATGAACAGGAAGGTGACGCCCTGCCGTTGCAGGTCCCGGATCCGGTCGAAGAGGCGGCTGATGGCCGCCGCGTCGAGCTGTGCGGTGGGCTCGTCGAGGACGATGAAGCGTGCCCCGAAGGACAGCGCCCGCGCGATCTCCACGAACTGCCGCTGCTCGACGGAGAGTTCGGCGGCGGGTGTCTGCGGGTCCACGTCGACCGACCAGGTCGTGAGCAGTTCCGTCGCCCGGCGGCGCAGGGCCGACCAGCCGATCAGCCCCGCGCGGCCGCGGCCGTGGCGGTTGAGGAAGAGGTTCTCCGCCACGGTCAGCGTGGGGATGATCGTCGACTTCTGGTAGACGCACGCCACGCGTTCGCGCCAGGCGTCGCGGTCCGCTACCCGCGGTGCGGGCATGCCGCCGAACGTCACCGTTCCGGCGTCCGGTGTCTGCAGCCCGGTGAGGACGGACACCAGGGTCGACTTGCCCGCCCCGTTGCGCCCGACGAGCGCGTGCGTCTCGCCCGGCCGGACGGTGAGCCGCGCGTCGTCGAGGGCCACCGTCGGGCCGTACCGTTTCGTGATGCCCGTCGCCTCGACGACGGGCGGGTCCGCCGGGACCCGTCCGCACGCCGCCGGGGTGGGCACGGGGGTGACTGCTCGCTCCCCGTCGCTCATCTCAACCACCTTGTGTTCGTGAGCCGTTGCATGGGTGGCGGCCGTCAGCCGAGGTTGTTGCCCCACAGGGACTTGTCGTCGCTCTTCAGGCTGGCCACGCCGCCGTAGGTGCCGCCGTCGGCGGTGACGAGCGGGGCGGAGAGCTGGTCCTCCAGCAGTCCGTCGCGGACCTGGATGATGGTGCTGTCGTGGTCGGTCTTGCCGGGCTTGAACGTCTTGCCCGCGATGGCGGCCTTCAGGTAGTAGAGGGCGTACTTGGCGTAGAGGTCGGCCGGCTGCGAGACGGTGGCGTCGATCTTGCCCTCGGCGATCGACTTGAGTTCCTCGGGTATGCCGTCGTTGGAGACGACGAAGACGTGCTTCTTGTCGGACGGGTCGACCAGCAGACCCTTCTGCTTGAGGACCTGGAGGGTGCCGGCCAGGGCGAAGCTGGACTGCATGTAGACGCCCTTGATGTCCGGGTTGGCGGTCAGGTCCGTCTGGAGCTTCTGCGCGGCGACGGCACCGTCCCAGTTGGTGGCCTCGCCGAACACCTTGATGTCCGGGTAGTTCGCCTTCATGCACTCGTTGAACGCCTCGGTGCGGTCCCGGCCGTTGATGGAGTCGAGGCCGCCCTGGAGCATGACGACCTTGCCCTTGCCGCCCAACTTGGTGCCGAGGTACTGGCACGCCTTCTCGCCGTACGCCCGGTTGTCGGCCCGCACCACCATGAACACCTTGCCGCTGTCGGGGCGGGTGTCCACGGTGACGACCGGGATCTTCTTCGCCTCCAGCTGCGCCAGGGTGGGCGCGATCGCGGCGGTGTCCTGCGGGGCCATCGCGACACCCTTGACGCCCTGGCTGATGAACGTCTGCACGTTGGCCGTCAGCTTGGCGACGTCGTTCTGCGAGTTGGTCGTCTTGAGGGACAGCCCGAGCTGCTTGGCGTAGTCCGGCGTGTACTTGATGTACGAGTTCCAGAAGTCGGTGTCGGAACGCGGGTAGTCGACGCCCACCAGGGGCTTGCCGTCGGACGTGGTGGCGGAGTCGCCGCCGCTGCCGCAGGCGCTGAGCAGCGCCAGGGCCGACAGGACGGAGACGGTGGTGGAGAGAGCGGATCTGAGCCTCATTGCTACTTCCTCGCGCTGGTCCGATGGACGACGATCCCTTGTAGAGATGGGATGTTTGTATAGGGGCGGGTTCGGTTCTGTCCAGGGGTCGGAAGCCGATACATGCTATGTCTTGGTAGGTGCACATCCTCAAATAAGGGATAGAAAGCACATAACGGCCGCCAGTTGGTGGACATTCATCCCTGCGCGAAGGTTGACACTGGCTGGTCATGTGCACGAACTTCGTGCGTAACATCCGGCACTTGCGGCCCAAGAGCAGTGCGCCCGAGCCCCCACCGAATCCGGGAGTAGCCCATGTCGTCAGAGAGACTGTCCCGTCGTACGTTGCTGGGCGCGGCGGGTGCGGCCGTGGCCGCGACCGCGCTGCCCGTAGTGCCCGCGTTCTCGGGCCTGTTGGGGGAGGCGATGGCCGCCGACGCGCAGACCAACCTGAGCAATCTGGTGGACCTGCGGTTCGGCATGTTCAACCACTTCAACCTGGGGACGTTCACGAACGAGGAGTGGGCCGCGCCGAACCAGAGCCCGACCCTGTTCGCCCCGACGGCGGTGGACTGCGCGCAGTGGGCGGCGGCTGCCAAGGCCGCGGGGATGAGCTACGGGGTCCTGACGACCAAGCACCACGACGGGTTCGCACTGTGGCCCAGCGCCTACGGCACCCAGAACGTCGCCAACAGCTCCTACCCGCATGACGTGGTCCGCCAGTACGTGGACGCGTTCCGCGCGCAAGGACTGAAGATCGGCCTGTACTTCTCGATCTGGGATCGTACCTACGACGTGCAGGCGTACGACACCCGCCACGGGGTGGCCGCCGACCAGACGATCGTGCCCGGCGACCTCACGTTCATCCTGAACCAGATCACCGAGCTGCTGACGAACTACGGGACGATCGACATGTTCGTCACCGACGGCTACGCCTGGCAGATGGGCCAGCAGGCGGTGTCGTACCAGCGCATCCGGGAGCATGTGAAGTCCCTCCAGCCCGACACCGTCATGATCGACCACGGTGGGCTCTCCGTGCCGTTCCTCGGCGACGCGATCTACTTCGAGGAGCCGCTGGGCATCACGGCGCCGACGGGGAACACGTACGCGGCGCTCCAGGGGCAGACGATCAGCAACGGCTGGTTCTGGCACCCCTCCACGCCCACCACCGACCCGTTGAGCAAGGCGTCGATCCTGTCGCATCTGGCGGACCTGGAGCCGAAGTACACCTCGTTCATCCTGAACTGCCCGCCCAACCGCAACGGCGTGCTGGACACCAACATCGTGACCCGGCTGGCCGAGGTCGGCGCAGCCTGGAGCCCGAACACCTCGCGGGCGCCGCTGCCGACGCAGATGCTCCGCGCCGAGCATCCCGTGACGCCGGTCAGCGCGTACGCGACCGGGTTCCACACCGGTGAGGGCCCGATGAACGCGATCGACGGCCTCAGCGACAAGGGCTACGAGACGTGCTGGTCGACCTGGAGCACCACGCCGACCAGCGGCACGCTGGCGCTGCCGCAGTCGATCACCGTCGACCTGGGCGGGGTGTGGAGCAACGTCTCCACCCTGGAATACCTGCCCAAGCAGTGGAGCCGCAGCGAGTCCACCGACGGTGACATCACCTCGTACACGATCTCCACCAGCACCGACGGGGTCACCTTCACCCAGGTCGCGAGCGGGACGTGGGCGGGCACCCGGGCCACCAAGGTGGCGGAGTGGACGGCGCGCAACGTGGGCTACGTCCGCCTCCAGGTCAACGCGGCCACCGGGAACTACGCCAACGTCGGCGGACTGCACATCGGAGGCCGCACCGCCAAGCCCGCCCTGGTCTCCACGGTCCTGCCCGGCAACAGCACCGTCTACCGCATAGTGAACCGGGGCAGCGGCGAGGTGGCCGACGTGTACAACTTCGGCACCGCCAACGGCACCAACATCCAGCAGTGGCCCTGGCTGAACAACACCGCCCAGAAGTGGACCTTCACCTCCACCGGCGACGGCTACTACAAGATCAAGAACGTCAACAGCGGCAAGCTGATGGAAGTGGCCGGTCTCTCCCGGGCGGACAGCGGCGACGTCAGCATCTGGTCCGACGCCAACGTGCCCCAGCAGCACTGGGCCGTCACCCCGACCGGCGACGGCTACTACTACCTCACCAACCGGCTCAGCGGACTCGCCCTCAACGTCGCCGGCGGCTCCACCGCCGACGGAGCCAACGTCGACCAGTACACCTACACCCGCGCCGTCCAGCAGCAGTGGCAGATCATCGCCCTCTGACCGCCCTGGGCGGTGCCCCGGATGCGCCGAACGTGGCATCCGGGGCACCGTCCGGTCGACACCGTCAGAACGCAGAATCGAGAATCCCGAGCACGTCCGCTTCCGTGGGCTGGAGCGGCGCGTTGCGGGTGACGGCGTCCGCGAGAGCGCCCCGCGCGATGGAGCCCAACATCCCTCGGTCCACGCCCAGTTCACGCAGCGGCTGCTTGACATTGAGTTCGCCGGAGATCTCCCGCACTGCGGCGATGGCGGCTCCCGTCCAGTCGCCGTCCGCCGGTTCGGGGAGCCGGAGAGCGCGGGCCGTCTGCTCGTAGGCCTCCCGCGCGGCCGGGGCACTGAACTCCAGGACCTCGTCCAGTACGGCGGCCAGGGCGACGCCGTGCGGTGTGCCGGTGTGGGCCGTGAGCGCGTGGCCGATGCCGTGGACGAGTCCGAGACCGGAGACGGTGAGGGCCTGACCGGCCAGATGCGCGCCGAGCATCAGCTGAGACCTGGCCTCCAGATCGGCTCCGTCACGGTGGGCGGCGGGCAGCCAGCGGCCGACCATGGCGACGGCCTGGGTCGCGAAGGCCACGGACACCGGGTTGGCGCCCCGGGAGGCCAGCGACTCGATGCCGTGCACCAGGGCGTCGATACCGGTGGCCGCGGTGATCCGGGGCGGCAGCCCGAGCGTCAGCTCCGGGTCCAGGAGGGCGATACGGGGCTTGACCGACGGATGCCCCAGATAGACCTTGCGGCAGGCGGCGGTGTCCTCGATGACCCCGAAACCGTTGGTCTCGGCACCCGTGCCCGAGGTGGTGGGGACGGCGATCAACGGCAGACCGTCGAGGGCCTCCCACAGACTGTCCGCGTCAGCGGCCGCCGCGTCCGCGTTGCCGACCAGCAGCGAGATGCCCTTGGCGGCGTCGAGCACGGAGCCACCACCGAGCGCGACGACGACGGCGCGTCCGAAGGCCCGGGCCCGGGCCGCGCCCTCGTCGACGTTGCCGGTGGAGGGGTTGGCGCCGACACCGTCGTACACCCCGTACTCCAGGCCCGCGGCGTCGAGGACCTTCAGTACCTGGTCGACGACCCCGGCCGCGCGCAGCCCGCGGTCCGTGACCAGGAAGGCCCGGCTCATGCCGAGCGACGCGATCAGCTCGGGCAGGTGCGCGATGCGGCCGGGTCCGAACTCGATGCGGCAGGTGGGGTCGATGGTCAGTTGGCCGGTGGTGAACTCGCCCATGGTGTACGGCTCCTGGATCGCGGCGGGTCGTGCGGGGGTGGCGGGCCGGGACGGCCGGATCAGACGGCGGTGAGGGCCGCGCCGTCCGGCGCCTCGGCGGGATGCGGCAGCCGGAACTCCCGTCCGGCCAGGGCCTCGTACAGCCGTACGGGGCTCATCTCGCCCGCCAGATCGCCGTGTTGTGCCTTGGAGCGGCGGTAGATCTGCTCGACGAGCGCGGACAGTTCCGTGGACACGCCCAGGTCACGGCCCAGGTCGACGGCCAGCCCCAGGTCCTTGCAGGCCAGGGCCATGGCGAAGGAGTCGTCGTAGTCGCCGTCGGCGAGCACGCAGAGGATGTCGTTCTCCAGGAAGTGGGAGGCCGCCGGACTGGCGAGCAGCGCACCGCGCATGACCCCGAGGTCCACGCCCGCCTTGACACCCATGGCGAGCACCTCGGAGGTGGCGACGAGGTGGCTGAACCACAGCAGGTTGATCATCAGCTTCACGGTGTAGCCGGTGCCGAGCGGGCCGACGTGCAGCACCTTGTCGGGGTCGCCCATGACCTCGAACACGGGCAGACACATCCGGAAGTCGTCCGCCGCCCCGCCGACGAATATCTGCAGCGCGCCCGCCTCGGCGCCGCGTGCCATACCGCTGACCGGTGCGTCCAGCCGGCGCACACCGCGCCGGTCCAGCACCTCGGCGGCGATCCGGTCGGCGGCGGCCGGTGTGGAGGTGGACATGTCGATCCACAGGGAGCCCTCGGGGAGCGCCTCGGCGGCCCCGCCGCGCAGGAGCACGTCCTCGACGACGCGCGGATTGGGCAGCATCGTGATCAGCAGTTCGGCGTCGGTGGCGCACTGCGCGGGGGTGTCGGCCCAGCGGGCGCCGAGCGCCAGGTGCTCGGCGGCGGCCTCGGGGCGGGTGTCGTACACGGTGACCAGGTGTCCCGCGTGGATCAGGTGGCGGGCCATGTGGCGTCCCATGTTGCCCAGGCCGATGAATCCGATCCTCATCGTTGTCCTCGCTACGGCTCTGTAGAAGTAAGGCGGGGGTGAAGTGGTGGCCGTTCAGGCCAGGTTGATCCAGGTGGTCTTGAGCGCCGTGTAGGCGTCGAGCGCGTGCAGCGACTTGTCGCGTCCGGCGCCGGTGGCCTTGAAGCCGCCGAAGGGGGTGATGACGTCACTGGCGTCGAAGGTGTTGATCCAGACCGTGCCGGCCCGCAGTCGGCGTGCGGTGCGGTGGGCGACCGACACGTCCTGTGTCCACACCGAGGCGACGAGGCCGAATTCGCTCTCGTTGGCGAGGCGTACGCCCTCGTCGACGTCCCCGTCGTACGAGATCACGGCGAGGACCGGTCCGAAGATCTCCTCCTGGCCGACGACGGACGTGTTCCGCACGCCGTCGAGCACTGTCGGCTCCACGAAACTGCCGCCGGACCCGGCGAGAGCGCGGCCGCCGCCGAACAGCACCGTCGCGCCGTCGTCCTTGCCCCGCTCGATGTAGCCGAGGATCCTGCCGAGTTGCCGCCTGTCGACGACGGGACCCAGCACCGTGGCCGGGTCGAGCGGATCGCCGACACGGAAGGTGTCGGCGGTGATCCGGCGTACCGTGTCCAGGAGTCGGTCCTTGACCGACGCGTGGACGACGACGCGTGAACCGGCGTTGCAGGTCTGGCCCGCGTTGTAGAAGACGCCCCAGGCCACGGCGGACGCGGCGGCCTCGATGTCGGCGTCGGCCAGCACCAGTTGGGGCGACTTGCCGCCCGCCTCGACGGCGACCTGCTTGCCGTTGGACTCGCCCGCGTACACCTGGAAAAGCCGGGCGACCTCCGCCGAGCCCGTGAAGGCGATCTTGTCGACCTCGGAATGACGGCCCAGGGCCTGCCCCGCGACCTCGCCACGCCCGGGTACGACGTTGAGCACACCGTCGGGCAGTCCGGCCTCGGTGGCGAGCGCGGCCAGGCGCAGGGTGGCCAGCGAGGTCTGCTCGGCGGGCTTGAGCACCACGCTGTTGCCGGTGGCCAGGGCGGGTCCCAGCTTCCAACTGGCGATCAGCAGCGCGTAGTTCCAGGGCACGACCGCGGCGACGACACCCAGCGGCTCCCGGGTGATCAGGGCGAGGGCGTCGCCCGGTGTGGGGGCGACCTCGCCGTAGGTCTTGTCGATGGCCTCGGCGTACCAGGCGATGGTCTCGGCGGTCTTGGCCACGTCGACGCGCACCGATTCGGTGATGGGCTTGCCCATCTCCAGGGTGTCCAGGAGGGCCAGTTCCTCGGCGTTCGCGAGGATGAGGTCGGCCCAGCGCAGCAGGACGCGCTTGCGTTCCCTGGGGGCGAGGTCACGCCAGCGCCCGTCCTCGAAGGCGGTGCGCGCGGAACGTACCGCCCGGTCGACGTCCTCGGCGCTCGCGGCCTGTACGTCGGCGAGTACGGCGCCGTCGCGCGGGGAGACGGTCGGGAAGGTGTCGCCCGAGGTGGCGTCGGTGAAGGACCCGTCGAGGAACAGCCGGGTCTCGAAGGTGAGTTTGCCCGCGGCGGCCAGCCACTCGTCGTGGGACCGGTGCAGCAACTCGTCAATGGAGTAGGTCACTTGATCCTCCAGCGGTCGATCGCGTCCTCGTCCAGCTCGATCCCGAGTCCGGGCTTGTCCGGCACCTCCAGCTCGCCCTCCGGGTTGACGCGGATCGGCTCGGCGAGCATGAAGTCGCGGCGTTCGGGGGTCCATCCGGGCGGGTCGTAGGGGAACTCGAAGTAGGGGCCGCCGCCGACGCCCGCGGACACGTGCAGGTTGGCGAGCACCCCGATGCCGTTGGTCCAGCTGTGCGGGGTGAACTGACGGTGCTTGAGGTGGGCGAGTTCGGCCAGCGTGCGGGCGCGCTGCATACCGACCGCGAGGACCACGTCCATCTGGTAGATGTCGAGGGCGTCCTCTTCGAGGTAGCGCAGGAGTTCGGTGGGGGAGTGGTGCATCTCGCCCGCGGCGATGCGGACGCCGGGGTTCTCGGCGCGCAGCCGCTTGAATCCGTACAGGTCCGCGTAGGGCAGCGGCTCCTCGACCCAGAACACGTCGAGTTCGGCGAGGCGCGCGATGATCTTGCGGGTCCTGGCCAGGTCGGAGGCGTTCGCCGTGTCACCGGCCATCCGCCAGGACTGGTTCAGGTCCACCATGATCTCGAAGTCGTCGCCCAGTTCCTCGCGCACGGCGCGCACGGCGGCGATGCCCTCGTCGACGTGGCCCCGGTCGATCCGGATCTTCAACGCGCGAAAGCCCGCCTCGCGCACCATGAGTGCCGTCTCGACCCGCTCCCGCGGAGACTTGAGTTCGCCGGAGGACGCGTACGCGGGCAGCTTCTTCGCCGTGTTGCCGAACAGCTCGGACACGGGCCGGCCGTGCACCTTGCCGACGATGTCCCACAGCGCCGCTTCCAGCGGCCAGTAGTGGGCGCCGTGGAAGTTCGCCGTCTCGATCGCCCTGACGTGCCGGGTGATGTCCAGCGGGTCCTCGCCGACGAACAGGTGCTTGTACGTCTCGAAGCCGTCCATCAGGTCGCCGGAGCCGATGCCGGTGATGCCCTCGTCGGTGTGGACGCGGACGATGGTGGCGTCGAAGTGGCGCCGCGGCTCGGGGTCCCAGGCCGCGTGGAAGGGCGGGTCCAGCTCCAGCCGCAGGCGGTCCAGCGTGATGTCGGTGATCTTCATCGGGCGACCGCCTCCGCACTCGGTGTGTAGAACGGATTGGCCGGGCCTTCCTTCGCGGCGGCCAACACGTCGTCGATGGTCGGGGTCCCGCCGACCGCGGCCCGCACCGCGCCGTACGCGGCGGCGCGCTGGTTGCGGAAGGAGAGGTCCAGGTCGTCGACCTCGGGGTTCACCCACACCGCCGCGACGATGAGCAGGTCGTCGGCCTCCGCGGCCGGGATCAGGCCCTCGTCGACCGCGTCCACGATCCCCTGGGCCAGGCCCGCCTGCGCCGACCCCCAGGTCGCCCGCTGGTGCAACTCGCCCTCGGCGGCGGCCTTGTTGACGAACAGGGTCAGCGGTTTGACCGGGAGCGACGGCCGGACGACCGTCATGAACGGGACGTGCCCGGTGCTCGGCGTGGCCAGCGCCGTCGTCCACGCCGTTTCGACCGGGCCGCCCTTGCGGCCGATCACGATGTTGGTGTGCGCGGCATTGGCGCCGTCACCGACGAAGGACTCGCCGATCAGAGCGGCCGGGGCAAAACGGGAGGGCATCGGAGCTCCTGAACCTCTGGAAGCGGGGATCCATCGAGAGAGCGGGACGAACCTCGCATTCGGCGCAGTTCATCCGGCCCGATGCGGCGAATCTAGGTCTGTCGCCACGCCGTCGCAAGGCGATGACGTGAATCGAAACGTCGGTTGCTCTGCTGACAACTCCCACGCTGACCTGGGGTTCCTTCGTTGGGGACGGGCCTAGGATGACGCCTGTGACGGACACCCCCAACCCTTCCGCCGCTCCGCGCGGCCACGGTCTGCGGCGTGACATCGATCTGCTGGAGGCCCTCGCCTCGGACGAGGCGCAGAACGCCGGCGGACTGGGCGTCGTACGCCTCGCGCAGCTCGTCGGACGGGAGAAGACCCAGATCTCGCGGGCGCTGAAGGCCCTGGCCGCCGAGGGCATCGTCGAACGCGATCCGGACACGCTGGAGTACCGGCTGGGCTGGCGCCTCTTCTCCCTGGTGGCCCGCACCTCGGAGAACCGCCTCGTGCGCATGGCCGAGCCGGTCATGCACGCCCTGTCGGCGGAACTGGAGGAGACCAGCCACCTGTGCGTGCTCAGCGACCGTGAGGTACTGACGCTGCTGTCGGTGTCCGGACACTCCTTCCGTGTGCACGGCTGGGAGGGACGAGGCGTGCCCGCCTGGCAGACCTCGGCCGGCCGGGTACTGCTGTCCGACGCCACACCCGACGAGCTGTACGTCCGCTTCGGCACCACCGGCGAGATGCCGGTCCCCGAACTCTGGGCGCTGATCCAGACGGCAGGGAAGGCCGGCTACGCGCGCGTGACCGAGGAGTTCGAACCCGACCTGGTCGGTGTGTCGGCGCCGATCCGCGACTTCCGCGGCCGGGTGGTCGCCGCGATCAACATCTCGGCGCCGAAGGAGCGGCTCGGCGAGCGCCTCGACCGGGCGGGCCGCACCACAGCCGTCGCCGCGGCACGGGTCTCGGCGCTCCTCGGCTGGGAGCCACGGCGCACGGCCTGGCCCAGAACACGCCTCACCTGACGACCGGGGCAGTCGCCGACACCTCCGCGCATGATCGCCGAGTTGCCCTGACAGCAACCACCATTGCGATCCGCCGGAGTGCTCTTGTCGACGGTGTGAGCCGCTCGTAAATTCACCGCGCATCGGACGAGTCCCCGTCCGGAACGGAGAAAAGAGCAGCCCATGACCTTCGTCGGCATCGACACGCTCGCCAAGGCCCCGCTCGCCGACGGTGATGTGTTCGTGGGTGGCCGCTGGCAGGCGGCCACGGACCGCCGGACGTACCCGGTGCACGACCCGGCCACCGGCGAACTGGTCCGCGAGGTGTCCGCGGCCGGCCCGCGCGACGCGCTCGCCGCGATCGAGGCCGCCCGGGCGGCGGCCGAGGAGTGGCGTGCGACGCCGACCCGGCGCCGCTCGGAGATCCTGCACGGCGCCTTCACCCTGATGCGGGAGCACACCGACACCCTTGCCCGCCTCATCGTCCTGGAGAACGGCAAGGCCTACCGGGACGCGGCGGCCGAGGTCGGCTACGCCGCCGAGTTCTTCCGCTGGTTCGCCGAGGAGGCCGTACGCGTCGGCTCCTCCTTCGGCGACGCCCCGGCCGGCGGCTATCGCCATGTCGTACGCAAGCACCCGGTCGGCGTCACCGCCTTCGTCACGCCGTGGAACTTCCCGGCCGCCATGGCCGCGCGGAAGATCGCGCCGGCACTCGCCGCCGGGTGCCCCGTCCTTCTCAAGCCCGCGCCGGAAACCCCGCTCACCGCCCTCGCGGTCGCCGCGCTGCTCACCAGGGCGGGCCTGCCGGACGGACTGCTGAACGTCCTGCCGACCGACCGCGCCCCGGAGGTCGTCGGCGTCTGGCTCGGCGACGAGCGGGTCCGCAAGTTCTCCTTCACCGGCTCCACCGCCACCGGCAGGATCCTGCTCGCCCAGGCCGCCGCCAACGTCGTCAACGTGACCATGGAACTCGGCGGCAACGCCCCCTTCGTCGTGTGCGAGGACGCCGACGTCGACGCCGCCGTGCACGGCGCGATGGACGCCAAGATGCGCGGCGGCGGCGAGGTGTGCATCGCCGCCAACCGCTTCTACGTCCACACCTCCGTCGCCGCGGAGTTCACCGCGAAACTGGGCGCCGCGATGGCCGCCGTACGTACCGGCCCGGGCCTGGAGGAGGGCGTCACCCTCGGGCCGATGATCAACCGGGCCGCCGTCGACAAGATCCGCTCCCTCGTCGACGACGCCGTGGCACGCGGTGCGAGCATCGCGGCTCGCGGCACGGTGCCCGACGGACCGGGGTACTACCACCCCGCGACCGTCCTCACCGGCGTACCCGACGACGCCCGCATCCTGCACGAGGAGGTCTTCGGCCCGGTGGCGCCGCTGACCACCTTCACCGACGAGGACGAGATGCTGACCCGCGCCAACGCGACCAGCCACGGCCTCGCCTCGTACGTCTACTCCCGCGACGTGGCCCGTGCCCTGCGCATCGCCGAACGGCTGGAGGCGGGCATGGTCGGCCTCAACCGCGGCCTGCTGTCCGACCCGGCCGCGCCGTTCGGCGGCGTCAAGCAGTCCGGCCTCGGCCGGGAGGGCGGTCGCGAAGGCATCGAGGCCTTCCTGGAGACGCAGTACATCGCCCTGGACTGGCCGACGGCGCTCTGAGCACGACCCGTCCCCGTCCCCATCACCCCGTCCCCTCCTCTCCCCTTGAGCTCTTTCCCCGCTCTGTTCCGACGCGGGCCGGGGCACCGCCCCGCCCTGTCCGGACACCGAAAGACAAGGACCGCACATGGCAACGACGCCTGCGACCCAGGATCCGACCGGCACTTCACCCACCGCCGACGCGGCCCGCGAGCGTGATCGCCGCCGACTGCACACCAAACTGAAGCTGGCCACTCAGATAGGCCAGGGCATCGACGGCTACATCATCGGCGGCATCGGCATGGCCATGGCCGCGCTCACCACCGACCTGCACCTCTCCACCCTCATGGAGGGACTCGTCGGCGCCTCACCGTTGATCGGCATCTTCTTCGGAGGCCCGATCTTCGGACGCCTCGCCGACCGCTACGGGCGGCGCCCGGTCTTCCTCCTCGACATGCTGATCTTCCTGATCGGCTCGGTGCTCCAGTTCTTCGTCGCGGACGGCCTGCAACTCTTCCTCATCCGCCTGGTGATGGGCGTGGCCATCGGCGGCGAGTACGCGATCGGCGCCCCGCTGCTGTCCGAGTACGCGCCCCGCAAGGGCCGTGGCCGTCTGCTGGCCAGCCTGGAGATCAGCTGGTACGTCGGCTACGCGGTCGCCACCGTGGTCGGCGCCCTGTTCGCGGACGTCGACGGCGGCTGGCGCTGGTCGCTGGCCAGCAGTGCCGTGATCGCCGTGGTCTGTGTGGCCCTGCGCGGCGGGGTTCCGGAGTCGGCGCGCTGGCTGCTGAGCCGTGGCCGCCGGGAGGAGGCGGAGGCGCTGATCGCCAAGTACGGCATCGAGGTCGACATCGACGCCGAGCTGGACGAGCGCCGGGAGAGCCACCGTGAGGGCTTCCGTGCCCTGTTCAGCCGTAAGCATCTGCGCAGCACTGTGTTCGCCAGTGTCTTCTGGGCCGCGCTGGTGCTGCCGTACTTCGCGATCGGCACCTTCTGGACCCAGGTGTTCGAGGCGCTGAACATGGGCGACAACGCGGTCGCGGCCCTCCTCGTCTACTCCTTCACCGCGGTGGCGGGCGTGACCGTGGGCTGCCTGGTCGTGGACCGCATCGGACGCCGCAAACTGCTGATCCCGCCCTTCTGGATCACGGCGGGCTGTCTCGCCCTGGTCGCGGCGTGGCCGTCCTCCACGCCCGTCATCGTGGGCGGCTTCCTGTTCTTCATCTTCCTGAACGCGGCCTCCAGCGCCCTGACCGCGATCTACCCGCTGGAGGTCTTCCCCACCTCCCTGCGCACCACCGGCGTCGGCTTCGCGACGGCGATGAGCCGGATCGGAGCGGCGATCGGCACCTTCCTGCTGCCGATGGGCCTGGACCGTTTCGGCGCGGAGTTCGTGCTCCTGATCGGTGCCGGTGTGCTAGCCCTGGGCGGCCTGGTGTCGCAGTGGCTCGCACCGGAGACGACGGACATGGACCTGGCGAGGGCGGCGCGCGCCTCACGAGGGTGATCCTGTGAGGCTTCCCCGCGCCTCGGCGGAGAGGCGCGAGAGCGCTCAGCTTTGCGGGGAGCCTGGATATGCCAAGGTGCCGACGGGACTGAAAGGGGTGCCGCGGCACCGTTTGGCGCGTGGATTGCGGCACCTACTGCTCTGAAATGCGGGTGTCAATCGCCGCTAACGTGAGCCGAGTTCACGTTTGAAGTCGTTGTGGAATCCTTGTCTCGAGAACCAGGAATCCGGGTTGTCAGTTTCCCTGATACGTCGTCAATCTCCGTGGTGATAACGGAACGAGCAAGATGCCAATACTGCTTGTTCGGGTTCGATGGCACGTGTAAAGGTGTGCCTGTTGGCCTGCAATCAAACTCCTGTCCCTCTACTGTGCGTGCCGGCGAGCCGGTCGGCCGCCGCGTTCCGAAAGAGCGGTCGAGGGATCCGCAGCTCGCGGCCACCTCGGCGAGCCTGCGGGAGTTGCATGCCGCTTGGTGTGGACCAATTACTGCGTTGTCGTGAGAGGAATTCGAACGTGGATGACGCGGCCCTGTCACCCCCCACTCTCGTGCACTTGTTCGGTGTCGCAGATGAGCAACTCGCAGCCGAACTGAAGAAGTGCTCGACAAAGAGGCCCGGCCACTATCCCGTTGGTGAACTGTTGGATCGGCACTGGGAAGCGGTGTTCGCCTATGCGTGCCTGTGTGCCAGTGGCACACGGGCGGCAGGAATACTCACCTCGGCAGCCTTTACGAGGCTGTTCGGGGAATCGTTGCGGCAGGCCGGTCCCACTGAGGCCTGGAGGCCGCAACTTCTCGTCGCGGTACGCCGGATCGCCGCCGAATGGGATGGCGATCACAGGCGGAAGATGCTCCACCCAGACTTGCTCTCGCATAGCGACGGCCGCAGTCGTGCCGCGGCGCGGCTGCTTCCCCTGGACCAACGGCGTTTGCTGGCACGGGCGTTCCGGCAGCTACCAGAACCTGGCCGCTGTCTGCTGTGGCACACGGAGGTCGATGCCGAGCCGCTGGAGATACCTGCCGAACTGCTCGGCATGGACATGGAAGAGGCGCGTGTCGAGCTTGACCGGGCTCGGGAGCAGCTGCGGGGCGGCTGTGTCACGGCACACCGTGAGTCCGCTTCCGCGGAGGAGTGCCGACGCTACAACCGAATGCTCGACGTCACCTTCCGGCGCGGCGGAGTCGACATCGATCCCGATCTGCGGTCTCACTTGGCACGCTGTGCGTACTGCCGCCTCGCAGCCCACGAACTGGAGCGGTTCAACGGTTCCCTCGGGCTTCCTCTGGCCGAAGCGGTACTCGGGTGGGGCGCACGCGAGTATCTGGAGGGCCGGCCGAGACGGCGCGGGGACGTCGTCGAGCAGGAGCCGGCCGCAACGGCCGTCACATACCCCGCCGAGCGGGCTCCGGACCCGGCGCCGACCGACGACCGGAACACGACCTCGCGGGCAGTGACACGTCAGGCCCAACGGGACCGTCGACGGCGCCGGAATCTGGCCCTGGGGGTGTTGATGGTGAGTGCTCTCACGCTGAGCACCGTCGTCCTGTGGTCGGTCCTGTCCGACACCGACCGGACGGTCGAGAGCGGTACGGAGCCCTCTGACGAGTCCGCGATCGACTCAAGCCCGGGACCGGGAGAGCAACCGTCCGGGATCGGTGGTGGCGATTCTTCGGGCGCCCTCGTGGGCAGGTTGCGCAACATGGAGAGCGGGCTCTGTGTCGGCATCAAGGGCAAGGAGCCGGTGGCGGGCACCGAGGTCGGGTTGACCGACTGCTCTTCCGAGGCGAGCCAGCAATGGTCGTACGAGTTCGACGGGTTGATGCGCAACCTGGCCGATCCCGACCTCTGCCTCGACTCCAGCCTCAAGTACTCGATCCGACTGGCACCCTGCACGGGCGTCACCGATCGCAAGGCCAAGGCGGTGCGCTACGACTTCACCCTTGAAGGCACAGTGCTGCCCCGCTGGAACTCGAAACTGGCTCTCGCGCCCGTCGCCGCCGAGGGCAAGTCGGATCTGGTCCTCAAGACGAGGGACGGTGGTGACACGCAGCGCTGGACCCTCGACGCGTCTCAGCCCTCCCTGGAGCTGAGATCTCTCAGCTGGGGCGCTGACGGCGAAGCCCGAGCTTCCCTGAGTCCGTCCAAGACGCCGTCACCGACAACGTCTCCGGAACCCACGGTCTCCGTGACCCCGACCTCTCCGGCGCCAAGCAACTCCGCATCGGCCCCTGCGGCAACCGTCTGCTCGTCGTACTACGAATGCGACAGCGACGGAGGGTACGGCGACGGAGACGGACGCGGAGGCCATCACGGAGGCGGCCGCCGGTGACCGGCCCCCGCACTCCTCTCGGGTGTCCCGGGTAGGTCCCCCCAACCCACCAGGATTCCGAGCGCCTGAGCCCTGTTCCGCACGTCCAGCTTCCGGTAGACGCTCGTGCAGTGGCGCTCGACGGTCGACACACTGAGATGCAGAGTCGCGGCGATGTCCCGGTTCCGCATGCCGGTCGCAGCGAGGCGGAACACGTCCAGTTCGCGGGTGGTCAGGCGATCCGGGTCGGATGCCTGGGACGTCGACGTGGTGGCCGGGACGTCGACCGTTCGGTACCGCTGTCCGTGCGCCGCCAGGGTGAGGAGTCCCTCGCTCTCGCCGGCCATGCCGATGCGCGACCGCAGCCGTGTGGCCTCCTCGAACAGCCGGGCGGAGTCGAGATCGCGCGCGATCTGAAGCGCCTCGTCGAGCGCGCCGTGCACGACGGCCGAGCCCTTGCCGTCCAAGACGTCCGGTTCGTGGCCGACGAACAGACGGGCCCGCTGGAGGAGGCACCGGGCGATCCACCAGCGGGCACCGAGCCTGCGACTCACCTGCTCAGCCTTCACGTTGGCGTCGTAGGCAGCCGGGAAATCCCCGAGATGCCGCAGCGGTTCGGCGACGAGCCAGCCGACCGGGGCGATAGGGAGGTACGAGGAGAACACGGCGAACTCGTCGTTGTAGGCGCTCAGGGCGTCGCACACGCTTCGGCACAGTGCCGTGTCGCCGGCCAAGGAGGCGGCCTGGGCACGTACCGCCATCTCGTGGGACCACGTGGGGCCCTGCCCGGGCGGCCCGGCTCGACGGAAGGCCGCGCAGAGGGCGCTCATCCCGCGCATCGCGTCCGGGTCACCCGCCGACGCCGCCAGCACCGCTTCGGTACTCGCCCACAATGTCGCGAGCGGCGTGGCCAGGTCCTCGGGAGCGCGGACGGACGACGGGTCGATGTCCAGAGGGCGGCCGGTGTGGGCGGTCCAGGTCATCACCATGGCCGCGGGCATGATGCGCTCCTGCTCGGAGAGGGCCGGGGGCAGCGCGCGCAGCGCCCGCACCAACGCGTCCTGCTTGCCGGACAGCAGGGCACGGGTGGCCCGCAACAGTTCCAGCTCGCCACCGGCCCGGACGTCGGGGACCGACTCGAGCAGGGCCGCGAACTTGGCTTCCAGAGCCGCCAGCTCGTCGGCGTCACCGCGGGCGAGGCAGAGGGCGGTCGAGGCGGGGATCATCCGCCTGAGCGCCGGTGCCGAGTCGGCATCCGGTGCCTCGCCCGCGAGCAGCAGCGCTCGGTCCCATCCCTGCGGACGGCTGTGGATCATCGCGCCGGTCGCCAGGACATGCGCCGCCACGGGGCGGGATACCTCCTGGTGTTCCAGTACCGTGCGGGCCGCATCGTCGGCGAGCGCGAGGGCGGACGGGAAGTCGTCGAAATGGGATGTTTCCGCCGTCAGGGCTCGCAGGCGAGCCGCTGTCGCCGGACTCTCCGTGGAACAGGCGTTCATCGCCGCGCGGAGCAGGGGGACCAGGTCCGTGAAGGACCGGTCCGCCAGTTCCGGAACCCGGGTGGCGGCGGCGAGGTCCGCCACGGCCTCGGCGAACAGGTCGTCGTTGGCCATGGCCCGCGCCGTGCCCACGGCTTCGGAGAGGGTCCGGGTGGCTGTCAGGTGATCCCCGGTGCGGTCCGCGCACCGGCCGAGCACCCTGAGCAGCCAGTACCGTTCGATGTGGCCGGGCCCGCACAGAAGGCCGTACGCGGCGAAGTCGACCGCCTCCTGAGGGCGCCTCTCGGACTCGCACCACAGCGCGGCCCGCAGAGACCAGGAGACCGCGGTTGCCGAGAGATCCCGGACGCCGATGAAGTGGGAGGCGATTTCCGGTGGTGTCCAGTCCGCCAGGTCGTTCGGATCCGCCTCGGTCAGGGCCTGGACCAGAGAGGCACGTACCCGCACCAGGCGCTCTGGGCTGGGCAGCGCCAGGGCCACTTCAGCGAACATGGAGTGACTGAACCGCGCCGAAGGCCGGTCCGGACCGCCCCGGACAGTGACGATCCCGGCTGCGACCGCTCGGTCGAGCACCTCGGACACGGTCTCCGCCGAGTGCACCACGGCCCGGGCCAGCAATGACCGTGAGATGTCGCGCCCGGCGGCGGCGAGTGTGGCGAGAACACCTCCGTGCTCGCATGCGATGACCATCCGGCGCGCCAGGCCGTCCGTCGGCGGATGCCCGGTGGCAGGGGCCCGTGTCGAGTTCTGCGCCAGTGCTTCGCGCGCGGCCAGTTCACGGGCCAGCCGGGGATTGCCCCGAGCCACTCGGACGATCTCACGTTCGGTGTCCGGCGACAGCGCCGTGGGCGCGGTCCGCCGGACGAGCGTCTGGATGTCGGAGTCCCCGAGGGGGCTCAACTCGACCACAGAGGTCTGCGGGTGGCCGCGCCACCGGTACCACGCGGGCGTCCCGGTGTCCTCGGTGGGCATCTCCACGGAGATGCCCACCAGTACGGGGGAGCGCTCGGCGGCGTCCAGCAGCCGGTCCACGAGGCACGCGGACACGGCCTCGGCCCGGTGGGCGTCATCGAGGAACAGGGCGATGGGCCCTGCCGCGGCCTCCATCTCCAAGGCGGTGGCGACTCGTTCGACGAGCTGACGGTCGGCCACCGTGTGCTGCGCCGCCATCCATGCGGCGAGCTCGCCCGCGGGACCCGCGGGCCTTTCCGCGGCCAACTGCGAGGCCACGCTCCGCCATCCTTGGAGCCAGGTGGGGAAGGCACCGTCGACGGGGGCTATCCAGGCGCAGGCCGCTATGCCACGGGCGCGGTCTCTGAGGTTCGCGACGAACGTCGAACGCCCGGCTCCCGGAGCACCCGTGATCAGCAGCCCGGTCCCACGACCTGCCCGCAGGAGGGCGAAAGCCTTGTCGACGATTGCGGATTCGTCGCGAGGGTCCGGGACGCTTCGCATGCCGTATCTCTGCCTGTCGTGCCGGTGAGGGAACGGGTGCTGAGGGGGGCCACCCGCTCAGCGTTGTCGCTGTGATGGCGCAACCAGACCGATTCGGTCCACCGCTGTCTGTTCCCGGCGGCCGGATTACGGCACTGGCCGCGTCGCAAACATATCCGATCAGCTCCGCTGTCCGGTCAGGTCCCGGGCGATACATCCGCTGATGTGACACGGGACACCGTTGTCGCGCCCGCGGCTCACGCGCCTGCCGGGCGCTGCCGGTCATGAGGGGAATCCCTTACGACCGGCTCACGAGGTGTGGGACGCGGTTCGCTCCACGACGGAGCCGTAGCGATGTCTTTACCCACGAACGCCCGAACAGTTGAGGGTTTGCCGTGACGCGGGACCCGGGACGCCGGTGTCATGCTTTCGGCGCCCGTGCTGCACGGCCGGGCGGTTGGCCGTCCGGAGTGGGGGCCGTACCGTCCGTCGCCCAGCAACTCCCGTACTCCACGCGACGGTTGTTTGCACGGTCCGGTAACCGTTGGAGGAGACATGCCGACTCAGCCGCCTCGCGACCAGTTCGGGCCGAGACGTGCGGCCGCTCGGCTCAACTCGATCCGGATGCCTGCCGGGGGGCTGCCGACGCAGCGGGAGGGACTGCGGCGGGTGCTCAGCACAGAGTTCCTTCCCGTGTACTTCGACGCGTTCGAGGACGGGAACGACTGGGAGTTCAGAGCGTTGCGCACATCGCAGTGGGTGGCACGCCAGTGGGCCCGCCGCGAGTCCGATCTCGCTCCCCTCCTCGACTCGCTGTACGAGGCGACGGACGACGTCCTCAGCGAAGTGCTGAAGGGCGCCCGGCTCGGCAGCGCGGCGGTCGACGACTGCGCCCGGCGTGCGGCGGTCCTGGGGTCGATGATCATTGCCGCGGTCGTGTTCGAGTACGAGCGGGCCCGGGACAGCGCGACGGCTGCTGGGCCGCAACCGCGTGCGGAGCACGAGGTGATGAAGACGCTGCTCGGCAGCGGTCGTTCGGACGGGTCGTTGGTGCATGTCGTCGCCGAGGCGCACGTGCTGGTCGCGGTACGTCTGTCCGGGGTCGGGGCGGCGAGCGCGGAGGAGGCCTTCTACCGGCACGGCGGCCTGAGGACTCTGTGCCTGCTGGGCCGAGGCGGCGGCTATGTGATCATTCCGGGATGCGAGCCGTCGGCCGCTTCGGCGATCGCGGAGCGGGTGCATGCCGAACTCGGTGGCGGGTGGCTGGTGGTGGAGCAGGGGGACGTGTCCGAGATGACGGCGTGCCGGGAGCGGGCCGACGTCCTCCTCGACCTCGCCGCCGCCCTCTACGACCCGGGCGTGTACCGGTTGCGCGACATGCTGGTCGAGTACACGGCGGTGACGACGCCGTCGGTCGCGACCCGCCTCCTCGGCATGATCGGACCGGTTCTGTCCCGGCCGGCGCTGCTCCAGACACTCACGGCGGTGATCGCCGCGCACGGCGACCGCGTGAAGGCGGGGCACCGCCTCAACCTCCGCCCCGGCGTCGTCGACCAGCGATGCCTCCGCATCGAGGTACTCACGGGTCAGGAACTGGTGAACGGTTCCCTCGGGCTCACCGCGCTGAGCAGCGCTCTGGCGGCTCACGCGCTGTGCGGCCTTGGGGCCGGTGAGTGCTGAGCGCCCGGATGTCGGGTGGCGGACGCGATTCCGTGTGCGGCGCAGGCGAGGGGAAGCGCGGCAGCCTGATCGCTGTCCCGTCCGTCGCCGGTGTTCCTGCCGTCAGCCCCGGAGGGTGAGGCCGGTCAGGGCTTCGCGCAGATGGTCCAAAGACGCGGAGATCCACGGCAGGGACGCCGGGTCCTCGCTGTGCAGGGCCGTCCAGCGCTCCTCGGTCGACTCGCCGTACAGCAGGCTGGTGGCGACGCGCGCACGCAGACCGCTGACCTCGTCGCCGAAGGCCTCGCCGGCCAGTACGCCCACGCCGTGCCGCGCCAGAAGGGCGGAGGCCAACTGCGCGCCAGAGGTGATGCCCTGGCGGCTCAGCTCGGCGCGCACCGGCTCGAAGTCGGGGTAGAGATAGAAGCCGGCCTGGGGGACACGGCAGACAGCGCCGGCCTGGACGAACTCGCCGTGCACGGCGTGGGCCACTGCCGAATGGAGACGGCGCGCGGCGCTGACATGGTCCGTCACCTCCACGGGGTCGCCGAGCACATACGCGGCCGCCACCTGCATCGGGGCGGCCAGACTCGACCACACCTCGCTGGCGATCCCGGTCAGGTCGCGCATCAGCGCGGCGCCCCAGGGGTTGTCCGGCACCCGAGCGAAGCCGATCCGCCAGCCGCCCAGGGCCATCGACTTGCTCAGGCCGCTGGTGACCACGGTGTGCTCGGGCAGGTACGAGGTCGCGCTCGGTGCGGCTCGGCCGTCGTGGCACAGCTCGGCGTAGATCTCGTCGGAAACGACCGTGAGGCCGTGCCGCTCCGCGATGGCGCAGACCTCGCGGAGGTGTTCCGCGCGGGCGACGGTGCCGGTGGGGTTGTCCGGCACCGTCAGCAGGAGCACCCCGGGAGTCGCCCCTTCGGACCGGGCGCGGACGAGGGCCTGTTCGAGGAGCGCGGGGTCGGGAATGCCGCCGGACTCGGCCGGGATGGGCACGTCGATGACGTGCTTGTTCACGATCGCCGCCTGGGCGGCGTAGCTCACCCAGGCCGGGCAGGGCAGCACCAGATCGCCGGGCAGCGCCGCCAGCAGCGCGAACAGCAGCGCCTTGCTGCCGGGGGCGAACAGCACCTGGCCGGCGTCGGTCGGCAGGCCCCTGCGGCCGAACCAGCCCGCCGCGGCCTCGCGCACCTCGTACGAGCCCACGACGGAGCCGTAGCTGTTGTGCCCCGCCGCCCTCGCCAGGACGTCGGCGACGTGGTCGGGAACCGGCAGTCCGGCCTCGCCGAAGCCGAGGTGCAGCACCTTCTCGCCCGCCGCTCTGCGTGCCTGGACGGTCTCGTTGATGGCCAGGGTCGCCGAGTGCATGGTCACCGGGATCCACTCTCCTCTAGAGCTGTCGGCAGCTGTAGCAACAATAATTGCATAGCATGTTATGCGTGCAATAGTAATTGCATCACTGTGCGGTGGGTCGCCACGAACCTCCCTGGCGGTGGCGGGTCAGCCCACCGCCCGGCCGGCGTCCATGAGGATCCCGATCAGCCAGCGCAGGCCCGGATCGTTGACGTGGTGCGGATGCCAGTGCGCGGCCTCGGTGAAGGTGACCGGAGGCAGTGGCACCTCGGCGACGACCAGGTTCAGCTCCGGATCGCAGCGCCGGGCGAGCCGCTCCGGCACGAAGGCGAGCAGATCCGTGCCACTGACCACGAAGGGCAGCGGAAGATGGCTGTGGCACACGACGTCCACAGTGCAGTCGAGGCCGAGCTCCGCCATGACCCGGCTGCGGGGTTCCTCGGGCTGCTGCCTGATGTTCGCCACGGCGTGCGGCAGTTCCTCGAGGTCCTCACGCGTGAGCCTGCCGTCGCGCAGCCGAGGATTGGAGCGGTCGGCGAGGCAGACGAAGTGGTCGGAGAACAGGGCCCGGTGACGCCCCGGCACTCCCGCGTCCAGCGGAGCGACCATCAGGTCCCGTTCGCGGACACGGTGGCTGGTGTCGGTGAACTGGTGGGGCAGCGGCTCGAAGTCGACCCGGACGCCCGGAGCCACCTCCTCCAGCCGCTGGAGGATCCGCTGGACCAGGACGGTCAGCGCGTAGTCGGAGGCCACGATGGAGAAGGTGCGGCTGCTGTCCGCCGGATCGAAGTCGATCGCGGTCGCGGCGAACCGCCCGGCCCGTTCCAGAGCGGCACTGACCTGTGGGAGCAGGAGCCGGGCGAACGGGGTGAGTTCGTAGGTCCTGCCCACCCGGTGGAGCAGTTCGTCGCCGTAGTGTCTGCGCAACTTGGCGAGGATGTCGCTCATCGCCGGCTGGCTCGTGTTGAGCCTGAGTCCGGCCCGGGTCAGGTTGCGTTCCTCCAGCATGGCCTGCAGCGGAACCAGCAGGTTCAGGTCGGGGCCACCCGAGCGGGTCACACGCGTCCCCTCCGATCCGGATCAACAGTGCTGGTCGGCGCGGGGGTCGTACCGAGTGTTGCGCGTCCCGGAAGGTGATGATTGCATGCGGCCTGCCCCTCCGTAGAATGCCGTGTTGCCCGGAAGCGGGCCGTACATGCTGTTCCGTCCTGTGCTGGGCCGTTCGGCCCGGCTTCGGGACCAGCCGGAAAGTGATCGTGTCCCACCGTGGCCAACCTCGACCTGAACCTGTTGGCAGCGCTCCAGGCGTTGCTGGAAGAGAGCAACGTGACCCGGGCGGCTGCCCGGATGGGCATGGGACAGCCGGCGATGAGCGCGGCCCTCGGCCGACTGCGCAGGCACTACCAGGACGAACTCCTGGTGCGGGTGGGGCGCGAGTACCGGTTGACCCCCTTCGCCCGTACTCTGCTGCCGGGCCTGCGCGGCACCGTCGGCATGCTCGAACAGGCGCTCTCGCAGTCCGGGGAGTTCGTCCCCGAGCGGAGCGGCCGGGTGTTTCACATCGCTCTGTCCGACTACGCGCTCACGGTTCTGCAGCGACCGCTGCTGTGCCGCGTGCGCGAGCTGGCGCCACGGGTACGGGTGGAGTTCGGGCCGATGCCTCCCCATGCCGCCTCGGACCAGGCACTGCTGGACACGGACCTGCTGGTCGGCCCGCGCGGCTTCGGTTTCCCCGGTGCGTCGGCGGAGCTGTTCCGCGACCGGTTGGTGTGTGTCACGGACCCGGCGAACCCGGAGTTGGCGGGGCGTGCCCCGACCCTCGGTGATCTGGCCGAACTGCCGCACGCCGTGGCGGTCGTCGGTCATTCGGACCAGGGCACACCCGCCGACCGTCTCCTGGACCAGCTGGGCATCCGGCGCCGGGCGCAGGTGACCGTTTCGGGCTGGCTGCCGGTGCTCTTCACCCTGCCCGGCACACGGATGGTCGCGGTGGTGCCGGAGCGGCTGGCCCGCCGTGTGGCGGCCACCGCCGGGGTGGCGGTTCACGAGCCGCCCTTTCCTGCGACGGAACTCATCGAGGCCATGTGGTGGCACCCCGAACGCGAGGGGGACGGGGGGCACGCGTGGCTGACCGGAGTGCTCCGCGATGTCGGTGAAGGCCTCGCGGAGCAGGACTCCGGGTGAGCCCGCCGCCCGGGTGCGGCGGGTTCAGTAGCTGTGGGTCTCCGTGAAGGTGCGGTACGGCTCGGGCAGCAGCGGGAAGTACTCCATCCGCGTCTCGGTGGAGTACATCCACGAGTGACCTGGTTCGCCGTCCGGCTCCGTGCCCTCCGGAAAGAGGCGGGCGGCGGAACTCTGTACGTTCACCTTGTTGTCGACGAAACTCACGTCGTACGGGTGTGAGGTCAGCCCGATGACGACGTAGTGCCACATCTTCCAGCGGCCCTCCTCTTCGTCGTAGAGGAAGTCGCAGGCGCGCACGGCGGTTCCGGCACCGGCGGTGAAGGTGCCGTCCGGCTGGTCCTTGGCGCTGAACCCGGGGCAGATCCACAGTCCCTTGGCGGACTTGAGATCGTCGGCGATCTCGATGATCGGCTGGGTGTTGGCGTTGTAGAACAGGACGCCGGGGCGGGGGCGTCCCTCGTTGTCCAGGCACAGGTACGAGTGATAGCCGACTATGCAGCGGCGTACGGACTCCGGGCCCTCCCAGCGGCCGAACGGCAGCTCGACCCGTACGTCCGCCGCCTTTGTGGCGAAGAGGTTCTCGTACGCGTATGCGAACTGGTCGTGGGACATCATGTACTCGTACTTGTTCATGACGTTCTCGACCTCACGGGCGGCGAACGCCTTCAGGGCCGCCGACTCCTGTCGATCGGGTGTTCCGACGCGTTCGGTGTCGAGGATCTCGGTCATGGCACGTTCCTGTTCTGTCGGTGTCCTGCGGGTCTTCCGGGTTTTCCGGGAGACGGAGGTGTGGTCGGCCAGGGTGCCGAGGCAGTGGCGGAGGGTCGCTCGCAGCGTGTTCGTCTGCTCCTGGGACAGCGATGTGAGCAGTTCGGTCTCCACCGCGGTGGCCCGCTCGTCGCAGAGGGCGAGCAGGTCGGTCCCGGCGGCCGTCAGATACATGCGCAGCACGCGCCGGTTGTCGGGGTGCCGGGACCGGGTGATCAGACCGCGCCGTTCGAGCGACTGCACGAGCGAGTGCGCGGACTGCGCGGTCACGAACGAACGCCGGGCCAGCTGCGCGGAGGAGAGCCCGGGGTCCGCCCGCAGGACACTGAGCACGGTGTACTGAGGGACGGTGATGTCCCGCTCCCGCAGCAGTCTGTCCAGCCTTTGCCGTACGCCGAGTTCGATTCGTTTGATGAGGTAGAGCAGACCAAGGGGACGAGGAGCGGGCACCGGTCAGTCCTTTCCCGGCACCGCGGAGCCCGCCTCCGGCCAGCCGTCCGGACCGCCGCGTTCCGCGCGGTCGATGTCGTCCAGGGCGGCGAGCACGGCCTCGTGGTACGCCGCCGGAACGTCCCGGCGGATGCTGTGGCCCGCGCCTGGGAGACGCAGGAAACGGCTGGGGGCGTTCAGCAGCCGCAGGCAGTCCGCCTCCTCCACCGCCGTGACGACCGATCCGAGGGCCGGTTCGCCGGCCAGCACGGTGATGGGACAGGCCACTTCGGCGAAGACTTCCCGCCAGGGCCGCAGGAACCAGTCGAGGCCGTACTCGGTGAAGCGGACATCGAACCTCTGCCGGTCCTCGGCCACGATCCGTACCTCGTCGTCACTGGCCAGCGGCATCGCCTTGCGGACGTCATCGATGACCTCGGCCGGCGAGAGCGCGGCCGCGCGTGCCAGGTGCTCGCGCATCTCCTCGACGAATGAGGCGGGCTCGGTGCCGGCGCGCAGGGGCGGGTCCTCCAGGACCAGCCCGGCCGCCAGGTCCGGACGCTGTTCGGCGAGGTTGATCGAGAGCGCCGCCCCGAGTGAGGCGCCGAGGAAGGCGGCCCGCCCGATCTCCAGGGTGTCCAGGACCGCGGCGACGTCGAGCGACACCTCTGCCCTGTTGCGTCGGCCGTCGGGGAATCCGGAGTCGCCGTGCCCGCGGATGTCGACGGCGATGACGTCACGGCCGGCGAGTGCGGGCAGCAGCGGGGACCATGTGCGACGGGACGACGACGCGCCGTGCAGCAGCACCACAGGCACGTCGGACGCGCCGGCCCGCCTCTGCCGCGGTTCCCAGATGCTGAAGACGGTGTGGCCGATGCGCCCGGTCTGCTCGATGTGCGGGGCGTGGGGGGTGGCGTTCATGCGGGTTCCTTCGTGACGGCCGTCTCGGGGTGACCGGAGTACGGGTCGTACATGTGGCATGCGAGGACCCGGTCTCCGACCGGGGTGTCGGCCGGGCGGCGGCTGAGGCAGACGTCGGCGACGTTCGGACAGCGCGGCGCGAACGGGCAGCCTTGTGACGGGGGCGGGGCCGCGTTGGCACTGTTCTCCCGCACCGTCGCGGCTCGGGCGGCCCGCCGGGCGCGCTGCGCGGCCGGATCGGTGCCGGGCACGGCGAGCGTCAGGGCCTTGGTGTAGGGATGCAGAGGGTGTTCGTGGATGTCCTGGGCCGGCCCGCGTTCCATGACCCGGCCGCGGTACAGGACGACGACCCGCTGGGCGAGGTAGGCGACGAGCGGCAGGTTGTGGGCGATGAACAGCAGCGCCACGCCGGTGTCGGCGCGCAGCCGTTGCAGCAGGGTGAGCACCTGGGCCTGGGTCACGACGTCCAGGGCGCTGATCGCCTCGTCGCACACCACGAGGTCGGGCCTGGTGGAGAAGGCGCGGGCGATGCCGACACGCTGACGCTGGCCCCCGGAGAACACGTGGGGGTAGCGGTCCACCGCGTCGGAGGGCAGGGAGACCTGCTTGAGCATGCCGGTGACCCGAGCCGTCAGCTCCGGCTCACCGGGGGTGCCGAGTGCCTGAAGCGGTTCGGCGACACTGCGGCCCACGGTGCGTGCGGGGTTGAGGGAACTGTAGGGATCCTGGAAGACGGCCTGCAGGGAGCCCGCGAAGCGGGCGCGGTCCTCGGCCCGCAGCCGGGTGATGTCCTCGTCCCGGAACGTGACATGTCCGCCGGTGGCCGGTGTCAGCCCCAGTACGGCACGGCCGATGGTGGTCTTGCCGGAACCGGACTCGCCGATGAGGCCGACAGTCTCGCCTTCAGCCACGTCGAAGGTCACGTTGTCGACGGCTCGCACGGGCGTCCGACGCAGGCCGCGTCGGGTGAAGGTCACCTCGAGCGCGTCGAGGCTCAGCAGACTGGTCACTGGTGGGCCCTTTCCGGCAGGGGCAGTTGGGCTACGCGGACGCAACGCACCTGGCGCTCGTCCGGCTGGTCGAGGAGCGGAGGAGTGCGCGGCACGCAGGCCTCCGTGGCGTACGGACAGCGGTCGGCGAAGCGGCATCCCGCAGGCCACTCACCGGGCGACGGAACGGTTCCCGGGACCGTGACCAGGGGCGTACCGGGGACCGCGTGCTCGGGAGAAGCGGCGCGCAGCGCGCGTGTGTAGGGGTGGGCCGGGGAGGTGAGTACCTGTTCCACCGCACCCCGCTCGACGATCTGGCCGGCGTACATCACCACCGCCCGGTCGCACAGGTCGGCCACCACGCCCAGGTCGTGGGTGACGAGAACGACGGCCATGCCGAGCCGGTCGCGCAGGGACCGCAGCAGGTCGAGGATCTCGGCCTGGACGGTGACGTCGAGGGCGGTCGTCGGTTCGTCGGCGATCAGCAGATCCGGCTCGCCGGCGAGGGCGAGCGCGATGCACACGCGCTGGGCCATGCCGCCCGACAGTTCGTGCGGACGGTGTCTGAGCACCGCGGCGGGTTCGTGGATGCCGACCAGGCGCAGCAGTTCCGCCGCGCGGACCCGGGCATCGGCCTTCGACAGCCCTCTGTGCAGCCGCAGGGGCTCGGACAACAGGGCGCCCACGGTGAGACAGGGGTCGAGGGCCGCCATGGGTTCCTGGGAGATGTAGCCGATCCTGCTGCCCCGTAGTCGTTCCAGCTTCTGCTCGTCCATCCCGACCAGATCCCGGCCGTCGAGCACGACGCTGCCCGCGGTGATCCGGCACGGGGGCGGGGTGAGCCGCAGCAGGGCGAGTGCCGTCATCGTCTTGCCGCAGCCGGACTCACCGACCAGGGCCACGATCTCGCCGCGACGCACGGTCAGGTCGACGGCGTCCACGACGGTCACGAGATCACCCTCGGGCGCGCCCTGAGCGGGGAACGACACGGTCAGACCGCGGGTGCGCAGCACTACGGTGCTGTCTTCGGGCACATCTGCCGGGGCCGCTTCGACCGCCCCGGCACTGTCCCGGACGAGGGCCTCGTCCCTGCCCGAACGGTTTCGCCCACGGCGAGTGCCGCGAGGGGCCAGAAGACTTCCCCGTTGGGCGCGCGGCAGTGCGTCGACCAGCGTCGAGCCGATGAAGTTGAGGGCGAGGAGAGTGCATACGACCGCCAGGCCGGACGGCACCATCATCCACGGGGCGTCCTGAAGATGCCGGGTCGCGTCGTTGATCATCTGGCCCCAGCTGGGCGACTCGGGGGAGTAGCCGATGCCCAGGAAGGACAGTGAGGTCAGAAAGAGGAAGGCGCCGCCGTACAGCAGGAAGGCCTCGACGATCAGTGTGGCGAGCACGCTCGGCAGGATGTGCCGGGCCAGGATCCGCCGGCGGGGCAGCGAGGCGATCCGGGCGGCGTCCACGTAGAGCAGGTCACGGGTGGCCTGGGTGCCGGCTCGCACCAGGCGCACGAGACCGCCGCTGAGCAGCACGCCAAGGGTGAGGGTCAGGGCCCACAGACTGTTGCCCGAGACGATGGCGACGGCGAGGATCACGACCAGGGCGGGTACCGAGAAGAGGATGTTCGTGACGAAGGTGATCAGCAGGTCGGGCAGCCCGGAGAGGTAGCCGGCCAGCAGCCCGAAGACCACGCCGAGCACACAGGCCACGGTGATCGGCAGCAGCGCGGCGGCCAGCAGGGTGCCTCCGCCGTGCAGCAGCCGGGAGAGCAGGTCGCGGCCGAGCTCGTCGGTGCCGAGGAGGTGCGCGCCGGAGGGACCCTGGGCGGCGGCGGACAGGTCCTGTGCCAGTGGGTCGTAGGGCGCCAGGACGGACGCGAGGCAGCTGGCTGCGACGACGAGGACCATCCAGGTGACGGCGGCCAGCACCAGAGGACGGCGGGCGGCCTTGGTGAGCGCGGCCCTGGTCGGGCCGGGTGTGCGGCGGCTCATGCGGCACGCACCCTGGGGTTGATGGCACCCACCGCGAGATCGGCGGCCAGGTTCACCATGGTCACGAGGACGCTGAAGTACACGACGGCGCCCTGGACCACGGTGAGGTCATGGTTGTTGACGGCCTGGAGCATCACCGTGCCCAGTCCGGGCAGGTTGAACACCGCCTCGATGATCACGACACCGCCCAGCAGGAACAGGAAGGTCAGCCCGGCCACCGTCACCACCGGCACGGCGGCGTTGCGGAGCACGTGCCGCACCAGGATGCGTCGGCGTGGCACGCCCGCGGCCTGCAGCGTTCGTACGAACGGCTGTCCGAGTACGTCGATGACGGCGGCCCGGGACTGGAAGGCGATCCGTGCCACGGAGGGAACGCCGAGCGCCAGCACCGGGAGTACCAGGTGACCGAGCCACTGGCCCGGGGACTGTGAGAGCTCGACGTAGTCACCGGTCGGGAACAGGCGCACCCGCACGGCGAGCAGCAGGACCAGTACCGCGGCCAGCCAGTAGCCGGGGATCGCCATGATCACCGTGCAGACGGCGTAGACGGCCCGGTCCGCGGTCCCGCCTCGTCGCACCGCTGAGAGCAGGCCCAGGCCGCTGCCCACGACCACCGAGAGGAGGGTGGCCAGCACAGCCAGCGAAACAGTGACCGGGACGGCCTGGGCCAGGGCCTGGGAGACCGGCTGCCCGGTGAGGAAGGAATCGCCGAAGTCGCCCTGCACGGCTTGCCCCAGCCAGGACGTGTACTGGGTGAACAGGGGCTGGTCCAGTCCGAGCTCGTGGTTCAGAGCGGCACGCTGCGCGCCGCCGGCCTGGTCCCCGAGGATCAAAGCCGCCGGATCACCCGGCACCAGCTGGACGAGGAAGAAGCTGACGGTGGCGACGACGAGGACGGTCGGGAGAGCGATCCCGAGACGTTTGGCGATGAATGTCCACATGGTGGCGGCTCCATGGTCCGACGGCGCTGGAAGGAGAGGGAAGGCATGCCGTGGGGACGGGGGGAGGGGCTCAGGGCTGAGTCGTCCGTCCCCACGGCATACCGCTCAGTCGGCCGGTTGGATGTTGTAGAGAGCTACGGCCTGCGTGCTGCCGTTGGTGAGCCGGACCTTTTTCGCGTCGTAGGCGGTGCGCGTGTTGATCAGACCGGGGATGATGTACCACGCCTGCCCGGCGGCGTAATCGAGGAGCTCGCCGTAGATCTTGTTCCTGGCGGCCTCACCGGTTGCCCCGCCCGCCTCGGCCAGCAGTTCGGTGATCTTCGGGTCGTCCACGTGCTGGAAGTTGAAGAACGCGCCAGGGGTCATCGACAGGGTGATGTCGGTGAACGTCCGGCCCGTGACGGACAGGTTGGTGTTGCCCGCGGCCCACTTGCCGCTCATCGCCTGCTGAAGCAGGTCGCTGGTGTGGTCCTCGATCGTCACGTTCACCCCGACCTTGCGCAGGTAACCGGCGATGGCCTGCACGAGCCCGTCCGCCGCCGGCGTGCTGAGCACCTTCAGATCGAAGCCGGAGCCGTAGCCCGCCTCCTTGAGGAGTTGCCTGGCCTTGTCCGGGTCGTAGGTGTACATGCCCGCGAGCTTCTCGCTCCAGCCGGCGCTGGAGGAGTTGGCCGGCACCGAGGGGTTCGCCTCGGCATCGCCGTCCAGCACGGTCTCGATCAGGGCCTCCCGGTCGATCGCGTAGTTGAGGGCCCGGCGCACCCTGACGTCGCCCAGCGCCTTGTTGATCTTCCCTTCGACATCCAGGAGGGCGATGCCCTGACCGAGGGCGGCGGCGCCCTTCTGGATGGTCAGGCCGGAGGTGCTCGTGCCGGGACTGATCGCGAGCACGTCGAGGGAGCCGCTCCGCACCGCGTTGACCTGGGCGGTACGGTCGGTGACGATCTTCATCGTGACTTGTGAGAAGGGGTACGTCTTGGGCGACCAGTAGTTCGTGTTCTGCTTGAGCACGTACTTCTGGCCGGCCACGGTCCGGCTGGTGTCCAGCTGATACGGACCGGTTCCGTTAGAGGCGAGCCGCAGCGAGCCGGGGTTCGCGAGCGACTTGGGGCTGACCATGTAGCCGGCGGACCCCGTGGCGAAGGCCACCGGCAGGTCGGGGTTGGGCGAGGCCAGGGTGATGCGCACCGTGGAACTGTTCACGGCGGTCACCGACTTGACCTGAGCGAGCACGGACTTGGAGCCGTTGCTGGCGTTCTTCTTGCCGTACTCCAGGTTCGTCACGACCGCGGCGGCGTCGAACACGGTCCCGTCGGTGAACTTCACCCCGGTGCGCAGGCGGATCTCCAGCGTCTTCGCGTCGGTGAACTTCCACGAGGTGGCCAGCCACGGGACCGCGTCGCCCGACTTGTCGACGTGGGTCAGCGTGTCGTACATCGCCTGCTGGAGCATCGCCGGGCCCTGGGCCCAGGGGTCGAGGGTTCCCGGCGGGGCCGAGTACTGAAGGTTGAGGGTGCCGGCGTCCGTGCTGTTCCCCGACTCGTTCGCCGGCGAACCGGCACATGCTGTGGCGGTGCCCAGCACCAGTGCCGACAGCGCCAGAGCCCCGGTCGCGCGAATGCGCCTGTCTCTCGTCCCGTGTGCCCCGCTGAGCCTCTGCACGACTGTCACCGCGACCTCCTTGTGGCGGGATCTCGCCTCCGCCCGCTCTGAACGTGATGCGAGTGAAGCACTTCCGTTAACGCCGCTGAAATAAGGGCTGACCATGCGAGTTATCAACCGTTCTGATACTCCGGACAGCCCGCGCGACAACGTCGTGACCAGGCATGTTCGGCTCTGTCCGCGAAGTCATGGGCGTCGTATCGTCGCGGCCGATGGCACGCATACGGCAGTGGCCCGTCCCGTTGGTCGGATGCCGCCGAGGTGCGGCGGTCGGTCTCGGGCTCCGTGGACATGAAGGAGGGGAGACTGGCCTCGGCCTTGTCTGGCAGGATCAGCGCGGAGAAGCACGAAGTGGCCTCACCAGTCGCGAAGGGGCGATGCCGCGATGCCCGTCATCGATGTCTGGGCCCAGCACCCCACCCTGCGTTTCATCCAGCACGAGATGTTCGCCTCGCTGCGCCGCTGGACCGGCGCCGAGGCGCTCACCGAGGAGCCGCCCGTCGACCTCACGCTGGCGGCGATGGACGCGGGCGGGGTCGACAGCGCGCTGCTCAGCGCCTGGTGCGGCCCCGAGGGCGCGCTGATCTCCAACGACGAGGTCGCGGCTTTCGTCGCCCGTGCCCCCGAGCGGCTGTACGGCGTGGCATCGGTCGATCTGCGCCGACCCGTCGCCGCCGTACGGGAGTTGCGGCGCTGTGTGCACGAACTCGGGTTCAAGGCCTTGCGTGTCGTGCCCTGGCTGTGGGGCTGGCCGCCCAACGACCGCCACTACTACCCCCTGTACGCCGAGTGCGTCGAACTGGGCATCCCGTTCTGCACCCAGGTCGGGCACACCGGTCCGCTGCGCACCTCGGAGACCGGACGGCCCATTCCCTACCTCGACGACGTGGCCCTGGACTTCCCGGAACTCACCGTCGTCGCCGGGCACATCGGGTATCCGTGGACGGAGGAGATGATCGCGGTGGCCCGCAAGCACGAGAACGTGTACATCGACACCTCGGCGTACACGTGCCGACGCTTTCCGCCGGAACTCGTCCGCTATCTTCGCGACGGCCGGCACAAGGTGCTCTTCGGCACCAACTACCCCATGATCACGGCCGATCGGGCGCTGGCCGACCTGGACGGGCTCGAACTCGACGACGTCTCCCGGGACCTGTTCCTGCACGGGCACGCCCAGCGGATCTTCGGACTGGGGAAGACCCACGCGGGCTGATCCGCGACGCCCGCGCACACGCTCGTGCCGCTGACGTCATGGGACGAATCCGATTCCCGCCTGTGGAGAGAAGGCTGTGTATTCCCTTTCCCGCCGGGGGAGTTAGGCCCGATCGCTGAGGAAGCCATGAGTCCGAATCGGTTCCGTTCGGGTGCTTACATGGGATGGCTACTGATGGGTACAGTGCCGACTTGACGCCACCCCACGCTCTCTCGCGGGGTGTGCGGACCCCTCTCATCCCGTTCGGCGGAGCCGACTTCGTCGCGACCGGTGCATGCCCGCCCCTACTTGGCATGGACCGTTCATTGGCGTCGGCGCCTGCACGACCCCACACAAGAGGCAACGATGCGAAGACTGCTCTCCGGTCTGGCGACCGGAGCTCTCCTGCTCACCGGCGTGGTCGGCATGACCATGGCCACGGCGACCCCTGCCGCGGCGGTGGACTCCGGCACCTTCAACGTGCTGTCCTACAACGTCGCCGGGCTCCCGGAGATCCTCTCCAGCGCGTCCACCGACCGCAAGACGTCCACGACGGCGATCGGGCAGCGGATCGCGCCGTACGACATCGTCCAGGTCCAGGAGGACTTCAACTACCACGCCTACCTCTACGCCGGCGACACCAACCACGCCTACCGCACCCCCACCAGCGGCGGCGCCGGCATCGGCAGCGGCCTCAACACCCTCTCCAAGATCTCCTACGACGAGGACGACTTCGAACGGGTCGGCTGGGACTCCTGCCAGTGGGACTCCGGTGACTGCCTGACCCCCAAGGGCTTCACCTTCATGCGGGAGCGCCTCGCGGAGGGCGTCTACGTCGACTTCTACAACCTGCACACCAACGCCGGCACCAGCGACGGCGACCTGGAGTCGCGGGCCGACAACCTCAACCAGCTGACCGAGTTCATCCAATCCCACTCCGCGGGCAACGCCGTCGTGGTCATGGGCGACACCAACACCCGCTACACGCGCTCCGGCGACACCATCGCCGAGTTCGCCACCACCAACAACCTCACCGACACCTGGGTCCAGCTCATCCGAGGCGGCGTGGCCCCCGCCAAGGGCAGCGACGCGCTCGTCTGCGACCAGACCGGCGCCACCGTGCCCAACACCTGCGAGGTCGTCGACAAGATCCTCTACCGCGGCAGCAAGTTCGTCACCCTCAACGCAACCAACTACAACAACGAGCATGCCAAGTTCCTTGAGGACGGCACCGGACTCATGCTCTCCGACCACGACCCCATCACCGCGTCCTTCAGCTGGAGCACCAACCCCGCCTTCGAGTTCAGCGACCAGTTCGGCGGCCCGCACGGCGACTACTTCACCGACATCGCCGCCGTGCCCTCGGGTGCGCAGGCGACCGCGATCTCGCTGCGCGCCGGATCCCGGGTCGACCAGGTCGGAGTGACCCTGAGCAACGGGACCACGCTGACCCACGGCGGCACGGGCGGCACGTACCGCTCGTTGACCCTGGGCAGCACCGAGTACGTGACCAGTGCCTACCTGTGCCGGGCCAAGCACGACGGCCATACCCGCGTCTTCTACGCCAAGTTCACCACCAACCTCGGCAACACCCTGGCCGGTGGCGCCACCACGTCCGACTGCACCACCGTCACCGCGCCCACGGGCTGGCAGATCTCCGGATTCCACGGCCGCACCGGCGACGAGGTCGACAAGATCGGCTTCATCTACACCCCCAACGACTTCATGTTGGTCAACCGGGCCACCGGCAAGTGCCTCGACGTGAACGGCTGGTCCACCGCGGACGGGGCGAACATCCAGCTCTGGACCTGCCACGGCGGTGCCAACCAGAGGTGGCGGATCGAGGAACTCCCCGACGGCACCAGCCGGATCATCAACACCCACAGCGACAAGGCGATCGACGTCACCGGCTGCGGCACCGCCGACGGCACCAACATCCAGCAGTGGACGTTGGTGAACAACGCCTGCGAGCGCTGGTCCCTCACCAGTACTGACAGCGGCTGGGTCCGACTGCTCAACCCCAACAGCGGCAAGGTCGCCGATGTCGCCAACTGCGGCAGCGCCGACGGCACCGACGTCCGCCTGTGGACGTGGTTGAACAACTACTGCCAGCAGTGGCAGACCCAGGCCTGACCGGACTCCGGTACGGAGCGCCGCGGCCCGGGACCCACGGGCCGTGACCGGGCGGTCGGCTCTCGGGCCGACCGCCTGACGCGCGGCGAACGGAACGGGGTGTCGTAGAGGCAGCGTCAGAAAGGCCGCCCGTCGCGGCCGCCGCCCGTCCCCAGGACGTAGGTGTGCAGGCTGGGGGCGAGTGCGGCGAGGCGGTCGCGGTCGGCGCTGTACAGCACGTAGTAGCCGTCACGGCGGGTGGTGACGAGACCGGCCCTCGCCAGCACGCGCAGGTGCTTGGAGAGCGCCGCCGGGGTCAGGTGCAGCAGCGGGGCGAGTTCCTCCGTGCTGCGGGGACGCTGGGCGAGCAGCCGCAGCAGCCGCAGCCGGGTCTCCTCGGCCACCGCGCGCAGGGTGGCGATCAGCTCCGGGGGAGCCATCGACACATGGGCCGCACGCTGGAGATGGCTCACCGGGAAGACCACGCCGAGCGGCCAGGGCGGGTCGCAGTTGACGCGTACGTGGGGCCATACGTAGACGCTGGGGACGAGGGTGAGGCGGTCCTCGGCCGAGAGCGTGACCTCGTGGTCGTGCGGGCGGTCGAGCCAGAACCGGCGGTCCACGGGATCGGATCCGACCTCCGGGGCGAGCCGGCGCAGCGGCCCGAACAGACCACGGACGGCGAGTTCCTCACCGATCTCCGTCATCGTGTCGGCCAGCTGGGAGGAGAGCCGTTCCCATTCCTCGGCGAACGCCGCCTCCCAGTAGTCGCCGAGCAGGGAGACGAACCGCTCCAGCAGTGCTCCGGGGTCCTCGGCCAGCGTCCTGCGCACGGCGTCGTCCGCCTCCGGTCCGCTCGCGGAGTCGGGCGGCACACCGCCCTGGCCCCGGGCCACATCACCGACCAGCGCCACCGCGAACTCCTCGCGCACCTGGTCGTGGGGGAGTGCCCGCAGCCGTTCGATCTCCTGGGCGAAGGACGCCTGCGGGCCGTGCGCCGAGGGGAAGCAGAACGCGGGGAAGTACTCGCGGAAGGTGAAGGAGAGGGTGGTGATCTCCCGCCGCAGTCCCACCGGGAGCCGGCGCATCCGACGTACCCAGGCATGCTGCAGGGGATGGTGCTTGGGCTCGGCCAGGACATGGAGACTGAGCACGGTTTCCAGCAGCGGGGAGTAGGTGAAGCCGATACGGTCGTCAGCTCCTGGGGGGACGCGGAAGGTGATCGTCACAGTTGGGTCCTGACGCTCCACAGCTCGGGGAAGAAGAGGTGCTCGCAGATCCGGCGCAACCACTCGACGCCGCTGGTGCCGCCGGTGCCGGGCTTGCAGCCCATGACGCGTTCGACGGCGATCAGGTGACGGTACCGCCACTGCCGGTACAGATCGGCCAGGTTGATCAGTGCCTCGCCGAGGAGGAAGAGGTCGTTGCCGGGGCTCTGGTCGGCGTACACCTCCAGCCAGGCCTGTTCGACGGTGGAGTGGGGCTCGTAGGGGCGGGTGAGGTCGCGGTCGAGGTGTTCGGCGGCCACCGGGTGACCGCGGCGGTGCAGGAGCGCGATCGTCTCGTCGTAGAGACTCGGCGCGGCCAGTGCGGCGCTGAGGGCGGTGTGGGTGTGCGGGCTGCCGCGGTGCGGGCCGAGCATGCCGGGCTGCTTGTTGCCGAGGAGGAGTTCCAGGTGCCGGTAGCCGGCGGACTGGAATCCGGAGGCCTCACCGAGGTGGTCCCGGAAGCCCAGGAACTGGGCCGGGCTCAGCGTGCTGACCACGTCCCAGCCCTTCACCAGGAGTTCCTGCACCCGGGTGACGCGCTGGAAGGTGAGCAGGGCGGCGGGGATCTCGTCGTCGGCGATCCGCCGCTTGGCCTCGGTCAGCTCGTGCGTCATCAGTTTGAACATCAGCTCCATCAGCTGGCCCGACATCAGGAAGAGCATTTCGTCGTGCGTTCCGCTCGGCGGTTTCTGAAGGCTGAGCAGTACGTCGATCTCGCCGTAGGCGACATAGGGGGAGCGCTCGCCGTCGAAGTCGAGGATCGGCCGGCCGCCGGTGGCCACCGCCCGCTCGCGCCGCTGCTCCTCGCTCAGGGTGCCGACCCGGCTCGGCCCGCCCCCGGTGACCGGGCAGCCGGCCGGAGGTTCGGGGCTTTCCGGGACCGCCTGCTGTGCGGACGTCATGATGTGTCTCCGATCTGTTCGAGGATGGCCGCGCCGAGCGCGGAGCGTGGATCGCCGCACCGGTGGACGACGTCGAAGTGGTGGGTGCCGGCCTCCTCGATCAGGAGGCCCGTGTTTCCGGCGTTCTGCCAGGCGCCCGCGAACTCGGCGCTCTGCCGGACGAACTCGCCCGTGTCGTGCTCCGCGTAGGCGGTGACCAGCGGGGGCAGGCCCGCGCGCAGCCGGTGCAGCGGGCTGTTGCGGGTGGCGGAGACGGCGTCCAGCCGCAGCGGCTCGCCGACATAGCTGAGCGCGACGGGCCGGAGATCGTAGACGCCGCTGACGGCGGTGAGCCCGCGGACGCGGTGTGCCGTCCGTCCGGTCGCGACCATCGCCGCCAGATGCGCGCCCGCCGACAGGCCGCACAGATGGACCCGGTCCGCGTCCACCCCCAGGTCCCGTGCCCGCGCGTGGAGGAACTCGACGGCCTGCTCGCACGAGGCGACGATCTCGTCCAGACCGGCGGCCGGGGCGAGCGGATAGCCCACAGCGGCGTAGGCGACACCGCGCGGTACGAACGACGGGGCGAGGAACGCCGAGTCGTGCCGGGAGCCCTCGATCCAGTAGCCCCCGTGCAGGAACACCAGCAGCGGCGCCCCTTTCCCGCCCCGCCCCGGACGGCCCGCCGGGAAGAAGTCGACGACCTGCCGCCCCGCCGGGCCGTAGCGCAGCTCCCGAGGACGGCCGAGCAGCGCACGCGCCGCCTCGCTGCGCACCGTCCACTCGCGCAGCGCCCCGGACATGTCGTGGGCCGTCGAACTGGGCGAGTACGCGCGGTCCAGCGCGGCCCGGTCCATGCCCCGGTAGAGCACACCCCCGCTCACGACGACCGCCCCGGCCCGCCACGCAGACCACCGGCCCGTCGAGGCACGACTTCGGCATCCATGACATCTCTGTCGGCATCCATGACATCGCTGAGGGACATGACCCCACGCTAGGAACGCGCCCGACCAGCACCAACTGATTCACCTGATACGACCACGGTGCCGCCGGTGGAGCCCGCCCCCGTCCGTGGCCGCCGATTTCCGATGCGGGCGATCAGTTGCCGGACGCGCCGGGCGGACAGGACGCTCAGGCACATACGGCATACCGGGTACCGGCTGGATTCCGCACCCCGGACCGCCCCCTGGACCCGACCGAAGGACACCACCGTGAACCACTACGCCCCGACCGACCGGGCCCACGCGGAGGCACTCGACGCCGCCGACCCGCTCGCCCCCGTGCGCGACCGCTTCCTGTTGCCGCCCGGCGTCGTCTACCTGGACGGCAACTCCCTCGGCGCACTCCCGGCAGCCGTCCCCGACGCCGTGGCCGACGTCGTCCGCCGCCAGTGGGGAACGGACCTGATCCGCTCCTGGGACGCCAACGGCTGGTGGGACGCCCCGGTCCGGGTCGGTGCGGTGGTCGGCCGACTGATCGGCGCCGCGTCCGGCCAGGTCGTCGTGGGCGACTCCACCTCGGTCAACCTGTTCAAGGCCATGGTCTGCGCCGTACGGTTGCGGCCCGGTCGCGGTGTTCTCGTCATCGACCCGGACAGCTTCCCCACCGACCTCTACATCGCCGACTCCGTGGCCAGGCTGCTCGGCGTCACCGTGCGCCGGGCCCGCCCGCGTGACCTCGACGCCGTACTCGACGACGACGTGGCCGCCGTCGTCCTCAACCACGTCGACTACCGCACCGGCGAACTCCTCGACGCACCCGCGCTCACCGCCGCCGCGCATCGCGTCGGTGCCCTGAGCGTCTGGGACCTCTGCCACAGCGCCGGTGTCCTGCCCGTCGAACTCGACGCCTGGGACGTCGACCTGGCCGTCGGCTGCGGGTACAAGTACCTCAGCGGCGGCCCCGGCGCCCCCGCCTACCTGTACGTGAACCAGCGCCACCGCGCACACCTCGACCAGCCGCTCACCGGCTGGCACGGGCACGCCCGCCCCTTCGCCATGGACGACCCGTACGAACCGGCGGCCGGCATCGACAGGGCTCGCGTGGGCACCCCCGCGATTCTCAGCCTGCTCGCCCTCGAAGCCGCCCTCGGCGCCTACGCGGGCGTGACCATGACGGAGGTGAGGGCCAAGAGCCTGTCCCTCACCGGTCTGGCCATCACCCTGGCCGATGCGTTCCTGGCCGTCCACGGCGTCGACGTGGTGACTCCGCGTTCCGAGGAGCGACGTGGCGGCCATGTCGCGCTGCGCCACCCGAGGGCCGCCGACCTCACCGAGGCGCTCGACAAGCACGGCATCATCGGGGACTTCCGCAGGCCGGACATCATCCGGCTCGGTTTCAACCCCCTCTACGTCCGGCACACCGACGTACACGACGCCGTACGGACGCTCCGGGACATCCTCACGGCTGAGTGATCCGTGCTCCCTTCAGCACCGCAGCCGCCGCCTCGATGATCCTGTCGTTGGCCTCGGTCTCCGCGACGGTGACCCGGAAACCCTCGCCCGCGAAGGGCCGGACCATGAGCCCCCGGGCCTCGAATTCGGCGGCTGCCGCCGTGGTGTCGGGGCCGAGCGGGAACCACAGGAAGTTGGCCTCGCTCTCCGGGAGCTTCCACCCCTGCTTCCGCAGCGCCTCCGCCACCCTGGTGCGCTCCCGCACGAGATAGTCCACGCGCACGGCGAGTTCGTCCTCGGCCCGCAGTGAGGCGACCGCCGCCGCCTGCGCGAGCGAGGTGACTCCGAAGGGCAGCGCCACCTTGCGCATCGCCGTGGCCAGGGGCGCCGGGGCGATGGCGTAGCCCACCCGCAGACCGGCCAGGCCGTAGGCCTTGGAGAAGGTGTGGGCCACCGCCACGTTGGAGTGGCGACGGAAGTAGTCGATGCCCTGAGGGCTGTCCGCACGCCGGTTGAACTGGACGTACGCCTCGTCGATGACGACGGTGACGTCCTCGGGGACGCGGCTGAGGAACCGGTCCAGTTCCGCCTGGCCGACGGTCGTACCCGTGGGGTTGTTCGGGTTGCACACGAGGACCAGCCTGGTGCGCTCGGTGATGGCCGCCAGCATGGCGTCGAGATCGTGCCGGTGGTCCGCTGTGAGCGGTACGGGGACGGGGACCGCGCCCGCCGCCAGCGTCAGCATCGGGTAGGCCTCGAAGGAGCGCCAGGCGAAGACGACCTCGTCGCCCTCACCGGCGGTCGCCCTGATGAGCTGCGAGACGATCTCGACCGAGCCGCTGCCCAGCACCAGGTTGGCCGCGTCGACGGCGAAGCGGGAGCGCAGCTCCGCCGTCAGCTCGCTCGCCGCCGTCTCGGGATAGCGGTTCATCAGCTGTGCCGCGGAGTGGAGGGCCTCCACCACCGAGGGCAGCGGTGGGTAGGGGTTCTCGTTCGAGGAGAGCTTGTGGGTGGACGCGCCCATGGGCGAGGGCAACGCCGCCTTGCCGGGCCTGTAGTCGGGGATGCCTGAGAGGTCACGCAGACGAAGGTTCGACACCTGATCGTTCCTTGGGGTGGAGGGACGGGGGACAGCACCTATTGACTATAACCATTTATGTTGTTGTATTGAGTGTGGTCAAGCAGTCGGAGTTTCGGAGGCAGTCATGGGTCCGCAGACGGACCAGTCGCGGCGGATGAGGGTGACCGGTCTGCGCTGGGAGGCGGAGGGCGTCTGCTCCCTCGAACTGCGCCCGGCGGAAGGCGGCCCGCTGCCCGTCTGGGAGGCCGGCGCGCACATCGGCATCCGGCTCGGCAACGGCATGGAGCGCACGTACTCGCTCTGCTCGGACCCCGCGGACACCTCGAAGTGGCGGGTCGCGGTGCTCCGTCAGCGGTCGAGCCGTGGCGGCTCCCGGTGGATCCACGAGCGCCTCAGACCCGGCGACGTACTGACCGTCGACGCCCCCGCCAACAACTTCCCCTTCGCGCCCGGCCGCGACCTGACCCTGTTCGTCGCCGGTGGCATCGGGATCACTCCGCTGCTGCCGATGATCAGGGAGTGCCGGGCCGCGGGCAGACCCTGGCGGCTGCTCTATCTGGGCCGCTCGCTCGACCGCATGGCCTTCCTCGGCGATCCGCTCCTGACCGGGCCCGTGGACATCGTGGCCGAGGACCGCGACGGCCGGGCCGACCCGGCGCGGTGGCTGGGCCGGGTGACCGAGGCGACCCGGGTCTACGCCTGCGGGCCCGAGGGACTCCTCTCGGCACTCGACGAGTCCAGCCTCGGATGGCCGCCGGGCACCCTGCGCGTGGAGCGGTTCCAGGCCCGCGCCGCCACCGGACCGGTGTCGGCGGAGGCGTTCGAGGTGGAGTGCCGGCGCTCCGGCGTCACAGTGGCCGTGGACCCGGAGACCAGCGTCCTCGCCGCACTGGAGACCGCCGGGGTGGCCGTCGCCAGCTCGTGCCGGGAGGGGATCTGCGGCAGCTGCGAGACACCCGTGATCGACGGCGAACCGGACCACCGCGACTCGGTCCTGAGCCGCGAGGAGCGCGCGGCGAACGAAACCGTCCTCATATGCGTGTCACGCGCCCGCACACCACGGCTCGTACTCGACCTCTGACCGGCCGCGCCACAGACCCCAGGTGCGCCACGAACACCACGAACCCCCGACGAGCGGAGCGATCACATGGACACCGGGACGGCATACGGGCTGCGCCTGCGTGAGCCCAACCTCGACCTCGCGCAGGTCGGCGCGGGCACCCCGTACGGCGAGGTGCTGCGCCGCTACTGGCAGCCCGTCGCCAGGTCCGAGGAGGCGACGACCACCCCCAGGGCCGTACGGATCCTCGGCGAGGACCTGATCCTCTTCCGCACCCGCCGGGGCGCCGTCGGCCTGCTGCACCCGCGCTGCGCGCACCGGGGTGCCTCCCTCTTCTACGGAGGCGTCGAGGACGACGGCATCCGCTGCTGCTACCACGGCTGGGTCTTCGACCCGCGAGGACACTGTCTGGAGCAGCCGTGCGAGCCGGAACTCGGGCCGCATCGGGCCCGTATCCGCCAGCCCTGGTACCCGGTCGCCGAACAGTACGGTCTGGTGTGGGCCTACCTCGGTGATCCGGCGCGCAAGCCGGTGCTGCCGCGCTACGACACCCTGGAGAACCTCGCCGACGGCGAACAGCTGATCGTGGACGACTCCGGTGTCGGCGGGGGCGGGCCGGCGCTCCTGGACTTCAACTGGCTCCAGCACTGGGAGAACGTGCTGGACCCGTTCCATGTGCCGATCCTCCACGCCCGGTTCAGCGGGTTCCAGTTCACCCCGGAGATGGCCCTGATGCCCGAGGTCACCTTCGAGTACACCGAGCGCGGAGTGCGTTCCGTGCAGGTCCGCGAGCTGGCCGACGGGCGGCGGCTGCGGCGGGTCACCGAGGTCATGTTCCCCAACCTTCGGGTCGTCGCCAGCCCGCGCCTCACCGCCGGGCAGACCAGCATCATCGGCTGGGTGGTTCCCCTGGACGACACCAGCTTCAAGATCTTCACCGTGGCGCGCGACACCGACCCCGACTTCCTGCGCAAGCTCCGGTCCACGCACCAGGGACGGCCGTGGTCCGAGCTGACCGACGCCGAGCACCAGGCGATGCCCGGCGACTACGAGGCGCAGAAGAGCCAGGGCGCCATCTCGCTCCACCACGAGGATCATCTGACCACCACCGATCAGGGCGTCGCGATGCTCCGGCGCATGATGGCCCGCCAGATACGGGCCGTGGCGCAGGGCCAGGACCCGGCAGGGGTCGTCTTCGACGAGGAGGCCTCCCCGATCCGCGTCGAGGGCGGCAACTACATCGAGGGCGGCGACGGCGGTGACCACGCCGACGAGCGGCGGACGTCGGCGGAAGCGGCGGGTGCGTGAGCGGCTACACGCCACAGGCCCCGGGCCGGGACCGGCCCCTGCTGGTGCTGGGCGTCAGCGGAGTGATCACCCTGGAGGACCCTCCCCGTGTACCGGCCGCCAGGGTCCGGCTGAGGGCCTGGGCGAAGTGGGGCCGTGATCTCGTCGTCGCGGACGACGCCCCGGACCGGCTGGCCACGCTGTCCGACGGGTTCCAGATCGTCTGGGCGTCCGAATGGGGCCATGTGGCTCACGAGGCACTCCGCGACGTCCTGCGGCTTCCGCGTGAGCCGTGGCCGTTCCTGCCGGTCCAGTTCGACAAGCTGCCCGCGATCCTGTCCTACGCCGGTGAGCGGCCCTGGGCCTGGGTCGACGAGCCCGCGGCCGATCTGACCCGCGCGGTACCGCGCCCGGCCGCCGGGGTTGTCGTACGAGTGGACCCCGCTGTCGGGATCAGCCAGGTCGACCCGGACGAACTCAGCAGGAGGGTCGCTGCCCTGGAGTGAGCGGGCGCCCGAGCGTACGGTGCCGCAGTACCGCCGAGCGCACCTGGTCCTGATCGCCGTCGCGGATCGCCTCGACGAGGGCCCGGTGCATGTCGAGGCGGTCCGCCGAACCGGCGTCGAACCCCGGTACCTCCAGGGACGCCTGCCCGGGGCCGCCGTCGGCGAGTTCGCCCTCGATGTAGTCGACCAGGTTCAGGTAGAAGGCGCGCAGCACCGGGTTGGGCGAGATCTCGGCGATACGGCGGTGCAGTCGCCAGTTCGCGCGGAGTCCGTCGACGGGCTTGTGCCAGACCTTGCTGACCTGCTCCATCAGCTCATCGAGGTCCTGGAGATCCGCGTCGGTGCGGTGCGCGGCGGCGTCGCTGACGACGGACTCGTCCAGCGCGTCCAGGACGGCGACCATCTGGTTGACCGTGGCGCCCTGCTCGCGCAGTTGCATCACGCTGTGGGCCAGGCGCAGCAGGGGAGAGCGTTCGGTGACGAACAGGCCGCCTCCGGGTCCGGGCCGCGCCTCGATCACGCCACGGCCGCGCAGGACACGCAGGGCCTCGCCGAGCGTGGCCGGGGCGATGTCGAACTGCTCGCAGAGTTCGTGCTTCGTGCCGAAGCGGAAACCGGCGGGCAGTTGCCGCTCGGTGATGGTCCGCTCCACCTGTTCCACGACCGCGTCGACGACGGACCCCGTGCTGCGAGCGCGCCCGAAGGTCACGGAACCGTCCTGCGGCACCGGACGGGCGGCCTTCGCTGCTCCTGCCATGACACTCCCTCACCGTGCCCGGCGGCGGGGGCCGTCGGACTGCTTCGGTCGATCCTACGTAGCGCATCGGTCTTGACGTGAATCGACGTTTCGATATTATCAACTATAACGAATTAAATCATTTGGCTTCGAGAAGTGAGAGAGCCGAGAAGTGGGAAGAACCGTGAACCCTGTGAACACGCCGACCGGCGGCGACCTGCTGGCCGAGTCCCTGGCGGCCCAAGGGGTCTCCCGTGTCTTCGGCATCCCCGGTGTGCAGCTCGACGCGGCGGCGGACGCGCTGTACCAGCGCGCCGACCGGATCGACTTCCTCTGCGCACGCAACGAACAGGCCACCACCTACATGGCCGACGGCTACGCCCGCAGCACCGGCGAGGTCGGCGTCGCCATGGTCGTACCGGGGCCCGGCGTCCTCAACGCGCTCTCCGGCCTGGCCACCGCCTACTCCGCCAACTCGCCCGTCCTGCTGCTCGCCGGGCAGATCGACTCCCGGGCCATCGGCAAGGGCCTCGGCGCCCTGCACGAGATCCCCGACCAGACGGGCATCCTGGAGCGGCTGACGAAGTGGACCGGTACGGCCCGCTCGGCGGAGCAGATCCCCGGCCTGGTGGCGGAGGCCTTCCGACAACTGCGCGGCGGGCGGCCACGACCGGTGGCCCTCGAACTGCCGCCGGACGTACTGGCCGCGACCGCGCAGGCCGCGATCCCCGGCCGCGTCGCCGCGGGACCCGTACAGCCCGACCCGAAGACACTGGCGGAGGCCGCCCGGCTGCTGCGGGGAGCGCGTCGCCCGCTGATCTACGTCGGCGGCGGTGTTCTCGCCGCCGACGCGTCCCCGGCGCTCCTCGCGCTCGCGGAGACCCTGGAGGCGCCCGTCCTGGTCAGCGAGAACGGGCGGGGCGCCATCGACGCCCGGCACCGGCTGGCCTTCGACGCCCTGGCGCTGCGTGCCTTCCGGCCCGACGCCGATGTCGTGCTCGCCGTGGGCACCCGCTTCGTCTCCACGTTCGGCACCCGGATCGACACCGCCGGCGCCAAGGTGATCCTCCTCAACGCCGAGCACGACGACCTCCACGGTCCCCGGGAGGCCGACCTACGCCTGCATGCCGACGCGGCCCTCGGACTGAGCGGCCTGGTGGAGGAGGTCGGCAAGCCCTCCCGGCCGAAGCGCGACAGCGAGTTCGCCGCCGTCCGGGCCTGGCTCCAGGAGCAGTTCGCGGACATCGGCCCGCAGCGCGAGTACCTCGACGCGATCCGGCAGGCCCTCCCCGGCGACGGAGTGCTGGTGAGCGAGTTCACCCAGGTCGGGTACGCGGCGAGCGCCTGCTACCCGGCCCACCGGCCCCGCACCTACATAGGCCCCGGCTACCAGGGCACCCTCGGCTACGGTTTCGCGACCGCGCTCGGCGTCAAGGCCGCCGATCCGCACCGGCCCGTCGTGTCGATCAACGGCGACGGCGGATTCTCCTGGACGTTGCAGGAACTGTCGACCGCCCGCAAGTACGACCTGGGGCTGGTGACCGTCGTCTTCCACGACGGCTTCTACGGCAACGTGCGGCGCATCCAGAAGAACCGGTACGGCGCCCGCTACTTCGCCACCGACCTCACCAACCCCGACTACCCGCAGCTCGCCGCCGCCTTCGGCATCGCCTCCGCGCGTGCCTGGACGCCCAAGGAACTCCAGGGCGTCCTCGCCGAGGCGGTGAGCGCCAACGAACCCGTTCTGATCGACGTGCCGGTCGGTGAGTTCCCCTCACCCTGGCACCTCATCCACGAGGGAATCCCGAGGCCCGCACCGCTGGCCCCGGACGCCCACCTCGTCAGGGAGGAGTCCTCATGACCAGTCCGTTCGGACACTACATAGACGGTTCCTGGACCCGGCCCGCCCCGGCGGCGCCCGTGATCGACGTACTCAACCCCGCGACACTCCGGACGGCCGGTTCCGTGGCCGCCGGAGACCGTGACGACGTGGACCGCGCGGTCCGGGCCGCGCGCGCGGCCTTCCCGGAGTGGGCGGCCACTCCGCTGAGCCGGCGCATCCAGGCGGTCGCGGATCTGGCGGTGGCCCTTGAGGCGAACCGCGAACGGCTGGCGCTCACCCTGGCCACCGAGATGGGGGCGCCCCTCACCTTCGCCCGACAGGCGCAGGTCGGTGTGGCCATCGCCGACCTGGAAGCCCTGATCGACGCCGCGAAGCAGTTGCCCGGGCCCCGGCCCGTGTCCAACTCGCTTGTCGTCAGCGAACCGGTGGGCGTCGTCGCCGCCATCACCCCCTGGAACTTCCCGCTGCACCAGATTGTGCTCAAGGCCGGTGCCGCGCTTCTCGCGGGCTGCACGGTGGTGCTGAAACCGAGCGAGGTCGCCCCGCTCAACGCGGCCGTGCTCACCGAACTCGTCGACGAACTGGGGCTCCCCGCAGGGGTGTTCAACGTCGTGTTCGGCGACGGCGCCTCCGTCGGCGAGCCGCTCTGCGCCCATCCCGACGTCGACATGGTGACCTTCACGGGTTCCCGGGCGGTGGGCGAACGGGTCGCGAGGAGCGCGGCGGCCACGATCAAGAAGGTGGCCCTCGAACTCGGCGGGAAGTCCGCGGCCGTCGTCCTCGACGACGCCGACGTGCCGGCCACCGCCGAACAGGTGGTCCGGTCCTGCTTCGCCAACACCGGCCAGACCTGCGCCGCGCTGACCCGGCTGCTGGTGCCGAGGGCGGATCTGGAGGAGTGGCACAAGGCCGTCGTCGCGGCGACAGCCAGGTGGCAGCCCTCCGACCCCCTCATCTACGACACCGTTATGGGCCCGCTGGCCTCGACCGTTCAGTTGAAGCGGGTCCGCGAGCACATCGAACGGGCACTGGCGGACGGCGCCACGCTGCTGACCGGCGGCCCGGACGCCCTGCCCGAACTCGGCCCCGGCGCCTACATCGCGCCCACCGTGCTCGGCGGCGTCACCCCAGGGATGAGGATCTTCCGCGAGGAGGTCTTCGGTCCGGTGCTGGCCGTCACCGGCTACGACAGCGAGGACCAGGCCGTGGAACTCGCCAACGACAGCGACTACGGCCTGTCCGGCGGCGTCTGGTCGGCGGACCCCCAGCGAGCCCTGGGCGTCGCGAAGCGGCTGCGTACGGGCACGGTCGGGATCAACGGAGCGGGCCTCGACGTCGGCGCCCCCTTCGGCGGCTACCGGCAGTCCGGCATCGGCCGCGAATGCGGTGCCGCCGGCCTGGCGGAGTTCCTGGAGTCCAAGACCGTCATGGGCGCACGGGACCTGTAGGCGATCGAGACCGTTTCGCAACACACACCAAGCATGCAATTGATTATATTCATTGCAGTGGCCGCAAGGGGCATAGGCGGCATTACTTCCCCAAGTGGACGCGGCGGGTGAGGCACCTGGGTGCCGGGGCGGCGTCACGCGAGCAAAGGACATACGAATGCGGCACAGAGGTTTCACCACCACGGCGTGCGCGGGTCTGCTGCTGACCGCCTGCACCGCCCAGACGACATCCGGCACCGGCGACACCGGCTACGTCACCGACGGCACGGCCACCATCGCCGTCGACGCGGACCCGGGAGCACTCAACCCGCTGACCAACGCCACCAACGCTGGCACCGCCATCGGCTCCCTCGCCTACGACCACCTGGTCTCCCGCACCGTCGGCGACAAGGACTACTCCGGCGAACTGGCCGAGTCCTGGAAGGTGACGCCGACGACGGCGACCTTCACCCTCCGCAAGAACGTCACCTGCGCCGACGGCTCCGCCGTCACCCCGAGCGTCGTGGCGAAGACCTTCGCCTGGGTGCTCGACGCCAAGAACGCCTCCCCGTGGCTCGACGCCTACATACCGGCGGGCTCCAAGGTGGTCGCGGACGACGAGGCGAACACCCTCACCATCACCGCTCCCCGGGCGGGCAGCTTCCTGCTCCAGAACCTGAGCTACATGCCGATCCTGTGCGGTGCGGGAGCGGACGCCCCGGCCGAGCTGACGGCGAAGACCTCCGGGTCCGGCATGTACGCCCTCACCTCGTCGGTCTCCGGCCAGAGCTACACCTTCGCCCTCCGCGAGGACTACACCTGGGGCGCGGACGGGGCCTCGGCCGAGGACAAGGGCGTACCGGCCAAGGTCGTCGTCAAGGTCGTGCCCAGCGAGGCGACCCGGGCCAACCTGCTCACCACCGGCGGCCTGACGCTGGCCACCGTGGGCGGCGCCGACCGCGACCGCCTCGACAAGGCGGGACTCACCAGCACGACCGTCAAGGCCGACCCCGCCCTGCTCCTCTACAACCAGGCCGCCGGACGCGTCGCCGCCGACCAGACCGTACGTACGGCCCTGGCCCAGGCGCTCGACCTGGACGCCCTCGGCTCCGTGGCCACCGGCGGCCGGGGCAGCAAGCTGAAGTCGATCGTCACCGGCGAGCCGGCGGTCTGCTCCTACGACGCCATCACCGGCAACCTGCCCAGCGGCACGCTCCAGCAGGCCGGGGCCGCGCTCGACAAGGCGGGCTGGAAGGCCGGGAGCGGCGGGATCAGGGCCAAGGACGGCAAGCAGCTGAGCCTCAAGGTGCTGTATCCCAGCAACCGGGGCTCCGACCTGGTCTCCGCCGTGGAACTCCTCCAGTCCCAGTGGACCAAGCTCGGGGTGAAGGTCGAACTCACCGGCTCCGACACCTACGCCACCACGCTCTTCACCGGCGGCGACTGGGACGTCGTATGGGCTCCCTTCAACACCGAGGACCCCAGCGTCTGGAAGATCCTGGTGGACGGCCAGGCGCCGCCCAAGGGCCGCAACTTCGCCGCCGTCGACAACGCCGACTACCGCCAGGCGGTGGCCAAGGCGCAGAAGATCTCCGGCAGCGCGTCCTGCGCCACCTGGGGCCAGGCCGAGGCCGCTCTGATCAAGGCCGCCGATGTGACGCCCATCGAGGCCAACTCCAAGACCGTCTACGGCTCCCACGTGAAGTTCCGGGTCGGCCAGCTCGGCGTCGTCAAGGGCTCGAGCATCCGCCTGACCAAGTAGCGGGACGCCCGAGCCTTCGCGAACAGCACGGAAGGAAGACAGCACATGTCCGTCATGCAGCACTGGCATCGGGAGCCGGCCCCCGCCCGGGACGCCGTCGCGGTGTCCGGCGATCCCGAGGACGTCACGTCCGCGCGGCGGCGGCCCGGCGCTGTGTGGGGACGCTTCCTCCTCCGGCGCACCGTGCGCACGGTGTTCTCGCTGTTCGTCATCGTCTCGGTGGCCTTCGTCGTCGTACGCCTGTCGGCCGGTGATCCCGTACGGCAGGCGCTCGGCCCCACGGCCCCGCCCTCCCTGGTGGAGACCCGCCGGGCGCAGCTCGGCCTCGACCTCCCGCTGTGGCGGCAGTACACCGACTACCTCTCGGGCCTCCTCCACGGCGACCTCGGGACCTCGATCATCACCGGACAGCCGGTCATCGACGTCGTGTCGAGCCGACTGCCCAAGTCCCTCCTGCTGGCCGCGCTGGCCGTCGCCGTCGCGCTCCTGGTGGCCGTGCCGTTCGGGCTGGCCACGGCCGTCCTCACCCGTGACGGCCGGCGCCGAGGGCTCGAACTGGGCTTCAACGGCGCCACCGGCCTCGCCACCGCCGTACCCGAGTTCCTGCTGGGCGCCGCCCTCGTCATCACCCTCGGCATCTGGTGGCCGGTCCTCCCGGTCGCCGGAGCCGACACCGCGGCCTCCTACGTGCTCCCCGTCATCGCCCTCGCGGCGCCCTCGGCCGCCCTGATCGCCCGCGTCGCCCGGGTCGAGGGGCTCAAGGTCCTCGGCCGCGACTACATGCGCGCGGCGCGTGCCAAGCGCCTGCCCACCGCCACGCTCCATCTGCGGCACGCGCTGCCCAACATGCTGACGGCGGTCCTGACCCTGGCCGGCACCACGGCCGCGGGCATGGTGGCCGCCACCGCCCTGGTCGAACAGGTCTTCAACTGGCCCGGCCTCGGCTACGCCCTCATCCAGGCCATCAGCGGCCGTGACTACAACATCGTCGGCGGCATCGCCCTCGTCTACGCGGCTCTGATCATCGTCATCAACCTCTGCGTCGACGTCCTGCTCGCGCTCCTCGACCGGCGCACGACCCTCCTGGAGCGATGATCATGCTCAAGCAACGGCTCCGGGCACTGGTGTCCTCGCCCACCCGGACCCTCGCCACCTGTCTCGTCCTCCTGCTCGTGACCCTGGCCCTCCTCGGCCCGCTGCTCTGGGGCGGCGAGGCCCGCACCCCCGATCCCGTCCACCTGAACGAGGCCCCGTCGGCGGCGCATCCGCTCGGTACGGACAACCTCGGCCGGGACGTCCTGGCCCGGGTGCTCACCGCGACCCGGCCCTCGCTGGTCATGGCGCTGACCGCGACCCTGATCGCGGTCGTGCTGGGCGCACTCGTCGGTGCCCTGCCCGTCCTCCTCGGCCGACGTGTCCAGCGGGTGTTCGCCGCCGTCCTGACCACCTGGATGGCCTTCCCGGTCCTGCTCATCGCCCTGTTCACGACGATCCTGCTGGGCGCGGGCGCGGGCACCGCCGTCCTCGCCATGGGGCTGACCATGACGCCCGTCTTCGGCCGCCTCATGCAGACGCTCACCGCTGGCATCGAGACCAGCGACTACCTGGTCGCCGCCCGCATGCTCGGCATCTCCCGGCGGCGCCGGTTCCTGCGCTACGTCCTGCCGAACATCGCCGAACCGGTCCTCGTCTACGTCACCCTCAACGTCGGCGGCGCCCTCCTGGCCCTCTCCAGCCTCAGCTTCCTCGGCCTCGGCGTCCAGGCACCCGACTTCGACTGGGGACGCATGCTCGGCGACGCGCTGCCCGCCGTGTACACCAGCCCCTGGACCACGATCGCCCCCGGCGCCGCCATCGTCGTCGCCGGAGTCGCCTTCGGCCTGGCGGGCGAGGCGATGGCCGGCGCCGCCCGCAGCCAGGACACCCCGGTACGGGCGGCCCGCACCCCCGCACCCGGCACCGCACCGACGACCACGCCACCCGCCGTCCCGGACACCTCGGACGCGCTGCTGACGGTGGAGAACCTCCGCGTCGACTACCCGACCGGCTCGGGCTGGACCACTCCGGTCCGCGACGTCTCCCTCCGCGTCCGTCCCGGGGAGATCGTCGGAGTGGTGGGCGAGTCCGGCTCGGGCAAGTCCGTCACCGCCATGGCCATCGCCCGCCTGATCAGCTCCCCGGGCGCCGTCCGGGCCGGGCGCCTCGACTTCGACGGCATCGACCTGGCGGCGCTCTCCGACAAGGAACTCCGCACCCGGCTCGGCACCCGTGTCGCGGTTGTCTTCCAGGATCCGGGCACGTTCCTCAACCCGGCGCTGCGCATCGGTGTCCAGCTGACCGAGGGGCTCCTCAACCAGGGGCGTACGAACGCCACGACGGCCCGGGAGAAGGCCGTCCACCTGCTGCGGCAACTGCGCATCACCGGTGCCGCGAGCCGCCTCGCCCAGTACCCCAACGAACTGTCGGGCGGAATGCGCCAGCGGGTCCTCATCGCCACCGCGCAGATGGCGGAGGCGGACCTGATCATCGCCGACGAACCGACCACGGCCCTGGACATGACCGTGCAGCACCACGTGCTGGAGACCCTGAGCAAGCGGTGCCGGGAGGACGGGAGCGCGGCGCTGGTCGTCTCCCACGACATCGGCGTGCTCACCTCGCTGTGCAGCCGCATCGTCGTCATGTACGCCGGCCGGGTCGTCGAGGAACTGTCCGTCGACACGCTGCTCAAGGGCCCGGCCCACCCGTACAGCCAGGCCCTGCTGGCCTCGCTGCCCACCCTCGACTCGCCCGTCGATCAGCCGCTGGAGACCATCCCCGGCCATCCGCCGCACCCGGACGAGGACATCACGGGATGCGCCTACGCCGCCCGTTGCCCACGTGCCCGGGACACCTGCCGTAACGACCTGCCCCGCCTCGAAAAGGTCTCCGCCGAGGGCGCCGTCGCCTGCTGGTTCCCGTCGGCACCCGCCCCCGCCACCACGAGGAGCACGTCGTGAGCACCCTCGACATCGAAACCGCCACGGTCGCCTTCGGCCGGAACCGGGACGCCGTCACCGCCGTGGACGACGTCTCCCTCTCCGTGCCCTCGGGCACGGTGCTCGGACTGGTGGGCGAATCGGGCTCCGGCAAGTCGACGCTGGCCCGCGCGGTGGCGGGACTCCAGCCCCTCACCGGGGGACGGATCCTGGTCGACGGCATCGACATCCGCGACCGCGCCCACCGGCACGGCCGGAAGGTGCAGATGGTCTTCCAGGACCCGTACACCTCGCTCAACCCGCGCATGAACGTCGGTGCGAGCCTCGCCGAGGTCGTGCGCGCCAACGGTTCCGCCGGCCCCGCCGGTGTCGACCACGCGGTCGCCGCGCTGCTGGACAACGTACGGCTGTCCACCGCGACCGCGGCGAAGTACCCGGGGCAGCTCTCGGGCGGGATGCGCCAGCGGGTGGCCGTGGCCCGGGCGCTCGCCGCCCGCCCCCGGATCCTGATCGCCGACGAGATCACCTCCGCCCTCGACGCCTCCGTGCAGTCCGCCGTGCTCAACCTCGTCCGCGACATCCACCGGGAACTCGGGCTCACCATCCTCTTCATCTCGCACAACCTCGCCGTGGTCCGCTACCTCGCCGACGCCACCGCCGTGATGTACCGAGGCCGCATCGTCGAACAGGGACCCAGCCACGACGTGATCACCGCACCGCGCCACGACTACACGCGCCGACTCATCGGCTCACTGCCCACCCCGGGCGAGTTCGGTGACCCGAGCCGGTCACCCGTCACCCACCCCGGCCCGTGATGGAGCCCCAAGGAGCACAAGGCCCATGCCTCACCCACTCGGCATCAAGCCCTCGAAGGTCATCGCCGTCCACCTCAACTACCCCAGCCGGGCGGCGGAACGGGGACGCACGGTCTCCTATCCTTCGTACTTCCTCAAGCCCGCCTCGTCGCTGTCAGGCGCTGGAGAACCGCTGCCCCGTCCCGACGGATGCGAACTCATGGGCTTCGAAGGGGAGATAGCCCTGGTCATCGGGCGGCACACGCGTGACGTGGCCGTCGAGGACGCCTGGGCTCACGTCGACTTCGTCACCGCCGCCAACGACGCGGGCGTCTACGACCTGCGGTACGCCGACCGCGGCTCGAACCTCCGCTCCAAGGGCGGGGACGGCTTCACCCCCGTCGGCCCCCGGCTGCTGGACGCCCGTACCGTCGACCCGGCCCGGCTCAGGCTGCGGACCTGGGTCAACGGCGAGCTGGTCCAGGACGACACCACCGACACCCTGCTCTTCCCCTTCGCCGACCTCGTCGCCGACCTCTCCCGGCTGATGACCCTGGAACCGGGTGACGTCATCCTCACCGGCACCCCGGCGGGCGCCTCCGTCGTCGTCCCCGGCGACACCGTCGAGGTCGAGGTCGGCGCGGACGGCGCGAGCACCGGCCGGCTGTCCAACACGGTCACCGAAGGCCCGGCGCTGGCCCGCCTCGGCGCCATGCCCCGCTTCTCGGCCGAGGAGGCGGAGGCCGCCTGGGGACCCTCGTACACACCGCCGCCCTTGCTCGACCCGGACCTCGACAAGGGACTGCGCTCCGTCGCGGTGGCCACGCTCAGCGCCCAGCTGCGCAAGCGGGGCCTGCCGCACATGTCGGTCGACGGGGTCCGTCCCACCCGCCCGGACCTGCCGATGGTCGGGGTGGCCCACACGCTGCGCTACCTGCCGCTGCGCGAGGACCTGTTCTCCCGCTACGGAAACGGCATGAACGCGCAGAAGCGCGCCATCGAGCAACTGCGCCCCGGCCACGTCCTGGTGATGGACGCCCGCCGGGACGACAGCGCGGGCACCCTCGGCGACATCCTCGCGCTGCGGGCCCTGAAACGGGGCGCGGCGGGCGTCGTCACGGATGGCGGGCTCCGTGACTCCGCCACCGTCACCGCGCTCGACCTGCCCGTGTACCACGCGGGCGCGCACCCCTCGGTGCTGGGCCGCCGCCACGTCCCCTGGGACACCGGACTCCCGGTCGCCTGCGGCGGCGCCCTCGTGCACCCGGGGGACTTCCTCGTCGGCGACGCGGACGGCGTCGTCGTCGTTCCCCCGGACCTGGCCCACGACCTGGTCGCCGACTGCCGCGAGCAGGAGACCCAGGAGCGGTTCATCACCGAGCAAGTCCGTGCCGGGGCGGCCGTCGACGGCCTGTACCCGCTGTCGGACCAGTGGACCGACCGCTACCGGCGATGGCTCGGCAACCAGCCCACCCGGGCCGCCTACCAACTTACGGAGAACCCGCATGAAGTTCCGCAGTGACCCCGCGACGATCCGGGGATCGATCGCTCCCGTCGTCACCCCCTTCACCGACTCCGGCGACGTCGACCTCGACGGTCTGCTCGATCTCGTCCGCTTCCAGATCGAGTCGGGCTCGCACGGCATCTCGCTCGGCGGCTCCACGGGGGAGCCCAGCGCGCAGTCCACCGCCGAGCGGATCGGCGCCATCCACGAGGTCGCCCGGGAGATCGGGGACCGGGTTCCCTTCCTGCCCGGCACCGGCTCCCACAAGCTCGCCGAGACCCTGGAGATCACGGCAGCCGCCCAGGAGGCGGGCGCGGACGCGGCCCTGGTCATCACGCCGTACTACGCCCGCCCCACCCAGGAGGCGCTGTACGTCTGGTACGCGACCGTCTGCCGCGAGTTCCCCGACCTGCCGGTGATCGCCTACAACGTGCCGTCCCGCACGGCCGTCGACATCGCGCCCGAGACGGTCGGCCGGCTCTTCCGCGACTTCGACAACTTCGTCGGGATCAAGGAGACGACCAAGGACTTCGAGCACTTCTCCCGGGTCATCCACGAGTGCGGCCGGTCCCTGCTTGTCTGGTCCGGCATCGAACTCCTCTGTCTGCCGCTGCTCGCCCTCGGCGGCACGGGCTTCGTCAGCGCCGTGGCCAACATCGCGCCCCGGGCCGTGGCCCGCATGTACGAGGCCTGGGAGGCGGGCGACTTCGAGACCGCCCGCGACCTGCACTACCGCCTGCACCCCCTGGTCGACCTCCTCTTCGTCGAGACCAACCCCGCCCCCGCGAAGTGGGTGCTCCACCAGCAGGGCCGCATCGCCTCCGCCCACGTCCGCGCCCCGCTGATCCCGCCGACGGAGGCCGCGCTGCCCCGCATCCGGCACCTGCTGGAGCAGGGCGGAGACCTCACCAGGCAGCTGTGACCCGCGGCTTCCCCACCCTTCGCCCCCCCTCCCCCCCCCCACCCCCCCCCCCCCCCCCCCCCCCCCCCCCCCCCCCCCCGCCCACCCCCCCCCCCCCCCCCCCCCTCCCCCCCGCCCCCCCCCCCCCGCCCCCCGTGCCCCCCCCCCCCACCCCGCCGGCCCGACCTTCGCCACTCCCCCACCCCCCTCCACCCCCCCCCCCCCCCCCCCCCCCCCGGCCCGTCCCCGAGCCCCGCCCCCCCCC
>NZ_JABERD010000021.1 GCF_013044505.1 Streptomyces sp. S3(2020) | reverse complement strand
GGTACGGATCATGTCGGGGCGGGGCGGTGCAAGTTGCATGGTGGGCGGACGCCGAGTCAGGCGGTGTCTGCGGTGCCGCGGGCGGTTGAGGCACGGGCGCGGGCTGCGGTGGCGACGTACGGGGTGCCGGTTGAGACGACGGCGACGCAGGCTCTGCTCGACGAGGTACAGCGGACTGCTGGGCATGTGGCGTGGCTGGGAGACCGGGTCCGGGAGTTGGATTACGAGGTCGCGGCTGGCGAGAACGTTGAGCATCCGCTGGTGTGGGGTGTGACTCGTCGGAAGATCGGCGGGGATGACGCTGGGATCACCGAGGAGGCCGCTGCGAGTGTCTGGTTGAAGCTGTACCAGCAGGAGAGGGCGCACCTGGTGCGCGTTGCTGAGGCCGCGATCCGGGCCGGGATTGAAGAGCGGCGCATCAAGTTGGCGGAGTCTCAGGGCATGCTGATCGCTCTGGCGATCCGCCAGATCTTGGGGGATCTCCACCTCACTGCGGAGCAGCAGGCTCTTGTACCGGTCGTGGTGCCCAGGCGGTTGCGGGAGCTGACGGCGCCGGACGGGGGTGCCTGATGGTGCAGTGTCGGCGGTGTCGGCGTCCGTTGCGGTCGCGTGAGGCGGTGGCCGCCGGGATTGGCGCCCGGTGCGCGCTGCTGACGATTGTGGAGGCCCTGGCTGGTTGCCCGTCGGCGGCACAGTCCGCCGTGGCGTTGACTGCAGCCTTCTTGCAGGGCGCGGACGAGCAGGTGGGGCCGCTGCTCGATGAAGCAGATCTTCGGGGCGTGGCGGGCCTGTTCGCGGCGGCCACGGCTCTGGTGCTGGAGCGGCAACCGGATGGCCGGGTGAGGCTCCAGGCGCTGGGGCTGGCGGCTGCGGAAAGTGGCCAGTGATGGCCTGCCGTCTGCCGGCCGGAGTGCACCTGACGGCGGAGGACTGCGCCCGCCTGGACGCGTTGTTGGTCAAAGCGCTCAGGGAGCTGCACGTGACGAACGGCACTGTGCCTCCCAGGCTGCTGGACGTGGTGACGTACGTCCATGAGGCGGCCGGGGAGTTCCGGGCATCGGTGCTGGTAGAGGCCGGTTCCGGAACTGAGTTCGACGTGCCTGGTTCCGTCAGCGGATCGTCTGCTGCGACAGAGAAGCTGTCCGTGCAGGAAGCAGCACGACTGTCCGGTCTGAGTGACACGTACTGGCGGAGGCTGGCCCGCAGAGGCGACGTTGAGGCGTCGCGGTCGGGCCGCAAGGGCGAGTGGGTTCTCGACGGCGGAAGCGTTGCGGCATGGGTAGCTGAGAGGGGCGAGAAGAAGGCGGGCTGACTCGTGAGCGAGATCACCGGGGACATGCGCCAGCGGTACGGGAGCGTGGCCGATTGGGTTCCGGCAGACGTACTGCCGCGGATCGATCAGGACGAACTCCTTGACCGGCTCGACGAGGCCGAGGCGTTGCGGAAGAGTTTCGAGGCGGCGCCGGCGGACTTCGCTCGCGGCTACGTCGAGCGGGCGCGGAAGATCTGTGCGGCGCCTCCGCGTGACGAGGTTGAGAAGGCCGCCCAGGAGTGGCTGGTCAAGGCGGACCAGGCTTACACGGCGCAGCATGCGGCTGGCTGCCGTGAGCAGGCTCGTCTGATCCGGCTCGCGAACCCGTCGGCGACTCGGCGGGATCGTCGCCCCTCGACCGCACAGACGCGGCACGCGGTTGCGCTGGCTGCGCTGAAGGCGGACATCGCCGCCCAGGTGCAGGTGCAGTACCGCCCGGACACGGCTCGTCATGAGCAGCTGGCCGTGGGTGTCGCTGAGCTGACGAAGCAGGTAGCCGTGATCCAGAAGACGGCTGGCCCAGCGCTGAGCGGGGTGCAGAGCCCGGACCTGACCAAGTGAACGGCCGATACGAGTGGGTGCGCCCCACGGTGCCGGACCCGGAGGACACACGGGGATTGCCTCTGGAGCTATTCGTGTTGGTCCCTGACCAGGTGACGAAGGCCCTCGACGCGCTGGCGGCGAGTGGTGCGACCGTCACCGTCACACCAGCCAGGCCTGACCGTACGCAGCCCTGAACGGCTGCTGTATCCGCCTCACGGGGCGCTCCTTCCGGTGCGTCCGGTTCCTCGAACACATCCCCCCTGACTGCCCGTTGAAAGGGCTCGCCATGACGACTTCTGCCGTACCCACGATCTCTCCCAGCAGTGCCGACGCCCACCGCTCGGAGGTCGCTGGCTTCAAGTCCAGGGCGCCTGAGGTGCGGGACGCCATGTTCGATCTCGTCGAGCAGTTCGGCGCGTTGTGCGACCGGGCGATGAGCCTGGCCTCAGTTGCTGTGTCCCTCGACGAGCGCAGCACCGAACTCACGGACCGGGCCCGTAGGCAGGGTGAGGATGTCCCAGCGCTGCCGTCCGCGTTCGAGGAGCAGGTGCACGCACTGCGGGGCGTGGACGGCGAGTACGGCGTGTGCCTGGCGCGTCTGTGGTCCAGCGGCCGTCGAGGCCGGCGGGCGACCGCGGCGGCACTGCTTGAGCTGTTCGACGCGGTGGAGCGCCGCCGCTGACAATGCGCAGCCCGTCGTCCTCCAATCCGGCGGCAGCCGTATGTCGGGCAGGGCGGGGCTGGCCAGACGCCCGCTGGCTGGCTCCGCTTCCTCTCACTTCCTCGGCCACCTCTCCGGCGGTCGTCCCACACCCTCCCTGAGCACGTGAGGAAGCCATGAGCGACGACCAGTTCGTCACCCATGTGGAGCGCCTGAACGGCATCGCGGAGTCGATGCCCCGGCTGCTCGACGAAGCCTTGACCGGCTGCTCGACGTACGCGGCTGCTCTGTCCGAGCTCGTCCGGAGCGTGGACGAAGAGCACGCGGTGCTGAACGAGCACGCTCGCGCTCACGGCCGTGAGCCGGTACCCGATGTCCTGGACGGCTGCCTGCCGCCTTCTGACGCGGTCCGGTCCCGTCTGCTGGCGGCGGCTCGGCGTGGGCCCGGAGAGCTCGCTGTGGCGCTCGGCAAGGCAGCCCGAGGTCTGGCCTGTGAGCCGGGCGCGGCCACCCCGTACGAAGAGCAGACGCTCGGGGAGTCCGGCAGGGCCGCCGCGGCGCTGCTGGCCTGGACACACCACGGAGTCGAGGCCGAGGACGTCGCGCCGGCCGAACTGATGGCGGACGCGAATCCGCTGGCCGTGGCACTGGTGCTGGCCGACCTCGTGGTGAAACTGGCTGGCCAGACCATGTCCGACGAGGACGTCACGTCGTGGCTCACCGAGGTGGGCGCCGTCTGGGCTCTGGACGGCCGCTGATGAGCGACTACCTGCCCCCGGTCGTCATCGAACTTGAGGGGCGCCCGGACAAGCTCGAACGGGCCCTGGACAGGGGCAAGGCAGAGGTACGGAAGTTCACCGTCGACGTCGGGCGGATGAACGCCACGGTCAAGGTCAAGGCCGAACTCGCCCAGGGCCAGGTCCAGAAGATCCATCGCGAGATCGAGCGGATCAAGCCGACAGTCCGGGTCGGGCTCCGGCTCGATCAGACCGCGCGCGACCGGGTCAAGGCCCAACTGGCAGGCACCCAGTTCGACGCGGGAATCAAGCCCGTCCTCAACGACGCAGCACGTCAACGCGTTGAGACGGCACTGGCACGGCTGACCCGGGACCGCACGGTCAACATCGTCGCGAGTGCCAACACCCGTACGGCTGCCGACGACCTCGCTCTCCTCACTCGGGCGCGTCGTGCGCGAGTCATCGCGGACGCCGACACCCGGGTCGCGGCCGACGACCTGGCGCTGCTGACGCGTGCGCGGACCGTGAATGTCCGGGCGCGCCTGATCGGCGGGCTCGGCTCGCTCGGCGGCAGCAGCGGTGGCGGCATGGGCGGGCGGGGCCTGCTCAAGGCGCTCATCCCGTTCGCGCCGGCGCTCATCCCGATCGCGGCTCAGGCCACCGCGGTCACGACGGAAGTCACTGCGGCCGCCGTCGCGGTCGGTCTGTTCGGCGCGGCGATCGCCGGGCAGGTCGTCGACCTGGCGCGGGCCACGCAGGCGGAGACGAAGTACAAGGACGCGGTCAAGGAACACGGCGCGTCCTCGGAGCAGGCGGCCAAGGCGGAGGCCGAGTACCTGCGGACGGTGAACGCGCTGGACCCGGCGACCCGTGAGGCCGCCGCTGCCTTCGGCGTGTTCAGGGGCGAGTACAAGCAGTGGACCCGGGATCTTGCCGGGGACACGATGCCCGTCGTCACCAAGAGCTTCGCGATCTTCGGTGGTCTGCTGCCGAAGCTGGCGCCGACGGTCAGGGCGACGTCGACCGAGCTGAACCGGATGATGACCGTCCTGGCGGGCGGCATGAACACCGCCGCGTTCGACGGGTTCATGCTCAAGTTCCAGGAGTTCTCCACTGGCGTACTGGCGCGGGCCACGGACGGCCTGGTCAGGTTCATGAGCGCCGTGTCGACCGGTTCGGGGTCGGGCAAGTTCGCCGAGTTCATGGACTATGTCCGCACGGTCGGCCCACAGGTCAGCGCGACCCTCGCCAACGTCGCTGCCGCTCTGGGCCACTTCGTGGCGGCGGCGTCCCAGGTCGGCGTGAGCCTCCTCACCGTGATCAACGCGTTCGCGGGTCTCGTCAACGCGATCCCCACCGACGTCCTCGCGACCCTGTTGCAGTTCGTCGTCGTGTTCAAGCTCGTGCGACTCGCTGCCGTGGGCCTCGCGGGTGGCGCCGGCGGGGTCGCCGCGTTCAGCGCGTCCCTCGCGGCGATGACCGCCGCTTCGGCGGCGGCGGGCGGCGGACTGGTGGGCCTCGCCGCGGCGTTCGGAACGCTATCGAAGGCCGCGAAGCTCAACCTCGTGGCGGTCGGCGTGGGGCTGGCGGTCGTCGCGCTGAGCAAGCTGTCGAACATCGGGAGGGAGGCGCCCCCGAACGTCGACAAGCTGACCCTGAGCCTGGAGAAGCTCGCCCTCACCGGGTCGAACAGCGGCGAGTCCGCGCGGCTGTTCGGCGAGAACTTCGACGATCTGTACGACAAGGTCCGCAACATCACCGACCCGTCGTTCGTGGACCAGGTCCAGAACGGGTTCGTGAAGATCTTCACGGCCGGGCAGGTCGATTCGACCGCGTCGAAGGACGCCCAGGCCTACCTCGACGGAATCGACGACGGCCTCGCGAAGCTCGTCCAGGACGGAAAGATCGACGAGGCGGCTGCGGCGCTGGACATCTTCGCCAAGAAGTACTCGACGAACGCGGCTGAGCAGCAGAAGTTCCGCAACGAGATGGACGAGTACAACGACGGTCTTGCAGCTCACAAGGATGAGCTGGAGATCACGGCGCGCGCTCAGGGACTGTTCGGGACGCAGGCGCAGGAGACGGCATCGCAACTTGCCGCACAGAAGCGGTCTGCCGACGGTCTACGGCAGTCCGTCGAGGCGTTGAACGACGTCAACCGGGCCGCGCTCGGCGGGATGATCGGCTTCGAGGCGAGCATCGACGCAGCGTCGAAGGCCGCAAAGGAGAACGCCGACGTCCTCGACATGGTCAACGGGCAGCTCGACGTGAACAGTCCGAAAGCCCAGGAGGCCGCCACCCGCCTGCAAGATCTGGCGACCAAGACCAAGGAAGCTGCTCTCGCGAACCGTGAGTCGACCGGCACCTGGGAGGGCGCCATCGACATCTACAAGCGAGGCGGGGAGCAGTTCCTCAAAAACGCTGAACTGATGGGCCTGACCAAGACGGAGGCCAAGCTCCTCGCCAGTCAGATCATGCAGATCCCAGACACGGTCAAGATGAACACAGAGGACGCCATCGCTGGACTGGAGTCGTTCAACGCTGCGGTGGAGAAGGCGCCGAACGCCAAGAGTGTCACCCTCAAGGCCCTGTCGAAGGACGCCGAGACAGTACTGGAGCTGTTCGGGTACAAGGTCACGCACCTGAAGAACGGCAAGGTCAAGGTCAGCGTCCAGAACGGCCAGGCCCTTACCGGGATCGGCGACGTGCAGGGCGCGGTCGACGCGCTGCACGGCAAGACCATCACGATCATGACGCAGTACTTCACCGCGAAGAGCCCGGAGCAGCTCGCCGCGGCGCACGGCCGTGCTCGCGGTGGTCTCGCGCCGGGGTACGCGGACGGCGGTAACGCTGCTGTCCAGGCGCATCCGTACGGCGGCCTGATCCGCGGGCCCGGCACGCCCACGTCGGACTCGATCGTGGAGATGTCGCCGAGCGGCGGTATGTACCGCACGTCGGACACGGAGTACATCATCCAGGCGGCGATGGTCCGCAAGTACGGTGTGCCGTTCTTCGACGCCCTCAACGCGGGCCAGCTGAAGCTGGCCGGATACGCGAAGGGCGGTCTCACCAAGAAGCAGAAGGAGGCCGAGAAGCAGGCCCGCAAGGACGCCGTCTCCGACCTGACCATCTCCTACTTCGGGCAGAAGGCCGGCTTCAAGACCACTGAGTTCGCCGGCGCCCTGGGCAAGTCCGACAGCATCGGTGAGCTCGTCAACGCCCTGAACCAGTGGCGCGGCATCATCAAGAAGGCCACCCACGGGGAACAGGAGAAGAGCCTCCTCAAGGCCCTCGACGCGTCCGGCAAGAAGCTGATCGGCCTGGAGAAGAACCTCACCAAGGTCTCCAGCTCACTGGAGAAGGCGAGGGACAAGCTCGACGACCTCAAGGCCAGCGCCGCCCAGCTGAAGGACGCCGTCTCCTCCAGCATCATGAGCAACGCCGGCATCGTGACGCAGGCGCCTCAGGAGGGCTTCGCGCTCACCGCGCAGGACGTCCTGAACAACATGACCGCGCAGGTCTCCAAGAGCCTGACCTTCGCCAACCAGCTGGAACAGCTGAAGAAGCGGGGCCTGAGCGCGGATCTGCTGGAGCAGATCGCCGCCTCTGGTGTGGAGCAGGGCGGTGCGACGGCGGCGGCTCTGGTCGGCGCGGACGACGCGACGATCAAGCAGCTGAACAGCCAGCAGAAGCAGCTGAAGAAGGGCGCCGACGCCGCGGGCACGGCGGTCGCGGACTCGATGTACGGGGCCGGGATCAAGGCGGCCGAGGGCCTGGTGCGGGGCCTGGAGAATCAGCAGAAGGCCATCGAGGCCCAGATGCTGAAGATCGCGAAGGCGATGGAGGCCTCGATCAAGAAGGCGCTCGGGATCAAGAGCCCGAGCACCGTCATGGCGAAGCTCGGCGACCACACCGCGCTGGGCATGGCCCAGGGCATCGCCCGCAGCAGCAAGCACGCGGTCATCGCCGCCCGCGGCATGGCCATGTCGGTCCAGCACGGCGCCACCCTCACCGGGACGGGGCCGTCGTGGGCCGGGGTACGCGCCACCAGCACGGGCGGCGGCGCGGTCATCAACAACTACACGGTGAACGTGAACGTCGAAGGCTCGGTCCGCAGCGACCGCGAGCTGCGGGACGTCGTCGAACAGCAGATGCTCCGGGTCGGCATGCGCAACCCGGCGACCTACCCCTCATACCGGCGCTGATCAGACCGCTACTTTGCGATCGTCCCGCCAGAGGGTGTTCGTGACCGCCGGGGCCTCCGACAGGCCCCGGCACCCTAGCTCTGATCGGGCGGCTCGGCCTCAGTAAGCCGCTCATCATGCAGCAGCTGCCACCACACGCCGTCGGCGTCACGAAACCGCGCGACCGGCCGGGCCCGTACCAACTGGGTGTCCGGGAACCGAGGGGAGTCGAACTCTGCCCCCTTGCCCCGCCCGAGGACGGCGACACCGCCCCCGCCAGCACGCTCGCTCGTCTGCACCCACCGCGAGGGCTCTCCGGCGAAGCTCACCGTCAGCTCGTACACAGGCGCGTCGCTCTCGTTCCGCACCGTGACGAGCCAGTGGTCCGCCCTGACCAAGTCCCCTGTCTCATCGTCGAACTCTCCGCCACCTGCGCTGTACGCCAGCCGGATCTGCCGGGCTTGAGCGCTACGGCGCTCCCCGAGCTGCTCCTGCAACACCTGACGTTCGAGGCGCAGGTTCGCCGCCTGCTCAGCGATGAAGTCACGCTGCTCGCTGATCTGCTGTTGCTGGCTCTTCAGGGTGCCTCGTGCGTAGAAGGCAGCCGCAGCCGCGAATGCGCCTGCTATCCAGGTCGGGGCGTCACCCCAGTTGATCGGACCCATGGCCGGGATCGTACGGCGCGCACGACCCGCCGGTTCAGGGCGTCCCTGTATGCCGTCCGCATGATCCGCGTGGCCCCGACGACCTGAGAGGGGAGAGGACTCCCTGTGTGTGTGCTCGCCTCGGCCGGCGCGCTTCCCAACGGCCCAGCCGAGACGAGCAGTTCAGGGACCCGCCCGCCCACTGTTGCATGGGATGCGTGGGCGGACGGGCGTTCCGATGGGCGGCCACCCTCGCGGGGGACGAGGGCGGCCGCCGTCCTGCCACAGCGTGGCAGGGGCTCATTCAGGTGCGGCCTGGTAGACGTTCCACAGCCGCTCGGCGTCCGTACAGACCGTGCTGTCCACGGCGCACGTGCGACAGCCACTGCTGTGATCAAGGTACGCCCGGTAGGCGCGCTGCGAGCGGCTGAACTCGACGTCACTGGCCACACGTTGGAGGTGGACCGGACCGCTGCCAGCAGGCACGTAGGCCCAGCGGGCCGTGCTCACTGTCGCCGCCGGAGAGGAACCATCTGGTGGTGGTTACGGATTTCGACGTTCAGGTCTGAGACGCGCGACAGGTCTTGGGCTTCGGCCGCCTCGGTACGCTGGCGTACCAGCGCGCTGCATACGTCACAGTCGTCAGGGGGCTCCGGCTGGTCGAGCGGGAGCCCGAGCGTCACCGGCGGATCCATGTCCGTTCTCATCCGAAAGCCTCCCTGGAGGGGCGACCGCCCGGGCCGAACGCAGCGCCGAGCGAAGAGGGATCGGTCAACTGGCCGGTCCCGTCCGGCGGCTCCACCCACCAGCGGCCCTCAAGCGAATGCAGGACCGGCGGGCAGCTGAGGATCCAGCCAGCCGGGTGGACGACGATCTGTCGAATGTCGTCCAGTTCTTGGGCGGCGTCTGCGGGGAGCAGCCACCAGGCGACGTCCCGGTGCACGTCCCCCAGGACCGGGCCGAGACGGTCCGGCGGGATACGGCGGGTTGCCTGCACCGAGCGGACCAGAGGGGCCTCAGCGACAAGCCAGTGCGCGCCGGTAGGGATCTGTGCGAACTGCTCCAGTTCCCACGCACTCCTCACGGCGGCGGGGTCAGGCGCGCAGGACAGTAGCCAGGCCTGGCCGGCCTGCTGCATGGGTCGTGCGGACGGTGCGGGCATGACGTGCACGCTAGGCAAGGCGATTGCGCGGCCGCCCGGCGATTGCGCGTGATTGCGCGAGCAGGGGCGGCGGTTGCCGGCGGTTGCTCAGGACAGGTTGAGGGCAGCGCTCGCGCGCCCGATGAGCCGGTGCGCGGTGGCGTCGTAGACGGCCGAGTCGGCGAGCCAGTCCCACGCCCGTTCGTACAGGGCGATGGACTCCTCGTCGTCCAGCCACATCTCGGTACTGAGGGTCTCGACGATGACGAGGCGCCGGTCGTAGATCCAGAAGCCGTGCGAGGGGCTGCGGCGTAGCTCGGCGGCGAAGGGGATGATGCCGAGCTGCACTGTGTCCATGCCGACCATCGACCGCAAACGGTCCAGCTGGGCGGCCATCACCGGCCGTGGCGCGTTCAGGGCGTAGAGGGCGCCCTCCCATAGCAGGACGCGGAAGCTGCGTTCCGGCTCGTACAGGGCCTGCTGGCGGCGCATGCGGGCGCGGACGGCATCCTCGATGTCGTCGGTCGGCACGTTGCGGAAGGCGGCGTTGGCGGCGAACACGGCACGCGCGTACTCGGGTGTCTGGAAGAGCCCCGGGATTCGGACCACCTCGACGGCGCGCAGCAGCGTCGTCTGCTCCGTCTCCACAAGGCCCTGCTCCTGACGGGAGCGATGACCGTTGGAGTACTGCTTGCGCAGCGACCGGTAGCGGGTCTCCAGCCCGGCTAGCCGCCCCGTCAGCTCGGCGACGACGTCGGGGCGTTCGGAGGCCTCGGCCCATGCGACGAGATCCTCACGGCTGGGGTTCTGCTTGCCGAGCTCGAGACGGCTGACCTTCGAGCGTTGCCAGCCGAGGCGCTCGGCGAATTCCTTGCCGTTCAGGCCGGCCTCGGTGCGCAGCTCGCGCATGCGCGCACCGAGGGAGACGCGCCCGGATTGGTAATCGGTGCTCACACGGTGGAACGTACCCGCTCGGCGAACTCGGCAGCAGAGACGGCGTGATGAAGGGCGGCATCCCGGGCCTGGCACGCGGCCAGGACGTCGGCTGGATCTTCGCTGATGTAGACGCCGAGGGTGGTGTCGTCGGCGTCGAAGGCGAAGCGGAGCAGGGTACGGGAGTCGATGAGCCAGAAGTCGAAGTCCGGCAGGCCGAGCCGTTCGGCGTCGGAGCGCAGCAGGTACCGCATGACTTCGCCGGCGGCGACGTTGCCGGGGGCGCGGGTGAGGAGGAACAGCTGGCCTTCGGTCATGGGCTCGTCGACGATGCGGACTCGACCGAACTGCTTGCCCTGTGCGGTCTGTTCGGTGATGTTGCGGCGCCACGCGTTCGGCTCGTCGCGGGTGACATCCTCACCGGCCTGCCACCGTGCCCAGACTTCGCTGGCGCGGTCGGTGGCGTAGCCGCGGCGGGTCTCGAGCCGCCATGCGGTGTGCTTGAAGTCGGTGAAGACGTGGGCGACTTCGCGGAACGGGGTCAGTTCGGGCTTGGCGGTTCGGGGTGCGAAGCGGGTGAGGAGCTCGCGCGGGACGCGGACGAACGTCTCCGTCTCCTTCACGTCTCGCAGCTGCACGAGGTGCTGCGGGTCCGTCTCCCGCTCGCCCTGGACGAGGATCTCGCCGGTCTCCTCCACCTCGTAGAGAGTGGGGCAGTCTCCTCCGTCGCTGGTCGTGCCGAGGAACCTGAGCGTCATGTCGCCCTCCGGTGTGCGGGGTTGGAGTACAAGGATGCGCAGGATGGCGCGAGGCGGCCCGGAGATTGCAGCGGATTGCGTGTGCCCACATGGCCGGTCCGATTGCGCGCAATGAAGACGCCCCGTCCCCGACGAGCGAGGCGAGGGCCGTCAGTGTGCAGGGAGGGAGGCGCGGCAGGGGAGGCTGAACCCCCGTTTGCGGGGTCCTGGAGGGACCCCGCAACCTGCCTCCCTTGCCTCCCTGACTGGCCATTTGTGCAGGTCATGTACAGGGAGGCAGGTGGGGAGGCGGTGAGGGAGAACTCCCTCAGTCCTCGTCGCCTCCCTCGTCGTCTTCGTCCTCGGGCTCGTCGTCGCGGGCCGCGATCGCGTCGAGGATCCGGTCGAGACTGACGTGCATCTTGCCGCCGCCGGTCTTGTACTCGCCGTGCCCGGCGTCGTCCAGGACGGCCTTGAGGTTCCGGAACGACCAGGTGCCGTACTCGCCCGGGTTGAGGTCCTGGAGACCGTGCAGGACGTCCTGTGTCCGCATCTTCGTCTCGTACCCGAGGACGGCCGCGATGTCCGCGAGGTGGTCGACCGGGGCGAACGCGGGGGCGTCGGCCGGCCCGCCCTCGTACAGGACCATGGCGCGCTCGACGACCGGCGAGATCTCGTCGATGCCTGCCTCTTTCCGCACGTAGTAGGAGCGGATCAGGCCGGGGGTCTTCCCGAAGCCCGCGGCCATGGCGGTGCCGACGTCTTCACCTGCGACGAGGGTGGTCGCCGAGTATCCGTTCTTGTGCATGCCGGTGCCGAGGATCGCGTCGTTGCCCTGGTGGTCGTTGATAGCGAACGCGACCCGGTGGGACACGGTCTTGGAGATCCCGCGCGGCAGGCTCGCCGCATCCGCATCCGGGGTGATCCACAGCAGCATGATGGCCGTCTTCCTGGCCTTCTTGGTGACCTTCAGCGCCAGTTCCTTGGCCTCCTTGCCGTGCTCCTTGTGCCCGAACAACTCGTGGACCTCGTCGAACACGACGATCCGCGGCCGCATGGACGGGTCGCGTTCCGCCATCTCTCGGGTGACCTTGGTGTCCGTGCCGATGCGTTCGAGCTCCTGCCCGCGTCGGGACACCTCACCGGCCAGGGCGCGCAGCGTGTCCATGGCCGCAACCACGTGCTCGTCGTCGTCGCCCTTGACCAGGCTCCGCAGGCGGGGCCGCATCGGGTCGTAGTCGCTGTTGTACGCCAGGACATGCACGTCGATCTCGACCAGCGGATCGAGCATCGCGCCGAGCAGTAGGGCGACGACCAGCGACGACTTACCGCTGCCCATGATCCCGGCGATCAGATAGTTGGCTGCCATCAGCCGGCCGATGACCTGCTCGCCGCGGGCGTTGAGTGCGACGGGTACGCCCTTGAAGAAGTCGGTCGTGCCCTCCGTGAGGAGCGGCCAGGACGGGACCGGCTTGGTGAGGACACCGGTGTCGGCAACCCACAGGTCCAGCACGCCGGCCTGGTCGCGCGGCTCGGTCGGCCACACCTCGATGGGCTTGCGCATCAGGTTGTGCGCCAGGATCTGCTTCTTGTCGGCGATCATCTCGACGGGCACGCCCTCCGGAAGCTGCAACTGCGCGTGCCAGCCGTTGCCCGACCGGGTCGACGGCTGCACCCAACGCGGCTTCCATCCCTCCTTGAGAGCCGCGTTGAGCGGGGCGATGCCGAGCTTGCCCAACGCGCGCATGATGGCGTTCTCGTCGGGCACGACGTCCCGCTCGTCGCCGTCCAGGGGTAGCGCCCAGGCGGGGGCGGTGCGCTGGTTGCGGCCGACCGACCACGCGCCCATCAGGAGCAGCAGCGGCAGCGAGTACAGCAGCGGCTCGAAGATGACCGAGGCGAGGAACGCGATCCAGCCGACGAACTCGACGACCGCGTTCAGCGGGGTGAGGACGTCGCTCAGGTCGTGCCGGTACCAGGCGAGCAGGACGCCCAGGGCAAGGAGGACGCCGGCCGCCCCGGCGAGGGCGGAGGCGATCGCCTTGGGCAGGCTGAGGACCAGCTGAAGCAGGTCCATCCGACGCTTGTGCCTGGCGAAGCGGTAGGCGTACGCGCGCTGTTCCCACTGCCGTACGAGTTCCTCGTTGCCGGACGCCTCGGCGATACGGATCATGCGCTGATGCATGGACGTGGTGCGGGCCTCCCACGCGCGGCGGGACAGGACCCGGGTACCGCCCCACGCGTAGGCGCCATGGCGTACCAGGAGCTGGTACGTCTCGTGCTCGCGGGCCTCGACGACGGCACGGCGCAGGCCCTCCATACGGAGGCGGCGGCGGGGCTCTGCCTCGGTCGCGGGTACGGGGGTACCTGCCGTATCTGACGGCTCGGGTACATCGGGTACGGGTGTACCCGTCGGGTCGATGTGGGCGGGTGCGGTGGTGTCCGTCATGCTGTGATCTCCGGTCGTCCTCAGGGGCGTTCGGGACACGGGGCGCCCGGGTGTACCTGGCCGGGTACGGGCGCCCCGTGGCGTTGCTACTGGCCGCTCTGCTTGCGGCGGAGGGCGCGGGCCTCGATGCGGGCGGCCTTCTGCTTGAGGTCTTCGAGGACCCTGCCGCTGCCGTCGTCGGCGAGGGAGCGCTTGGCCATGCGGGCGACCACGGTGATCATGTGGATCTTCTCGCCCGTCGTGAAGTCGGAGAACTTGATGTCGTCGTTCTTGGCCATGGGTCAGACCTCCTGGGTGTCGTTGCTGGTGGGCTGGGGTTCGGGGGTGGCGGCGGCGATCGCGGCGTGCGCGCGGGCGATGTCGGCCCACAGGGCGCCGGCCGCGGCGAGCGGGGCCGCCTTGTGCGGGTAGTCCGGGCCGTCGGCGTACTTCTCGGCGGCGCGGGCGAGGCTGGCGGCGCGGGTCACGGCGGCATCGGCCATGGTGAGGCGCTGCTGACGGTTCACGGGGTCCTCTTCTCGGGCTAGTTCTGGATCTGGTCGGGCGGGTGGCCGTTGCGCATGTGGTCGACGCACGGCCCGCAGTCCTCGCGCGGCTTGAGCTTGCGGTGAATCGACGGGTCGTAGGCGTGGTGCCAGCGCTGGCGGCACTGGCCGTGCGGGACCGGTCTGCGGAGGGCCATCAGCGGCCCTTGCGGACGTCGCGCCAGGCGGAGCGCAGGATGAGGGCGACGAAGCCGACGGACAGGAAGCCGAGGGCGATCGCGATCGACGCGAACGCGATGCCGACACCGCCGATACAGACGGCGCAGGCGATGGCCAGCCACTCGCCCGCGCCGCGGCCTCGCTGGTGGTGGTGCTCGCACGCGTGCGGCTGGACGACGGGCCGCGCCTGAGCTGCCTTGGCCAGCTCGACGGCGGCGAGCGCGATCTGTACGGCCGCCGTGTTCACCGCGGCTTCTCTGGCGGCGGCCTCCGCCTTGTCGAGGGCGGGATTGGGCTCGGTCATCGCGCCCACCTCTGCATCCGGTGCGCGATGGCCGGCCGGGCGACGACGCCGACGCCGAACGCGACGACGACCGGCTTGGACAGCAGCGCGGCGACCGCGGCCGCGACGGCGGTGAGGAGCGACGGATACAGCAGCAGGAGACCGAGGACGATCCCGAGGAGGATCCACCTCATGACCGCACCCCCATCAGCTCGTCACGGATGCGCTGCGCGCGCGGCTGGCCGATGCCGTACGTCTCCTTCAGGCGCCGTACTCCGGGCGTCTCGTCGGGGAAGTCGAGGCGTACCTGCGGGATGAGCGGGTCCGGGTACACGGGCTCGTCGTCACGCTCGTCGGGGTCCTGACCGCGCCCGGTGAACAGGTCGTGGAGGACGTGGGGGTCGGGCCCGGGTACGGGTACCTCGGCGGCAGGGACAGACGGAAGTACGGGTACCTCCTCGGCCGTCTCCACGGTGAGCGGGGAGGGCTCGGGGCGGGCGACGAGCGGCAGCAGCCGGACGCCCGGAGGCACAGCGAGTGGCACGGCGGGTACGGCCTCGGCGAGCGCCGGGTACGCCTCGGGTACGGGCGGCGCGGGAGCGGGTACGGGGACTCGCTCGACGGCCGCGGTGTACCCCTCCTGCCCACCTTCGAGGGTGGAAGAAAGCTGTGTCTCCTCGCTGCGGGCGAGGGCGTGGGTACGCCACAGCGCGACCGGCACGAGGACCGAGACGACGGTGACCAACTCCAGGTTGACCCGCACCACCCCCGCATCGAGGGCGTGAGCGGCGACCTGCGCGGCGCACATCAGAATGAGCGACAGCGCGACGTCGAGGGCCCGGAACCACTTCAGGGCGGCGATGACGTAGCAGTCGAGGGCGAGGGGGAGCATGACCGCGATCGGCGGCCGTGCTCCCAGGCGGCGGGCCAGTTCGTACTCCGCGATCGCGGTGTAGGCGAGGCCGGCCGCGGTCGAGGTGCGGCGGATCCATGTACGGGTGCTGTCAGTTGTCACGGTGCGCCCACCTCCGGGGCGGCGGCGCGCACGGCACGGTGCGCGGCAAGGGTCATGCCCTCGCGGTCACCGGCGCGGCGCGCGATGACGAGGGCCTCAAGCAGGCAGTCGACGGGCGGCAGCGGCCGGGCCGACCGGGCCGCCGCGCGCAGGGCGGCATGCTCGGTCGGGCGGCGCACGACGGAGGCGTTCACCGCTGTTCCTCTTCGAGGAGCCCGGCCAGCTGGTCGGCGAGTTCGCGCAGCCGGTCGGCATGCGCGTCGAACGTGGCGGCGAGGTCGTACAACTCGGTCGCGTTGAGGGTGCGGGCGTAGCGCCCCTGCTCGACGAACACGCCGAGGGCGCGGGCCTGCGGGCTGGTGGAGTGGGGGGCCTGGCCGAGGAACGCCGTCCAGAGGAGGTCGCCGTCGTGGGTGAGGCGGTGCTCGGGACCCTTGTGGTCGAGGTCGACGCGGTAGGTGTCGGGCCGATGGTCGGCGTGTCCGACGCACCATGAGGGCTCGGGAATGGTGACGTTCCCGTGGTCCTCAGTCAGCAGGGTGACGGTGCGGGGCTCGGTCATGCGGCACGCTCCCGGACCAGGACCATGGGGACGGGCCAGTCGGTGGTGTCGACGCCGTGCCAGTGGGCGAGCAGGCCCCGGATGGTGCCGTCACGCTCGACGGTGTTCTGCTCGGCCGGAACCTGTACCTCGAGCGGGAAGCCGTCCGTGACGAGGCCGCCGGTGAAGTCGCGGTCGTGGTCGCGGGTCTCGGTGACCATGGCCTGGCAGGCGGCGAGGACGACCGGGAGCGGGGCGCTGAGGAACTCCCAGCGGGAGAAGGCGAACCGGCTGATGGTGCGGCTGCTCACTGGTCCTCCCCGGTGGGGAGGGTGACGGCCTGGCCCCAGGTCTTGCCCTCGTCGAGGGCGGCGTGGGCCTGGTCGGCGGTGACGTATCCGGTGACGGGGTGTTCGGCGATCCGTTCGCGCAGGTAGCGGGCGGTCCAGGCGGCGCCCATGTGGGGCCCGTCGTCGAGGAGGCTGTTGAGCGCGATGCGGGCGTGCACGACGCGGGTGGTGAGCAGCTGGTCGTGCGCTGCGGTCCCGCCGAGGGTCGCGGGGTGGGGGATGTCGATGGCTTCCAGCACGGCGGCTAGGAGGCCGCGGATGCCGTCGGGCAGGTCCGGCATGGTCCGGTGCCCGTTGTGGACGGCGCCGACGTTCTGCGTGAGCGTGTCGAGCTCCGTGGCGGCGGCCCGTAGGCCTTCCGCCAGCTGGTCGCCCTCGGCCAGCGGGACTTCCGTCTTCAGGTCGCCGTGGACGTAGAGCAAGGGCTCGGCGCCGGCGGCGTGGACGAAGCCAACGCTGACGGGCCAGCCGGTGCGGTCGGCAGCGCGGTCGTGGTTGGAGTGGTCGGCGTGTGGGTCGGTCTCGGTGCAGAGGCCGGGGTAGACGGGGCACGTCTGCTGTGGCGCCGGGTGGGGCAGGGCGCCCACCGCGGGGGTGGGCGCCTGCTCGGCGGGCGTGAAGTTCACCGGGTGCCTCCGGCCTGCTCCGTGCGGAGCTGCTTGGCCAGACGCCAGGTGTCGGCCCTGACGGTGTTCGGGTCGGCGCCCTGCTTGAGGGAGTCGGCCAGCAGGTCGAGCAGGTAGCCGAAGCCGTCTCCGACTTCAGTCCGGGCGTGCTCGACGGCGGTGAAGGCCCAGACCCGGTCGGTGACCGCAGGGAGTAGGACGGCGGCCATCTCGGGGGCCGTGCCCTGGGACTTGAAGGCCTTCGCCATGGTGGTGGGCAGCGCGTCGGCGATGTCGTCGAGGGCTGCGGCCGGGTTGCTGGAGGTGCGGGCCTCGTCGTAGAGGCTGCTGGCCACGGCCGTGGCGAAGGCCTGGCAGGTGAGGGTGTCCTCGACGGCGCGGTCGGCGGCGGGGCGGCGGGTCCGGGTCATCGGGCACCGCCGGCGAACGCGGCGATCAGGGCGACGGCGGCGCGGTACTCGGGCTTGCGCGGGGAGTAGGCGGCGGTGAGGCGGGCGACCTGGCCGAGGGTGTAGCGGCCCACGGTGTGGGTGCGGTGGGTACGGCCTCCGGCGACGGTGCGGCGGGTGCGTGCGGTCTGGGTGGGGGTGATGCCGCACCGCTTCGCCGCGGTGCGGAGGCCGTTGGTGCAGCCGGTCACGGTGCTCTTCTCGACGCCGGCCGCGAGCGCGATCGTGGCGAGGGAGCGGGGGCGGCGGTGGCAGCTGGCGGCGAGACGAGTCTTGGCCGAGCGGCCTCGGAGGGTGGCGCGAAGTTCGCGGCGCGTGGCGCGGCGGTCGCGGCGAATGGCAGACTTCTGCATCAGCGGTCTCCTGGTCTAAGCAGGTAGGTCCGTCAGGCCCTCGGCTGGTGTTGCGAGCACCGGACGGGGGCCGCTTGCGTTGTCAGCTGGTTTCCCTCGCCGACAACCCCACAATAGGGAACATCATGTTCCCTCGTCAAGCTCTCTAACCATAGACAATGATGCGAGTCTGCGTAACATCAGGTTCCATGACGACGAATGGAACACTATGTGCCATGGATAAGCGATCACTGACGCAGGTAGCCCAGCGCTTTCGCGAGGCCGAAGCACGGACGGAGATCCTGCGTCAGGAGCTGGCCGCAGCGATCCGCCAGGCCGACGAGGACGATGTGCCGCAGAAGGACATCTGCGAGGCGACCGGCTACACGCGTCAGCAGGTGCGCCGCATCGTGCTGGCTGGGGAGGACGCCGAGACAGCCGCAGAAACCTGACGGCACGGGCGGCCGTCTCACACTCATCTCACAGACCCACAGAAGAGCGCAGGTCGGAACGCATCCGACCTGCGCTCTCTGGACTGCATGGACGTGGCAGAGCCCTCACGGACGCCGGGTAAACTCCGTCCACGTGACTTCTGCTCCCGCCAAGCCCCGCATCCCGAACGTCCTCGCCGGACGCTACGCCTCCGCCGAGCTCGCCACGCTCTGGTCGCCCGAGCAGAAGGTGAAGCTGGAGCGGCAGCTCTGGCTCGCCGTGCTGCGGGCCCAGAAGGACCTCGGCATCGAGGTGCCGGACGAGGCGATCGCCGACTACGAGCGTGTCCTGGACACCGTCGACCTGGCCTCCATCGCCGAGCGCGAGAAGGTCACGCGGCACGATGTGAAGGCGCGGATCGAGGAGTTCAACGACCTCGCCGGGCACGAGCACGTCCACAAGGGCATGACCTCGCGCGACCTCACCGAGAACGTCGAGCAGCTTCAGATCCGGCTCTCGCTGGAGCTGATGCGCGACCGTACGGTGGCCGTCCTGGCCCGGCTGGCCAAGCTGGCCGGCGAGTACGGCGAGCTGGTCATGGCCGGCCGCTCGCACAACGTCGCCGCGCAGGCCACGACCCTCGGCAAGCGTTTCGCGACCGCCGCCGACGAGCTGCTCGTCGCCCACGGCCGGGTCGAGGAGCTCCTGGGCCGCTACCCGCTGCGCGGGATCAAGGGCCCGGTCGGCACCGCGCAGGACATGCTCGACCTGCTCGGCGGCGACGCGGCGAAGCTGGCGGACCTGGAGCAGCGGATCGCGCGGCACCTGGGGTTCTCGCAGGCGTTCACCTCGGTCGGCCAGGTCTACCCGCGCTCCCTGGACTACGAGGTCGTCACCGCGCTGGTGCAGCTGGCGGCGGCGCCGTCCTCGATCGCGAAGACGATCCGGCTGATGGCCGGGCACGAGCTGGTGACCGAGGGCTTCAAGCCGGGCCAGGTCGGCTCCTCCGCGATGCCGCACAAGATGAACACGCGGTCCTGCGAGCGCGTCAACGGCCTCATGGTCATCCTGCGCGGCTACGCGTCCATGACCGGCGAGCTGGCGGGCGACCAGTGGAACGAGGGCGATGTGTCCTGCTCGGTGGTGCGCCGGGTCGCGCTGCCGGACGCGTTCTTCGCGCTCGACGGTCTGCTGGAGACGTTCCTCACCGTCCTCGACGAGTTCGGCGCCTTCCCGGCGGTCGTCGCCCGTGAGCTGGACCGCTACCTGCCGTTCCTCGCCACCACCAAGGTGCTGATGGGCGCGGTTCGGGCGGGTGTCGGCCGTGAGGTCGCGCACGAGGCGATCAAGGAGAACGCCGTCGCCTCGGCGCTCGCGATGCGCGAGCAGGGCGCCGAGCGCAACGAGCTCCTCGACAAGCTGGCCGCGGACGAGCGCATCCCGCTCGACCGGGCTCAGCTGGACGCGCTGATGGCGGACAAGCTGTCCTTCACGGGCGCCGCGGCCGACCAGGTCGGTGTGGTCGTCGGCCGGATCGAGGAGATCGTGAAGCAGCACCCGGAGGCGGCCGGATACACGCCCGGCGCGATCCTCTGATCCGCCGCACCGGCTGACCACCGCACGCGATGGCGCGCTTCACCCCCGCGGAGCTGGAGGCCGCCCGCGACCGTCTGGTACCGGACGTCGTCGCGGACGGTCTCCATGTGCTGTTCTGCGGTATCAACCCGGGTCTGATGACCGCCGCGACGGGCCATCACTTCGCTCGTCCCGGCAACCGCTTCTGGCCGGTCCTTCATCTGTCCGGGTTCACGCCTCGGCTGATGAAGCCCTCGGAGCAGGAGGAGCTGCTGTCCTACGGGCTCGGCATCACGAACGTCGTGGCGCGGGCGACCGCGCGGGCGGACGAGCTGAGCGCGGAGGAGTATCGCGAGGGCGGGCGGCAACTGGCGCTCAAGGTGGCACGGTTGCGGCCCCGCTGGCTGGCGGTGGTCGGAGTCACCGCGTACCGGGCGGCGTTCGATGACAGGAAGGCCCGGATGGGTCCGCAGGAGCGGACGTTCGGGGACACGCATGTGTGGGTGCTGCCGAATCCGAGCGGGCTGAACGCGCACTGGACGGCGGCGACGATGGCGGAGGAGTTCGGGCGGTTGCGGGAGGCGGCGCAGGCCTGACGGATCAGGGTGGGTCGATGTCCGTGACGAGCACCCCGAGTTGGGGCTGCTCCTCGGCGTTCCGGTCGGCGACCGCCAGGGTGACCCAGCGGTCGCCGCCGGGCACGTCCCACGTGCGCAGGTCGACCGCCAGGTCGGCGAGTATCGCCCAGGCCTCGGGTATGTCCTCACCTCGCGCGATGCGCTCCTGGAGCGTGACCGTCCCCCAACCCGACGGCTCTCCCCACCGGTGCGTCAGCCGTTCGCCGAGAGCCGCCTCGTAGGCGTAGCAATCACTCGCGTTCGGCCAATCCCCTGGCCCTAACCACGCGATGTGGTACCCGCTGTGCTCCGCGGGGAAGTCCCGGACGCACAGCGCGTCGATCAGGGCGAGATCCTTCGCGATGTCCATGTGATCCAGTAAACCGGGTCCCACTGACAACTGGCGTGCCGTCAGGCATCCCTGCGCCGCACGCTCCACGCGCCCGCCGCCAGTACCGCGCCCGTCCACAGCGCGGTCACCCCCAGCCCTGTCCACGGCCCGAGCCGGCCCTCGTAGGACTCGTGCAGGACCACCTGTCCGGCCCGGTCCGGCAGGAAGTCCGTCGCGCCGCCCACCGCGTCCCCGATCACGAACGAGACGACGAGGACGAACGGGATGAGCAGCGAGAGCGCGCCCGTCCCGCTGCGCAGCAGGGCCGTGAGGCCGGCCGCGAGCAGCGCCATCAGCATGAGGTAGAGGCCGCAGCCCACCACGCCGCGTGCCTGCTCGGCCGTGGTGAGACCGCTCGCCGCGTCGCCCAGGCCCGCTTTCGCGACCAGGAGCGCGGCAAGGGCTGTCGCCAGCCCGACGACCAGGGTCGGTACGGCGATCGCGGTCAGCTTGGCCGCGTACCAGCGTCCGCGTCGCGGCACGGCGGCGAGCGAGAGCCGCAGCGCACCACTGTGGAACTCCGAGGACACGGCCATGGCGCCGAAGGAGATCGCGGCGATCTGACCGGGTGCGACCCCGGACAACGCCGTGAACAGCGGGTCGAAGTCGGGGTCGGACGTCTCGGAGACACCGGCGAGCGCGGAGAACGCCGTGGTCGCCGCGAACAGCGCCGACAGCGCCCCGAGGAGCGAGCGGAGCGTACGGATCTTGAGCCACTCGGCGTGCAGAACGGGTGCGTAGGGCATGTCAGGCCTCCTGCGGCTGTGCGGTGAACTCGGCTTCGGTGGCCGTGAGGTCCAGATAGGCCTGCTCCAACGTGCCTTCCTCGGCGGTCAGTTCGAGGATCGGGATGCCCGCGGCGGACGCGAGGCGGCCGATCTCGTCGACGCGCGCGTGGTGCACGGTCCAGTGCCCGTCCTCGTGCTCGACGGCGTGGTGGCCGTGCTCCGCCAGGACGGCTTCGAGGGTGGCGGGGTCCGTGGTGCGGATCCGTACCCGAGGCCGCACGCGTGCGTGGATGAATCCGCGCATCGGGGTGTCGGCGAGGAGCCTGCCCCTGCCGAGGACCACGAGGTGGTCGGCGAAGGACGCCGTCTCGTTCATGAGATGGCTGGAGACCAGGACCGTGCGCCCCTCCCCCGCGAGCCGGCGCAGCAATCCGCGGATCCAGATGATGCCTTCGGGGTCCAGGCCGTTGGAGGGCTCGTCGAGCATGACCACCTCGGGGTCGCCGAGCAGCGCGGCCGCGATGCCGAGCCGCTGGCGCATGCCCAGGGAGTACGTCCTCACCCGGCGCCGGGCCACGGGGGCGAGGCCGGTCTCCTCCAGGAGTTCGTCGACGCGGCTGTCCGGGATGCGGTTGCTCGTGGCCAGCGTGCGCAGGTGGTCGCGGCCGGTGCGGGAGCCGTGCGCGGCCTGCGCGTCGAGCAGGGCGCCGACGTGGCGCAGGGGTTCGGCGAGACCTGCGTAGGCGCGGCCGCCGATCGTGGCGGTGCCGGACGTCGGCCGGTCGAGGCCGAGCACCAGCCGCATGGTGGTGGACTTGCCGGCTCCGTTGGGGCCGAGGAAGCCGGTGACCCGGCCGGGCAGGACGGTGAAGGTGAGGTCGTCCACGGCTCGTCGGGGGCCGAACTCCTTGGTCAGGTTCCGGACTTCGATGCTGGTCATGGCTGAAGCCTGGCCGGTGGGCCGGGGGCGGGGCCTCCCCCGCGAGTGGAGATCGCCTCCCCCGTGCGGGGGAGGTCCGCTGTCAGTGGCGGCTGGCACGATGACGGAATGGTCGGTTTGCTGCGCCCGTTCGGCCGGGCGGTGACGTACACACGGTTGCTGCATCTGTTCATCGCGATCGTGTGGCCGAGCATGTGGCTGTTCGTCCAGGAGGCGTGGTGGACCTGGGTGGCCGCGGCGGCGGTGCTCGCTCCCGTCGGGCTGGTGCCCGCGATGCGCACCGTGGAGGGTCTGCAGGCCCGGCTGTTGCTGACCGGTCACCGGCACGACAGCGCGGGCACCGACATCGTCGTCACACCGTCCGTGTCCTGGGCCGACCGGGGGCGGGTCGTGGTGTGGCTGGAGGCGCGGCTGCTGATCGGCTGCGTGACCTCGGTGCTCTGCGTGCAACTGCTCCTCGCGTGCGTCGACCTGGTGGCGTCGGCGTTCGGCCGTGACGTCGGTGAGGGCCTGCTGGTGTTCCTCGACGGCCACGCCTGGTGGCACGTCCTGCTCGTGCCCCCGGCGCTGGCCGCCCTGGCGGTGACCGTGGTCGGCTCGGGCCGGCTGATCACCGCACTCGCCCGCCGTCTCCTGGGCCCCTCTCCCGCCGATCGTCTCGCCGCCCTGGAGGAACGCACCGAGCAGCTCCTGGAACGCGCTCGTATCGCCCGCGAACTCCACGACTCCATCGGCCACGCCCTGACCGTGGCCGTCGTCCAGGCGGGCGCCGCCCGCGCGGCCGGTGATCCCGCCTTCACCGACCGCGCCCTGGGTGCCATCGAGGAGACCGGCCGGGCGGCCCTCGAGGACCTGGAACGGGTCCTCGGGATCCTGCGCGAGTCCGAGCGGCCGGTCGGCAGCCGGCCGACACTGACGGACTGCGACCGTCTCCTGGAGTCCGCCCGCGTCTCCGGCGCCAAGGTCGACGCCGAGCTGACCGGACCCGTCGACACCCTGCCCGGACCGGTCTCCCGCGAGGGGTACCGCATCCTCCAGGAGTCACTGACCAATGTGCTGCGGCACGCGGGAGCCGTCCCCGTGCGCGTGCGGATCGCGGTCGAGGCGGACAGCCTCGCGCTGGAGGTCCGCAATCCGCTGGCGGCCGACATAGCCGGCCCGGGCGGCGGCAGCGGTCTGCGCGGCATACGGGAGCGCGCGGCCCTGCTGGGCGGCCGTGCGCGGACCGGCCCCGACCAGGGGGACTGGCAGGTGCGTGTGGAGCTGCCGCTGCGCTGATCTACGCTGGCCGGATGCCGGTCACCGTTCTCCTCGTCGACGACGAACCCCTCGTACGCGCGGGTCTGCGGGCCGTGTTGGAGGCGCAGCCCGACATCGAGGTCGTCGGGGAGGCGGCGGACGGCGCCGCGGTGATCCCGCTGGTACGGCGACTGCGGCCCGACGTGGTCGCCATGGACGTACGGATGCCGCTGCTGGACGGGATCGAGGCCACGCGCGCGGTGCTGCGGACGGTCGACGAGCCGCCGAAGATCCTCGTGGTGACGACGTTCGAGAACGACGAGTACGTGTACGAGGCGCTGCGGGCCGGGGCCGACGGGTTCCTGCTGAAGCGGGCCCGGCCGGCCGAGATCGTGCACGCGGTGCGGCTGGTCGCCGAGGGCGAGTCGCTGCTGTTCCCGGCGTCGGTGCGGCAGCTCGCCGCCGAGTACGGCGAGGGTGGCGGGAATCGTGCGGCGCGGGCGGCGATGGAGCGGGCCCAGCTGACCGAGCGGGAGGCCGAGGTGCTGCGGCTGATGGCCCGCGGGCTGTCCAACGCGGAGATCGCCGAGCGGCTGACCGTCGGGACGGAGACGGTGAAGTCCCATGTCAGCGCCGTCCTGGCGAAGCTCGGGGCGCGGGACCGCACGCAGGCCGTGATCGCGGCGTACGAGTCGGGGTTCGTGGCGCCCGGCTGATACGGACAGCAAGCGATCTCTGCGGTCCCCGCACTCGCCGGGCCCCGTCCTGACGAGTACGATCCGGCCAACACGCGCACGAGCTGGGAGGACGGACGTTGGGGCGGCTGACCGGCGGGGATCCCTCGCTGCTGCGAAGGATCAATTCCGCGGTGGTGCTGCACGCGCTGCGCGCCACGGACTGCGCGACGCTGACCGAGATCACGCGGGTGACCGGTCTGTCCCGGCCGACCGTCGAGGGTGTGGTCGAAGGGCTCATCGAGGCGGGGTACGTCGTCGAGAAGGCGGCCGACGAGAGTGTCGTACGGCGCCAGGGGCGGCCCGCGCGGCGGTTCCGGTTCCGGGCCGAGGCCGGGCATCTGCTGGGTCTCGACATCGGGCCCCACCGGGTCGCCGCGCTCCTGTCGGACCTGGACGGCCGGGTGCTCGGCGCCGTCGCCAAGGACGTCTCCGAGACGGCGTCGGCCGACGAGCGCCTGGAGCGGCTGCGCACCGCGGTGGCTGAGCTGCTGCGGCGGGCCGGTGTCGCTCGGGAGTCGCTGCGGGCGGTGGGGGTCGCCTCGCCCGGGATCGTCGAGGCGGACGGCACCGTGCGGCTGTGCGCCGCGCTGCCCCAGTGGACGGGGCTGCGCCTCGGTGAGCGGCTGAGCCGTTCCTTCAAGTGCCCGGTCCTGGTGGAGAACGACGCCAACGCCGCGGCGGTCGCCGAGCACTGGAAGGGTGCCGCCACCGAGTCCGACGACGTCGTGTTCGTGCTGGCGGGGCTGAGTCCGGGCGCGGGGGCGCTGATCGGCGGACGGCTGCACCGGGGGTACGGCGGGGCGGCGGGCGAGATCGGCGCGCTGCATCTGCTCGGGCGGGAGGTGACTCCGGAGAAGCTGCTGTCCACCACGGACGAGCCGCTGCACCCGCTCGACGAGCAGGCCGTCGCCGAGGTCTTCGCGCAGGCACGCGAGGGCGACCAGCGGGCCCGGGCGGCCGTCGACCGTTTCCTCCAGCGGCTCGTCCACGACGTGGCCGCCCTCTCCCTCGCCCTCGACCCCGAACTGGTCGTCATCGGCGGCTGGGCGACCGGCCTCGACGACGTACTGGAGCCGCTGCGGCAGGAGTTGGCGCGTTACTGTCTGCGGCCACCGAAGGTGACGCTGTCGCTCCTGGGCGAGGCCGCCGTGGCGACGGGGGCCCTGCGGCTGGCGCTCGACCATGTGGAGGAGCAACTCTTCGCGGTGGAGGGCACGGTGACGGCGCGACGCTGAGCGCGTGGTGCCGTTCCTGCTCTTGTCGCTGATTCCTGCTCTTGTCGCTGAAACGCCTCGCGCCCCGGAGTCGCTCCGGGGCGCGAGGCGTTGGGCGCTACGGCGGTCAGGACGCCCGGCGTTCGGAGTCCTCGTGGATCTCCACGCCGCCGGAGTCCCCGAAGGTCAGCCGGCAGGTGTCGGCGCGGTAGGTGGCGACGGACAGCGCGGCGGTGCGGCCCTCCGAGAAGAAGCGGGTCGTCACCACGAGGACGGGCGCCCCGGGCAGCCGGTCCAGCTGCTTGGCGTCGTCGGCGCGGGCCGAGCCCAGTTCTACAGCACTGTCCTGGCCCTCAAGTCCCAGGCGCTGCAACTCGCGCAGCACGGCACGCGCGCGTGCCGCACCGGACGGGGCGTCTATGGCCGAGAGGTCCGGCACCGAGAGCTGCGGGATGTAGAGCAGCTCCGCGGCGACGGGCTGGCCGTGCGTCATACGGGAGCGGCGGACGATGTGCACGGCCTCGTCGTGGCCGGTTTCCAGTGCCCCGGCGACGGCTGCCGGCGGGACCTCCAGCGTGCTGTCGACGGACTGCCAGGCGTCCGTGGCCGTGCCCGGCCAGACGTGCTGCTCCGTGCCGACGGCGACACCCACGCGGGGCGGGGCGACGGTCGTGCCGACACCGCGCCGGCGCTGGAGCCGGCCTTCCAGTTCGAGCTGCTCCAGAGCCTGGCGGAGCGTGGCGCGGGCGACGCCGAACCGGGCGGCGAGATCGCGCTCGTTGGGCAGGATCTCACCTACCGAGAACTCGGAGTCCAGCGCCTCTGTGAGCACCGTTTTGAGGTGCCAGTATTTCGGTTCCGGCACCGTTTCCAGCTGCGTGGTCCCCACCCTGTCCTCCGCAATCGCCGTGGTCCGGCGGCGTTTTAGCGCCCTTGTTTATTAAAGGTTGTTTCACTTCTCTGCGACCATAGGACGGCCCCCACCCTTGGTCAAGACCAATCCCTGATGACGAAAAAGCCCCCGTCGTGGGACGGGGGCATCGAGTGGGGGTTCGCTACGCGGCGAGCGACTGGAGTTTGTCGGGGTTGCGTACGACGTAGACCGACTGGATCCGGCCGTCGACGACGTCCAGTTGGAAGACCGAGTCGGGCTTGTCACCCGACAGGAGGAGGAGCGCGGGGCCGCCGTTGAGCTCCAGGAAGCGGAAGGACAGGTCCGGGACGCCCTTCTTCGCGGCGCCGACGAGGAAGCGGCCCACCTTGTCCGCCGTCTCGATGACGCGCAGCGGCGCCCTGGACTTGCCGCCGCTGTCGCCGACGAGGCGGACGTCCGGGGCCAGCATCGACATGAGCCCCTGGAGGTCGCCCTCCGCGGCGGCGGCGAGGAAGCGTTCGGTGAGGTCCCGGCGCTGGACGGGGTCGACGTCGTAGCGGGGCCGTCGTTCCTCGACGTGCTTGCGGGCCCGCCCGCAGAGCTGGCGCACCGCCGCTTCGCCCCGGTCGAGCATGGTGGCGATCTCCGCGTACGGGTACCCGAAGGCCTCCCTCAGCACGAACACGGCCCGTTCCAGCGGCGACAGGGACTCCATGACGACGAGGACGGCGAGGGAGACCGAGTCGGCGAGGACGGCGCGCTCGGCGGTGTCCGGGACGGTGTCCCCGAAGTCGGTGACGTACGGTTCCGGCAGCCATGGGCCGACGTACGCCTCGTTGCGCGCCTTGACCTGGCGCAGCCGGTCGATGGCGAGGCGGGTCGTGACACGCACCAGATAGCCGCGCGGTTCGCGCACCTCGCTGCGGTCGGCCCCGGACCAGCGCAGCCAGGCCTCCTGGACCACGTCCTCCGCGTCGGCCACCCGCCCCAGCATGCGGTAGGCGACGCCCGCCAGGACGGGGCGGTGCTCTTCGAATACGTCGGTCACGGTGTCGGTGCTCACGACACCATCCCAGCCGACGTCTCGCATGCTGTCCAGGCGAGTCGGGCACGTGCCACACGAAGGGGGCTACCCGCCGGTAGCAATTGCTGACAAGCTGTCTACGCGCCGTCCGGCTGCGAGTCCCAGACGAGGAGCACACGTACATGGCCGCCACCGTCTCGTTCAAGGTCCCTTCCCCGCACGGCCCGCGGACCGTGACCGTCGACTACGCGCGCGTGGGCAGCGGCGAACCGCTGCTCCTGCTGCACGGCATCGGTCACCACCGGCAGGCCTGGGACCCGGTCGTGGACATCCTGGCGACCGAGCGCGAGGTCATCGCCGTGGATCTGCCCGGCTTCGGGGACTCCCCGGCGCTGCCCGACGGACTGACCTACGACCTCGCCACCACGACCGCCGTGTTCGGCGCCCTCTGCGAGGCGTTGGAACTCGACCGGCCGCATGTCGCGGGCAACTCGCTCGGCGGTCTGCTCGCCCTGGAACTCGGCCGGGAGAAGCTCGTACGGTCCGTCACCGCCCTCTCCCCGGCGGGGTTCTGGTCGGAGGCGGAGCGGCGTTACGCCTTCGCCGTGCTGCTCACGATGCGCGGCATAGCCCTGCGGATGCCCCGGCCGATGGTCGAGCGGCTGTCCCGCTCGGCGGCCGGCCGCACCGCGCTCACCAGCACCATCTACGCCCACCCGGCCCGCCGTTCACCCGAGGCCGTCGTCGCCGAGACGCTCGCGCTGGTGAACGCGACCGGCTTCACCGAGACCCTCCGCGCGGGCGGCTCCGTGCGGTTCGTCGACGACGTCCCCGGGGTCCCGGTCACCGTGGCCTGGGGCAGCAAGGACCGTCTGCTCCTGCGCCGGCAGGGGGTCCGCGCCAAGCAGATCATCCCCAAGGCCCGTCTCGTGCGGCTGCCCGGCTGCGGCCACTGCCCGATGAACGACGACCCGGCGCTCGTCGCGCGCGTGATCCTCGACGGCAGCCGCTGACCTGCGCGACGCGCGGGATCCGAGGGCGACTCCGGCACCGACGACGGCGCTCCCGACCGCCTGGGCGGCGCCGTAGGAGCCCGTGCCGACGAGCGGGGCGGTGCAGGCGGCGGCGACCGGGATGAGCCCGGAGAACAGCGTGGCGCGCTCCGCGCCGATCCGCTGCATGCCCATGTACCAGCACACGAACCCGACGACCGTGACGACCGCCGCCTGCCACAGCAGCGCGGCGGCCTCGGTCCGCTCGGGCACGCGCAGCCACGCCGTGCCGTCCACCAGCAGTCCGGCCGCGAGGGACTCCAACGCGGCGATCGCACACACCGTCGCCGACAGCAGCCGTGGCCCCAGGGGCCGCAGCACGGGCACGGCGAGGACCGCGAAACCGACCTCGCCGGCCAGCGCGCACCCGGAGAACGCCAGGCCCGCGCCGTCCGTCCGCCCCCAGCCCTGGACCGTGAAGGCTCCCAGCGCCACGAGCAACGCCCCGTACAGGACGGTGCGTCGGGGGCGGCGCCCGTCGAGGAGGGGCACGACAACGGCCACCACGACCGGCGCGCAGCCGACGAGGACGCCGGGGACGGCGGGCTCGGCCGTACGTTCCGCCGCGATGACGGCCATGTTGAAGCCGACCATCCCGACGGCCGCGAGGAGCGCGAGACGGGCCCAGTGCCGGGGCGCGAGCGTCCGCAGCCGGGCCGCCGCGCCGCGTCCCACCAGTGGCACCAGTAGCAGACAGGCGAGGCCGTAGCGCAGGAACTGGCCGCCCGCGTACGGGTAGTCGCCGAGGACGCTGTTGGCGGTGAAGGACGCGCCGACGAGGACGCAGGCGAGCGCGGCGAGGAGCGCTCCGCGGGTGGTGGTGGCGTTCATGGGAACGACGCTAGGCAGCGGGGTGGCCCGCATTAAGGTCCAGTTCCATGACGTCATCGCAGACCAATCGGAAGCGGGGCAGGGAGTCGGGCGCGGGAACAGGCTCCGTGTCGGAGGACCGGGCCGGCGCCGTGTCGGGCGGGCGGACGGCGTCCGCGGCGCAGGACCGGACCAGCCCGGCGGCGGGTGGTCAGAAGGCGTCCGCGCCCCAAGACCGGAGCGACTCCGCGCCGGGCGGCGGGGGCGGCCTCGTCCCGGGTGGTCGGGACGGGTCCGCCGCGTGGGAGTTGCTTCTTCCGCTCGGCTCCGCGCCCGCACGCACGCGTGGGCGTTCGTTGCAGGCGGCGCTGCGGGAGGCGGTCCGGTCGGGGAGGCTCCCGTCGGGTACCCGGTTGCCGTCGAGCCGGGACCTGGCCGGTGACCTCGGTGTGTCGCGCGGTCTCGTGACGGAGGCGTACGAGCAGCTGACGGCCGAGGGGTATCTGCGCAGCGGGCGGGGCGCGGGGACCTGGGTGGGCGGTGCCGTGCGTTCCGCCCAGCCACGCGCGCGTGATCTCGCGCCGCGTCCTCCCGGCGACCGCGCGGACTTCGTGCCGGGGACGCCCGATCTGTCCCTGTTCCCGCGTGCCGCCTGGGCGGCGGCACAGCGCGGGGTGCTGGCGGAGCTGCCGCACCACGAGCTCGGCTATCCCGATCCGCGCGGGCTGCCCCGGCTGCGCACCGCGCTGGCCGAACTCCTCGCCCGCCGCCGTGGTGTGGTGGCCGACCCGGAGCGGATCGTGGTGGTGTCCGGGGTGGCCCAGGCGTCGACCCTGCTCGGCTTCGCCCTGCACGCGCGCGGGCTGCGCGAGGTGGGTGTCGAGGATCCCGGCAGCCCCCAGCACGACGACCTCTATGCCGCGGCGGGCGTCACCGCGGTGCCCGTGCCGCTGGACGAGGACGGGCTCGCCGTCGACCCCCTGCGGGCCTCGGGCGTACGGGCCGTCGTGACCACGCCCGCCCACCAGTACCCGACCGGGATCGCGTACTCCGCGCGCCGCCGTGCCGAACTGCTCGACTGGGCGCGGTCCGTGGACGGTTTCGTCCTGGAGGACGACTACGACGGCGACTTCCGCTACGACCGTGCCCCGGTCGGCGCGCTCCAGGGTCTCGATCCCGACCGTGTGGCCTACGCGGGTTCCGTCAGCAAGTCCCTCGCCCCGGGACTGCGGCTGGGCTGGCTGCTCGTACCGGAGTCGCTCGCCGACGAGGTGATCGAGCGCAAACGGACCATGGACCTGGGCCATCCCACCCTCGACCAGGCGCTGTTCGCCCGGTTCGTGGAGCGCGGGGACTACGACCGTCAACTGCGCCGCTGCCAGCGCGCCTACCGCGAGCGGCGCGACGCACTCGTGGCTGCGCTGGAGGAGTGCTTCCCCGGCGCGAGAGTGTCGGGGATCGCCGCGGGGCTGCACGTCATCGCCACCCTGCCGGAGCGGTACGGGCCAGAGGAGCGCTTCCTGGAACGCGTGGCCGCCGCCGGGGTGGCGGTCCGTCCGCTGTCGGACTGCGCGCACGCGCGTGCCGAAGCCTCGGCGGAGATCCGGCTCGTGGTGGGATATGCGCATCTCTCCCCCGCGCGGATCCGTGCGGGCGTACGGCTGATGGCCGAGGCGGGCTCCGGGTGAGGGGTGTCGTACCTCGCCACCCATAGGTGCCGTACTCCGCCGCCCACAGGTATCGCACACCGGTTCCCGTACGCCTGCGGTCAGTTGTTCACCTGTGGTTTGCGTGTGCGCTGCGGCGCACGAGTAGTTGTGGCATCGCACACTGGCCGGATCCCGTCCTTGGAGGCGCATCCATGTCGCATCGTCCGCTCCCCGACCGCCGCACCGTCCTGCGCGGCTCCCTGGTCGCGTCGGCGGCCCTGGCCCTGCCCGCCACGGCCGGTTCGGCACCGGCGTTCGCCCTGTCCGGGCGCCCCGAGGCGGGCTGGGGTGTGCAGACGGGCGACGTGACCTCGGACTCGGGGCTGGTGTGGGTGCGGTCCGACCGGCCGGCACGCATGATCGTCGAGACGTCCGCGACCGAGTCGTTCCGCAATCCGCGCCGATGGCACGGCCCGCTGCTCGGCGCGGACACCGACTTCACCGGCACGACCCGGCTGCACGGTCTCCCGCCCGGCGAGCAGATCCACTACCGGGTGCGGCTGGCCGATCCCGACGACCCGCGCCGTACCGGCGAACCGGTCGCCGGTACGTTCCGCACGGCCTCGGCCAGGAGGCGTGACGGCGTGCGGTTCGTCTGGTCGGGCGATCTGGCCGGTCAGGGCTGGGGCATCAACCCGGACCTCGGCGGATACCGGATCTACGACGCCATGGGCGCGCTGGATCCCGACTTCTTCATCTGCAGCGGCGACAACATCTACGCCGACGGTCCGCTCTCGGCGTCGGTCACCCTGCCCGACGGCAGCACCTGGCGGAACGTCACCACCGAGGAGAAGGCCAAGGTCGCCGAGACGCTGGCCGAGTTCCGCGGCAACTTCCGCTACAACCTGCTCGACGACAACCTGCGGCGGTTCAACGCCCAGGTCCCCTCGATCGTCCAGTGGGACGACCACGAGGTGAGCAACAACTGGTTCCCCGGCGAGATCTTCGCCGACTCCCGCTACACCGAGAAGAACCTCGACGTGCTGGCCGCGCGTGCCCGGCAGGCGTTCTCCGAGTACTTCCCGATCTCGACGCTGCGCCGCCCCGACGGCCGGGTGTACCGGGTGGTCAACCACGGTCCGCTGCTCGACGTGTTCGTGCTGGACATGCGCACGTACCGCAACGCCAACTCGCCGGACGACCAGGCCACCGACCCGCAGGGCATCCTCGGCGCCGAGCAGCTGGCCTGGCTCAAGCGTGAACTGGCCCGCTCGCGGGCGGTGTGGAAGGTCATCGCCTCGGACATGCCGCTCGGTCTGGTGGTGCCGGACGCCACGGACGGCAGGCCCAACATCGAGGCCGTCGCGCAGGGCGACCCGGGTGCCCCGCTCGGGCGTGAGCTCCAGATCGCGGAGCTGCTGCGGTTCGTCAAGCACCGGCGGATCACCGGCACGGTGTGGCTGACCGCCGACGTCCACTACACCTCGGCCCAGCACTACCAGCCCTCCCGGGCCGCCTTCACCGACTTCGAACCGTTCTGGGAGTTCGTGTCGGGGCCGCTCAACGCCGGCGCCTTCCCTGCCAACACGCTGGACGGCACCTTCGGCCCGGAGCGGGTGTTCCTCAAGGCGCCGACGACCGCGAACGTCTCCCCCGCCGGCGGCTACCAGTTCTTCGGCGAGGTCGACATCGACGGCGGCAGCGGCGAGCTGACGGTCCGGCTGCGGGAGTCGGACGGCACCGTGCTGTTCACCCAGGTGCTCCAGCCGGGCCGCGTGGGCCAGTAACTCCCGTACGCTCTTGGGCGGGCCGCGTCCCGGCGTCATCCCCCGGTGCGCGGCCTGTGTATCCCCTCCCGGCCCATGGCCCTGCGAACTCCCCCTCGGCCACGGCGTTTTCGCAGGTCAGAGCCGATTGTCAGTGGTCGCCTCTACGGTTTTTCCATGACGCGATCTCTACAGGCCGTGGCCTATCGCCGACCCTCCGTGCTGGAGTCCGCAGCGGGCGCTCAGCGACTGGGGCTCGAGACCTCACGGGGTGCGACGCCCGCGGGCGCCGAGGACCATCCGCGGTTCTTCGCGGGCTTCCTGACGTCTCCTCAGGCGGCCTCCGCCGGACTGCTCGCGGTGGCCGACGTCGCGGCCGCTCGCTACTTCCAGCCGCAGTCGCGCGCCTCGCTGGACCCGGTGGTGACGGGCAACGGCGACCGGTTGCGGTTCGAGTCCTTCTCCGGCTGCGGCGGGGTCTACGCCCGCCTCGACGTGCTCGCGCCCGGCCTGGACGGCGGCGAGGTGGGGCACGGCACGACGAACGTCGACGTCAACAACCCGCTGCGCGAGGCGCTCTCACGGATCGGCGCGGACGACCCGCTCCATCTGCGGGTCGGCCCCGAGGAGCTGGCCGTGACCACGCTCGACGGCCCGGTCGTGGAGAAGAAGGTTCCGCTCCCTGACCGTTGGCTGCGCGGTTTCGCGGAGGCCCAGGTGATCGCGGCGGGCTTCGATCTGCGGGCCGAGCTGCCCGCCGCCGAGGCCGTGCGGTTCCTGCGGGCGCTGCCTCGCGGCGGGGCGCGCGGGGGCCCGCGCTGGGTGGTGCCGGCGGGCGGCACCCTGCGGCCGACCACCCGGGCGGTGCCGGGTGCGGTGTGTCTGCCGGGGCCGGAGCGGCTGGTCGCGCTCCAGCGGGTGCTGCGGCACGCGACGGCCCTTCGGGTGTACGGCCCGGCGGTCACCCCGGGAGCCGGCCCGGCCGCCACGGCCGCCATGGCCGGCGCCTGGGAGGCCGTCCTGCCGGGCATGCGGCTGACCCTGACGCTGTCGCCCGACGCCTCACGCGGGTTCTCCGGGGAGGGCGGTGTCCTCGACGCGCTCGCGACCGACGAGGCCGCTCAGGACGCGGAGCTGATCTCGGTGCTGCTGGCGTGGGAGCCCCGCGTCGATGTCGCCGACCTCGCCGCCGCGGCGGGCCTCACCGCCGACCGGGTCCGGGCGGCCCTGGTCCGCCTGGGCACCTCGGGCCGCGTCGGGTACGACACGGCGGAGGCGGCCTACTTCCACCGGGAGCTGCCGTACGACGCCGGGCGCGTGGAGCGCCACAACCCGCGGCTGCGGTCGGCCCGGGCGCTGGTGGCGGCGGGCGCGGTCGCCCTGGACGGCGCGGGCGGCACGGTGACGGCCGAGGACGGACATGCGCACCGGGTGCGGGACGCGGCGGGGGTGCTCAGCTGCAGTTGTCTGTGGTGGGCGAGATACCGGGGTGGGCGCGGGCCGTGCAAGCACGCGCTGGCGGTGCGGATGGTGCGGCGGGGCGCCGCCGTGGAGCAGGAGTCGGTGCGGGTCGACGGGGGTGTGCGATGAGTGCGCTGGTGGATGCGGTGCGGGGTGGGCGGACGGCCGAGGTGGTGGGTCTGCTGGACGGCATGACGGACGGGGAACGGCGGGCGGTCTTCCCCGAGTTGAGGGAACTCCGCAAGGAGCTCCGGGCGGATCGCTGGGGTCCGGCCACGCGGCGTGCGTACCCCGCCCTCCAGGTGGCGGGGGCGGCCTGTCAGACGGGTGCGGCGGCCGTGGCGAGCTGGCTCGGGGCCTCCGACACGCGCTGGTGGCAGGCGCAGCCCGCGGTGCTGATCGATGTGCTGGGCGACCGTGAACCCGCGTGGCTGGCGGACGTCGCGCATCGGCTGGCGCGGCGTCCGGTCGGTGCCGGCGTGGCGTACGAGCTGGTGTCCGGCCTGGTGCGTCTCTCCGGCTGTCCGGTGCCGACGACGGACGCCTACGTCCGGGGCTGGTTGCTCCATGTCGGCGTCACCTGGCCTCACGACGGGACCGTGCGCGACCGTCTGCGCCGGGAGCCGCATCTGGTGCAACTGGTGGCCGCCGTCTTCGAGACGGACGAGGCCGGCGCCCAGTTGGGGTGGTTGTCCGGTGACGGGCCCAACAGCTGGACGGCGGCTCTGTCCCAGCTCACGGCCGAGGGGACCCTCGACCGGCGGACGATGGTCGACGCCTGTGTCGCCCGGCTTCTTCGGGGCGGCCGGCCCGCCGACCACCGGGTGTTTCTCCGCCTTCTCAAGACTCTGGAGCTCACCCGCGACGAAGAGCTCGAACGGACGGCGGACTGGCTGGCGCTGGCCGCGGACGCCGCGTCGACGGTGGCCTCGCACGCGCAGTCGGTGCTGGGTGCCCTGGCCCTGGACGGCGCGCTGCCCGTGCGCCGGCTCGCCGAGATGTCGGACGCGGTGCTGTTCCGCAGGGAGAAGAAGCTCGTACGGGCCCAGCTCGTCCTGGTGGGCAAGGTTCTCGCACGGGACGCCGGCGCGGCCGACGAGCTGCTGCCGGCCGCCGCGCAGGCCTTCGGGCACGAGGACTCGGATGTGCAGGAGCGGGCCCTGAGGCTGATCGAGCGGCACATCTTGAAGGCCGGCGCCGAGGTGCGGGACGGACTCGGTGTCGCGGCGGAGCAGTTGATCCCGGCGTTGCGCGCCCGGGCGGTCGCCCTGCTGGGTGCGTCGCCGGCCGTATCGGAGACCGCGGTCCACGCGGAGGTGCTGCCACCGGCCCCGGAGCCGGTGCGGCTCGCCCCCGTGCCCGCGTCGGCCGCCGAACTCGCCGAGGAGGTCGGGGCGTTGCTGGCGGCCGACGGGGATGTGGCGGCGTTCGAGCGCACCTTGGACGGCCTCGTGCGCCATGCCCACCAGGACCGGGAGTCCCTGGTCGAGGCTCTCGGCCCGGTGGTGGCACGCCTGTGGTGGGTCGGCGGCGAACCCGCGCACGTCGGGCAGTACGCCTTCGGAGGTCGCCTGTCCCCGCTCGAAGTCCTGCTGGCGACGCTGCTCGGCAAGGTCCGTCCGGACTCTCTCCACCGCGCGGTCCAGCACGGGGCGTCGGCACACGCCTGCGTGCACAGCCCGCTGACCCGGGCTTTCACCGCCCGGATCGCGCAGGTGGCGTACCGGACCGCCACTGATCCGCTGCCCTTCCTGCTGTCCACGCCCACCTGGAGCACGGGGTTGCTGGAGCCCGACGAGTTGGTGGCCCGCCTCGACGCGTACCGGCGCCTGGGTGCGCGGGTGTCGGCGGCGGACTTCGACCAGGCGCTGCTGCGAGTGCGCCGCACGGACGAGTCCGCGTCCGCGGCGGCGGCCGAGAAGGCGGCGGGGCTCGGCACCACGGAAGGTGAGCGCCTCGCCCGGTGGCTCTCCTCGGGGCCGCCGACGCTCCCCACGTACCGGAGACGGACCGCGGGAGCGCGTCTACTGGTCGAGCTCGGTGAACTGCTTGAACTCCAGGAGGACTTCGGCCCCGAGTTCCGTCATCTGGGCCGGCCGGTGAGTGTGTACGAGGACCGCTGGCACTGCTACCACTGGGACGACGTCCCCCGTCGGCACTGGCTCGCCCTCCTCCCCGAGCGCCGCGAGCTCGTCGCGGCCCGCGTCCTGCGCGACCTCTCGAACGTCGCCGTCGACGACAGCCGGGGAGCCGCGGCCGTACTTCCGCTGCTCGCCGAGTCCGGGGGCGAGGCGGGCGACGCCGTACACCTGTGCCTGGCGTACGGGCTCGGGGCCCGGCACGAGGAGGATCGGCTCGCCGCCGTGGACGCGCTGCTGGTGCTCGCGGCGCGGGGGCGGCTCGACGTGGCTCTGCTGGGCGCGGATCTCGGGCAGCTGGTGCGACGCGGGGCGGTGAAGCCGTTGCGGTTGGCGGAGTCGGTGCGTGCGGCGGCGGCGACCGGGGCGAACGCCACCATCTGGGGGCTGCTGCGGGACACGCTGCCCGTGCTGCTCGCCGACCTCGCGACCGGCGGGCCGGACGGACAGGCCGGGAAGGCCCGTGGTCTCGGTGAGCTGCTCGCCGTGGCCGCGGAGTGTGCCGAGCGGTCCGGGGCGCGGGGCGAGCTGCCGCATCTGGCACGGGCGGCGGACCGGCGCGGCTCCTCCCGACTGGTCACGCAGGCCCGGCGGTTGCGCGGCGCGCTGGCTCTGGAGGTGGCGGCATGACGCCATGGCACAAACGCAACAAGAGCGACAAACATCACATATCCAGTCTTTACCGCTAGGTCACAGAGCGTTCGTGATCACGCAACACCCTTCCTTCACAGTGGATGCATGAGTCGAGAAATGTCTGATGTGACGCGTGCGAGGCACGGCCGCCCGGTCGTACTCGCCGCGCTGTTCGCGACGGTCGCGGTGGTGGACGCCGTCGCCCATCTGGTCGGGGTCGGCCCGAGCGGTCCGGTGCTGGTGCTGAGCTCGGCGGTCGTGCTGGGCGCCATCGCGGGGTTCCGCACGTGGTGGGCACGCCGCCACGGTCACGCACCGCCATCGCCCGGTGATACCGATACCGCCGCCCGTCCGCTCTCTTCGGAGCCGGCCGGGGCGAGCACGCTGTGGCGGATGCGGACGACGGTCAAGGACGAGCCGGGGTCGCTGGCCGCGCTGTGCACGGCGCTCGCCGGACACCGGGTCGACATCCTCAGCCTCCAGACGCATCCGCTGGCCGAGGGCACGGTGGACGAGTTCCTGCTGCGGGCGCCCGGTGCGCTGGAGGCGTCCGGGATCACCCGGGCGGTCTCGCTGGCCGGCGGTACCGGTACATGGATCGAGCGGGCCGACGCCCATGACCTGGTCGACGCGCCGACCCGGGTGCTGGGCCTCGCTACCCGTACCGCGCTGGACGCGGCGGAACTGCCGCTGGCGCTGCGGCAGTTGCTGGGCCGGTGCACGATCCGGCAGTCACCCGCGGGTCCGGGGCCCGAGACCGTGCCCACCGAGGGCACGCTGGAGGACACCGTGATGAGGCTGCGGGCGCCGGAAGGCGGAGTGATCACCGTGGAGCGGCCCTATCTGCCCTTCACCCCGACCGAGTTCGCGCGGGCGCGGGCCCTGGTGGAGCTGGACGCGGTGCTCGGGCCCCGGGTGCCGCGCAGTCAGGACGTGCTGACGCTGCCCGAGGGCAACGACATCACGGTGCGCCGGGCCGACGTCGGCGACCTGGACGCGGCGAAGGCGATGCACGAGCGCTGCTCTTCGCGGACGCTCGGTATGCGGTACCACGGACCGCTCGGCGACGCCGACCGGTACCTCAACCATCTGCTCAGCCCTCGGTTCGGCCGGACCCTCGCCGTGCAGACGGCGTCGGGTCGGCTCGTCGGCCTGGGGCATCTGCTGTGGGACGGGGACGAGACGGAGGTCGCGCTGCTCGTCGAGGACGAGTGGCAGCGGCGGGGTATCGGTGGCGAGTTGCTCCGCAGGTTGGTGGAGCTGGCGGTGGAGGCGCGGTGCGAGAGTGTGTACGCCGTGACGCAGGCTGCCAACACCGGGATGGTCGCCGCCATGCGGGGGCTGGGGCTCCCCCTCGACTATCAGATCGAGGAGGGGACCCTGGTCATCACGGCTCGGCTGGCTTCGGAAGGCGTGGTGGAGCAGGTGAGTTCAGGGACGCCGGAGCGCCGTAGGGGTTAGTGCCCGATCGCGGGTGCGGGTGTGCTGTGGCTTGTCGCGCCCCGCGGCGGAGCCGCGTATCGATGCAGCCCCGCGCCCCTGAGCGGCATCGCGCCGAGGGCGTTGTCCAGATCCGTCCAGACGTCCTCCACGTCCTCCAGGCCCACCGACATCCGCAACAGCCGGTCGCTGACCCCCGCCTCCCGTCGGTCGCCCTCGTCCACGATGCGGTGGCTGATGGAGGCCGGGTGCTGGATCAGGGTGTCCACGCTGCCGAGGCTCACCGCCGGGGTGATCAGGCGGACGCCCGCGATCACCTCGTGCGGGTCGCCGTGGACCTCGAAGGCGATCATCGCGCCGCCGATGCGCGGGTAGTGGACGCGGGCGATCCGCGGGTCGGCGGTGAGGCGGCGGGCCAGTTCGGCGGCGTTGGCGGAGGCGGCGCGGACGCGGACCGGCAGGGTGGAGAGGCCGCGGAGCAGGAGGTATCCGGCGAGGGGGTGGAGGACGCCGCCGGTGGCGAATCGGACCTGCCGCAGCCGTCCGGCGAACTCCTCGTCGCAGGCCACCACTCCCGCCATCACGTCACCGTGGCCGCCCAGGTACTTGGTGGCGCTGTGCAGCACCAGCCGTGCGCCCTGCTCCACAGGGCGCTGGAGTACGGGCGTGGCGAAGGTGTTGTCCGCGAGCAGCGGGACCGAGCCGCAGGCATGGGCCACCGCGCGCAGGTCCACCTCGGCGAGTGTCGGATTGGCCGGGGACTCGACCATGACCAGGCCGGTGTCCGGGCGCAGCGCGTCCGCGATGCCCGCCGGGTCGGTCCAGGTCACCTCGGAGCCGAGGAGGCCGGCGGTGAGCAGGTGGTCGCTGCATCCGTACAGGGGGCGGACGGCGACGACATGGCGCAGGCCCAGGGAGGACCGTACGAGAAGGACCGCGCTGAGCGCGGCCATCCCGCTGGCGAAGGCCACCGCGGACTCGGTGCCCTCCAGACGGGCCAGGGCCGTCTCGAAGCGGGCGACGGTCGGGTTGCCCAGCCGCCCGTAGACGGGCGGGCCCTCCGGGTCGGCGCCGGTGGTGGCGAAGGCGTCGATACGGGCGGCCTCGCCCCGGCTGTCGTACGAGGGGTAGGTGGTCGACAGGTCGATGGGCGGGGCGTGCAGTCCTTGCCGGGCGAGGTCGTCGCGGCCGGCGTGAACGGCTTCGGTGGCCAGGGCTCTCATGGGCGCGGGCGTCGTCTCCATGCGGGCAAGATTGAACACCGACCGGAGTACGGGGTTCGTACACCGTGCTACGTTCGGTTGATGGCCGAATCTGTCGTACTGGATCCGGTGGACCTTCATCTTCTGCGGCTGTTGCAGAACGACGCCCGGACCACCTATCGCGACCTCGCCGCCCAGGTGGGGGTCGCGGCGTCGACCTGTCTGGACCGGGTGACGCGGCTGCGGCGCGCCGGGGTGATCCTCGGCCATCAGCTGCGGCTGGATCCCGCGAAGCTGGGGCGCGGCCTCGAAGCACTGCTGTCCGTGCAGGTCAGGCCGCATCGGCGGGAGTTGGTGGGGCCGTTCGTGGAGCGCATCCGGGCGCTTCCGGAGTCGCGGACCGTGTTCCATCTGACCGGGCCGGACGACTATCTGGTCCATGTCGCGGTCGCGGACATGACGGATCTGCAGCGGCTGGTCCTGGACGGGTTCACCGCGCATCGTGAGGTGGCCCGGGTGGAGACGCGGTTGATCTTCCAGCAGTGGGACTGCGGACCGCTGCTGCCGCCTACGCCCTCGGCTCAATCCGCGTGACGTGCGGCGGCCCCCCGTATGAGGATGGACCGCATGTCAGAGACCAAGAGCCCGCTGCCCCGCGAGGTCGCCGACGCCTACGTCGACGACCTGATCGCCCTCGATCCGATCACCGGTACGTACCTCGGCGTGAAGGAGAGTTCGAGCAGGCTGCCCGACACCTCGCCGGCGGGCCAGGAGGCGCTCGCGGAGTTGCAGCGGGCCACGCTCGCCCGGCTCGCCGAGGCCGAGCGGCAGCCCGGTGCGGACAGCGACATCGAGCGGCGCTGCGCCCGGCTGCTGCGCGAGCGGCTCACCGCGGAGCTCGCGGTGCACGAGGCGGACGAGGGCCTGCGTTCGGTCGGCAACATGGCGACGGCGGCGCACTCGGTGCGCGAGGTGTTCACCGTGACACCTCAGGAAACGGACGAGGACTGGTCGGCGATCGCCGAGCGGCTGCGGGCCGTGCCGGACGCGTACGCCGGGTACCGGGAGTCCCTCGCGCTCGGTCTGGACCGCAAGCTGTACGCGTCCCCGCGCCCCACGGCCACCTTCGTCGAGCAGCTCACCGAGTGGGCGGACACGGGTGAGGGCCGCGGCTGGTTCGAGGACTTCGCGGCGGACGGTCCCCAGGCGCTGCGCGCCGAGCTGGAGGAGGCCGCCCGTGCCGCGACCGCGTCGGTCGCCGAGCTGCGGGACTGGATGCGGGACGTGTACGCGCCGGCGATCGAGGGCGCGCCGGACACGGTGGGCCGTGAGCGCTACGCCCACTGGTCGCGCTACTTCAACGGCACGGACCTCGACCTGGACGAGGCGTACGCGTACGGCTGGTCCGAGTACCATCGGCTGCTCGCCGAGATGAAGAAGGAGGCCGAGAAGATCCTTCCCGGCGCCGGGACGCCCTGGGTGGCGCTCGCGCACCTCGACGAGCACGGCAAGCACATCGAGGGTGTCGACGAGGTCCGGGACTGGCTCCAGGGTCTGATGTCCCAGGCGATGGAGTCGTTGGACGGCACCCACTTCGAACTCGCCGAGCGGGTGCGGAAGGTGGAGTCCTGCATCGCCCCGCCCGGCGGCGCCGCGGCCCCGTACTACACGCCGCCGTCGGAGGACTTCTCCCGCCCGGGCCGCACCTGGCTGCCGACGATGGGCCAGACCCGCTTCCCGGCGTACGACCTGGTGTCGACCTGGTACCACGAGGGTGTCCCGGGCCATCACCTCCAGCTCGCGCAGTGGGTGCACGTCGCCGACAGCCTCTCCCGCTACCAGGCCACGGTCGGCATCGTCAGCGCCAACGCCGAGGGCTGGGCGCTGTACGCGGAGCGGCTGATGGACGAGCTCGGGTTCCTCACGGACGCGGAGCAGCGGCTGGGCTATCTCGACGCGCAGATGATGCGGGCCGCGCGGGTCATCGTGGACATCGGCATGCATCTGGAGCTGGAGATCCCGGCCGACTCGCCGTTCCGTCCGGGCGAGCGGTGGACGCCGGACCTGGCGCAGGAGTTCTTCGGGGCGCACAGCAGCCGAACGGCGGACTTCGTGGAGAGCGAGCTGACCCGCTATCTGACGATCCCGGGGCAGGCGATCGGCTACAAGCTGGGCGAGCGGGCCTGGCTGCTGGGCCGGGAGAACGCGCGGAGCCGCCACGGCGACGCCTTCGACCTCAAGGCGTGGCACATGGCGGCCCTCTCGCAGGGGTCACTCGGTCTGGACGACCTGGTGGACGAACTCTCCGCGCTCTGACCCGGCAGCGGGTTCAGCGGCGGAACCCGCCCTCCGAGTCGATCACCTGTCCGGTGACCCAGCCCGCCTCGTCCGTCGCCAGCCAGGCGATGAGGCGGGCCGGGTCGTCCGGCATGCCCCAGCGGCCGGCGGGGAAGCGGGCCGCGACGGCCTCGTAGGCCTCGCCGGTCAGGTAATCCGTGTCCACGGGGCCGGGGTTGACGGTGTTCACCGTGATCGCCCGCTCGGCGAGTGTCGTCGACAGCGAGCGGGTGACGGAGGCCAGGGCGCCCTTCTGGAGGGCGTAGGCGATCTCGCCGGGCATGCCGCCGGCGATGTCCTGGCCGGAGGTCATCATCACGATCCGGCCGCCCGGCGTGTCCGGGCGGTGCCGGGCGTAGGCCTGCACGAGCAGCAGCACCGAGCGGGTGTCGACCGCCCAGTGCGCGTCGAGCATGGCCGCGTCGATCTCGTCGAGGGTGCCGTCGCTGCCGCTGAGGGCGTGGTTGGCGACCAGGATGTCGAGGGGGCCGCCGAGCGCGGCGGCGGCGGTGCCGATCAGTTCGGCGGGTGCGCCCGGGTCGGTCAGGTCACCGGGGCCCGCTTCGATGCGGGACCGCGGATCGGCGAGTGCGGCGCGGACGGAGGCGAGGACGTCCTCGGGGCGGTCGGCGCCCCACGGCTGGGCGGCGTCGTGCGGCACATGGTGGTGCAGATAGACGCTCGCGCCGTACGCGGCCAGCCGTCGGGCGACCGCGTGCCCGATGCCGCCGCGTCTGCTGGCGCCGGTGACCAGGGCGGTGCGTCCTCGCAGGGGCAGGGGGTCGCGGCGGAGGTCTTCGGGGGCGGGGTGCGGGAGTCGTGGCATGGACGCCCATGATGGTCAGGGCGCCCCTGCGGCGCACGTGGTTATCCGTGCGCCAGGGGCCTGAGTTGTACGAGTCCCAGCCAGGTCTCCGGACCGGGCCGCACCTGCGCCGCGCGCACCGCGTAGCGGCCGGGGTCCAGCGCGATCCACACATGGTCGGTGCGCAGGGTGTCGTTGCCGGGCCAGGCGGCGTCGAACAGCAGCACGGGTCCCGGCACGTTCCAGGCCACCTCGGGCCCCCACACGGCGGTGTCGAGCGCCGCCGGCACCTCGGCCAGCAGCAGTTCCTCGGACTCCCCCGCGGACCACCGCACGAAGATGCCGTGGTCCGGCAGATACGTGGTGGAGGCGGGCTCGTCGCCGAGCACGAGCGCCGCGCTGTCCCCGACGGGCAGCAGCCCGACGTATCCGTCCACCTCGCAGGCCCGGTCGTAGTCCGAGGCCAGTTCGTCGCCGTCGGCCCCCGCCCAGAACGGAAGCACCGTCTCGGGCACCGCTATCAGCGGCCCGCCGCCGGACTCGACCCACTCCGCCGCGCCCGGCTCCGCGTATCGCACCATGGCGCGGAATCTACCGCGTGCATGACAGCGCGCGTCGGCGGATACCAAAAAGCGGAACACTGGATTCAGCTACCGTGCCCGTGCGCGGACGGCCCGGTTCAACCGCACCACTCCACGGCGTAACGCCAGGTTCACCAACATGGCCCTGCGACGCAACGCCAGACTCAGCACCCGCAGTTCTCCGCACCCACCGGCGCCGTGAGCGGGTCCGCGTCCCGGCGCTCCGTGCCCTCCCAGGTCTCGAACCCGAAGCCCTCGCGCGCCCAGTACTCGAAGCCCCCGAGCATCTCCTTGACCTGGTAGCCGAGTTCGGCGAGAGCGAGGGCCGAGCGGGTGGCGCCGTTGCAGCCGGGGCCCCAGCAGTACGTCACGACCGGCACGTTCCTGTCGAGGAGTTGCTCGGCCTGCTCGGCGACGAGCGCGGTCGGCAGGTGGACGGCGCCCGGGATGTGGCCCTGGTCCCAGGCCTCGGTGGAGCGGGAGTCGAGGACGACGAAGCCGGGGTCGCCTTCGGCGGCGAGGGCGGCGGCGACGTCGGACACGTCGGCGTGGAAGACGAGGCTCGCACGGAAGTAGGCGGCGGCCTCGGCCGGAGCCGCGGGGGCGACACGCAGGACGGGGTTGACGACGGCGGTGCTGGTGCTCATGCTCTGGCCTTTCCCTGGCGGTTCTCGCGGCGTATCGCCACGACCAGAAATCTATGGCCGATGATCATGATTCAGAAGTGTCGATCCCCGGCCTTCGGCTTGATCGGCCGGTGAATCCCCTGCTATCTCTCGTGTATGACCGCGTTTTCCCCGGACGCCACCGACTGGCGCATTCTCGATGTCCTCCAGCGGGAGGGCCGGGCCAGCTTCGCCGAGCTCGCCCGGGCCGTCTCCATGTCCCCGAGCGCGGTGACCGAGCGGGTACGCCGCCTGGAGGAGGCGGGGGTGATCCAGGGGTACTCCGCGGTGGTCGACCCGGACCGGCTGGGGCTGCCGATCCTGGCGTTCGTACGGCTGCGGTACCCGAACGGCAACTACAAGCCGTTCCACGACCTCGTGGAGGTGACCCCTGAGATCCTGGAGGCGCACCACGTCACGGGCGACGACTGCTTCGTCATCAAGGTCGCCGCCCGCTCGATGCGGCACCTGGAGGAGGTGTCGGGCAAGATCGGCTCGCTGGGCTCGGTGACCACGAGCGTCGTGTACTCCTCGCCGCTCCCCCGCCGCCCGCTGGGCCGCTGACTCACTCCGTGCCGCGCTGCCGCAGCGCCGACCCGGCCCGGCCCTTCACGACCTCCAACTGCGCGTGGATACGGCGCCGCAGGTCCGCGACATGGCTCACGATGCCGACGCTGCGGTCCCGCTCGCGCAGGGAGTCGAGGACGTCGAGGACCTCGTCGAGGGTCTGGTCGTCGAGGCTGCCGAAGCCCTCGTCGATGAAGAGGGTGTCCAGGCGGACCCCGCCGGCCTCGTCGGTGACGACGTCCGCGAGCCCGAGGGCGAGGGCGAGCGAGGCGAAGAACGTCTCGCCGCCGGACAGCGTCGCGGTGTCCCGCTCACGGCCGGTCCAGGCGTCGACGACATGCAGCCCGAGCCCGCTGCGGCCGCGCCCCGCCCGGTCGTCGGAGTGGACGAGGGTGTAGCGGCCGGAGGACATCCGCAACAGCCGGACGGTCGCGGCGGCGGCGACCTGTTCCAGGCGGGCCGCCAGGACGTACGACTCCAGGCGCATCTTGCGCTCGTTGTCCGCCGAAGTGCCCGCGGCGAGGGAGGCGAGGCGGGCCACGCGGTCGTACTCCTCGCGCAGCGGGGCGAGCCGTCGTACGGAGCCGGCCGCGCGCGTGGAGAGCCGGTCGAGGTCGGTGCAGCGCCGGGCCGCCGCGTCGCGCGCGGAGGCGGCGTCGCGCACCCCCTGGCCCGCGAGGGCCGCTCCCCGCTCCACCGTCGCGAGGTCGGCGGCCGGTTGCCGGGCGGCGTCCGCGGTCTCGGGCTCCGCGAGGACGGCCCGCACGGCGGCCTCCTCGGACTGCCAGGCGTCCAGCCGCCGTTGGAGGTCACGGTGGGCCGCGTCGTCGAGGAGGGCGTCGGCCGCCGCCTGCGGGGTGTCGAAGCCGGCCCGGAACGCGGCGTCCGCGAGTCGGGCGTCGGCGTCCTTGAGCCGCTGGGCGGAGTCCTCGGCGGCGCGCGCGGCGTCGGCGGCGTCGGTGAGCAGCGCGGTCTGCCGCTCCAGCTGGGCGGCCCGTGCGGCCACGCTGTCGGCGGGGCCCCGCGCCTGGGTCAACTCCCCCTCCAGCAGGGCCCGTTCCTGGTCAAGCCGCTCCCGGTGCCCCACCCGGGAGGCCGCCCGGACCTCGGCCTGCTGCCGTGCGGTGGCCCGCTGCTCGTGCTCGGCCTCGGCACGGCGGAGTTCCTCGCGCGCGGGGTGCAGGTCCGAGGCGTCCCGGTGGGCCTGGGCGTACAGCCGCTCCAACTCCTCGAACGCCGAGGCGAGTTGCCCGGTGGGGGTGTCCCCCGCCTCTGCCGTGGCGGCGGCCAGCGCCTCCCGTACGGTGCCCAGGCGCCGTTCCTGCTCGACGTGCCGTTCGTCCGCCTGCTGGTAGGCGGCCAGCGCGCGCTCCTCGGCCTCCCGGTCCACGTGCCCGGCGTCCTTGCGGGCCGGGGCCGGGTGGTCGGGCGAACCGCAGACGGCACAGGGCTCACCGTCCGCGAGCCGCGCGGCGAGCTCGGCGGCGATGCCGTTCAGGCGCTGTTCCCTGACGTCGAGCCAGTGCGCCTTGGCCGCGAGCGCGTCCTCCTGGGCCTGGCGGACGCGCTCGGCGATCGTGTCCGTGTCGCCGGCCAACTGGTCCCGCATCCGGGCCGCGTTCAGCCGCTTCTGCGCGGGCTCGCGCTGCACGCCGAGCTGCTCGGCCCTCGTCGCGGCCTCCTGCGCGGAGTCGATCCGGGCCTGGAACCCGGCGCGGATCGTCTCCCACCCGGCGAGCCAGGCCGCCGCGTCCTGGAGAACGTCCTCGTCCGCACGCTCCTGACGGTCCAGCCCTTCCCGCTCGGCGACGAGTTCGGCCAGCCGCTGCTCACCCCGGCGCGCCGACTCCAGCCCGCCCAGCTCCTCCGCGGCCCGCCGGGCGGCGGACGCGAGCCCGGACGCACCGGCGTCCGTGAAGGTGTCCGGCAACAGACCACGCGCGTGTGCCTGGGCGGCGCCCGCCCGACGGTGCTCGGCGTCGGCGGCCTCCCGCAAGTCCAGCGCGGGCTTCACGGCTTCCGCCTTGCGCGCCCGCTCCATCCGTACGAGCGCCTGCCGGTAGTTGTCGGAGCGCTCCTCCATCAGGGTGGCCCGCTCCCGCGCCTGGGTGAACCGCTGCTGGAGCCGGGCCAGTTCGCGTACGTCGGCCAGGGCGCGCTCGGCGCCGGCCTGCCCCGACTCGGCGGCGGTGAGCCGGCCGCGGGCGATGCCGAGTTGCTCGCGGGCGGTACTGCGGGCGACGGCCGCGGCGCACAGTACGGCTTCGGCGAGGCCCGGCTCTCCCGGTGCCGTGTCCGGCAGTTCCATCGCGTCGCCGGCCGCCTGCTGCATACGGTGGGCGTCGGCGAGGAGTTCGGTGTCGCCGTCGCGTACCTGGGTCTCGGTGGCGCGGCGGCGTTCGGCGAGGCGCTTCTCGACCTCGGCGAAACGGTGGGTGTCGAAGAGCCGGCCGAGGAGGCGGCCACGCGCCTCGGCGTCGGCGCGCAGGAAGCGGGCGAAGTCGCCCTGGGGCAACAGCACGACCTGGCAGAACTGTTCGCGGCTCATGCCGAGCAGCTGGGTGATCTCCTCGCCGATCTCCTGGTGGGAACGGCTGAGGTCCTTCCAGGTACCGGCCCGGGCGTCGTACTCGCGCAGCCAGCTCTGGGCCTTGTCGACCGTGGTCCCAGGCCGCCCCTTCTTCTTGGGACGCTCCCAGGGCGGCTGCCGGGTGATCTCCAACCGGCGTTCCGCGATGGTCAGTTCGAGACGGACCTCGGTACGGGTCTCGGCAGCGGCATGGTCACTGCGCAGGGTCATCCCCTGGCCGCTCTGCCGAGCACCGGGAACGGCGCCGTAGAGCGCGTAGCAGACGGCGTCCAGGACGGAGGTCTTGCCCGCGCCGGTCGGTCCGTGCAGGAGGAAGAGTCCGGCGGCCGACAGTTCGTCGAAGTCGACGCTCTGGGAGCCGCCGAAGGGCCCGAACGCGGTGATGTCGAGACGGTGCAGCCTCACCGGGCGCCCTCCCCTGTCCTCGTCGCGCGCGGCGTCACCGCGCCACCTCCCGTACCGCCTCGTCCGCGCGCACCGCGTCGAACGCGTCCCGCAGCACGCCCTGTTCGTCTTCGTCGGGCCCCGCGCCGCGCACATGGGCCACGAAGTCCTCGGCGATCTCCTGGTCGCTGCGGTCCGCGAGCCGCTGGGCGTAGGACACGTCGGGGTCGTCCGGGGTCCGCTCGGGGTCGAAGGCGAGGCTGAGGGTGTGCGGGAAGCGTTCGGTGAGACGGGCCATGGGGTCGGCGGGGCGGACCGCGTCGGTGAGGGTCGCCTCGACCCACGCCTCCTCGTGGCGGGCGAGGTCCGGGTCGGCGAGCAGGTCCTCCAGCGTGCCGCGGATGCGGGCCAGCGCGCGGGGCACCGGGCAGTCGAGGCGCTCGGCGGTCAGCGCGCCCCCGGCGTCCAGGTCGATCAGCCACATGCTCTTGCGGTGGTCGGCCTCGGAGAAGGAGTACGGCAGCGGGGAGCCCGAGTAGCGCACGCGCTCGGTGATGGTCTGGCTGCCGTGCAGATGCCCCAGCGCCGCGTAGTCGACGCCGTCGAAGACACCGGCGGGGACCGCGGCCACGCCGCCGACCGTGATGTCCCGCTCGCTGTCGCTGGCCTCGCCTCCGGTGACGAAGGCGTGCGCGAGGACGACGGAACGGGTTCCCTCCGCGCGCGTGGCGAGGTCGGCGCGGACGCGGTCCATGGCGGCGGCGAGCACCGCCTCGTGGCCGGCCTTGTCCACGCCGAACTCGTCCTTCACCAGCGCCGGTTCCAGATACGGCAGCCCGTAGAAGGCCACGTCGCCGTGGGCGTCCGCGAGCACCAACGGTGTCCCGCACGCCGCGGGCTCGGTCCGCAGATGGATGCCCGCACGGTCGATGAGGCCGGCTCCCACCCCCAGCCGGCGGGCGGAGTCATGGTTCCCGGAGATCATCACCGTGGGCACCCCGAGGTCGGCCAGCCGGTGCAGGGCGTCGTCGAAGAGCTCCACCGCGGCCAGCGGCGGCACCGCCCGGTCGTACACGTCCCCCGACACGACCACGGCGTCCACCCCGCGCTCGCGCACGGTGGTGACGAGGTGACCGATGAACTCGGCCTGCGCCCCGAGCATGTTGACCCGGTGGAACGCCCGGCCGAGATGCCAGTCGGAAGTGTGCAGGATTCTCATCAAACTACCCCGACCTGCACATTTACCCCCATGACACCCCTGGAACCAGAACCGACCAGCACGACCACGCCGATCGGCACCCACCACGCTAACGCCTGCCGGCACCTGATTCCCCGCTGACCTCACACCACAGGGTGACGCCGAGCAGCGGACCGCTGGAAATGTCCGTCACTCCCTCACTGGAAATGCCCCTCATTCCTTGCCGACGCCGAACACCCCGGCTTCAGCGGTCTCGTACTCGCACTGGTCGTGGGCGGTTGCCTGCGCCCAAGATCGCCTGTCAGTGTGGATGCCGCGCTCTTGGGGACGGGCCCGTCGCGGGCTGTCGAGGGCTGTCGAGGGCTGTCGAGGGGGAGTCACGGGGATGGCGACGACGGCTGCCGCACTGGTGCTGCGGGGAAAGGGGCGCACGGCGCTCCGCCTGGAGGGTCAGACGGTGGTGCTGCGGAGCTCCGCCGAGGAGCTGCGCATACCGGTGGATGCCGTGGCGGAGGTACGGGTGGAGGGACGCGCCGTCGAAATCGAACTGCTGGGCGGAACCCAGCCGGTGGTCTACCGCATCGAGGGGGTCTCCGATGCGGGTGCGGACGCGTTTGGGCAGGCGATGGGCCGACTGCTGCCGACGCCCGAACCTGACGCCGACCTGACGGAGTCGAACTCGCCACGGACGTCTACCTGCCGGACCACGCGACCGCCCATGCGGTCATTCTCGTGCGGACCTGCTACGACAAGTCGAGCCGCTACACCGCCCTCGCCTTCGAGGCCGAGTACTACCGCGCACGCGGATTCGCGTTCGTGACCCAGGACGTGCGGGGCAAGTTCCGCTCGGGCGGCGAGACGCTCCCCTACGCCCACGACGTCGCCGACGGCTACGACACGGTCGAGTGGATCACCCGACAGCCCTGGTCCAACGGCCGCGTCGGAGTGACCGGCCAGTCGTACTACGGTTTCACCACCTGGGCCGCCGTGGCGAGCGGCCACCCGGCCATCAGGGCGGCGGTCCCGATGGTGACGGGGATCGACATGGCCGCCGGGCACGTGGGAGCGCAGTGGGGCCGGCAGATCCCCTACCTCGCGGGCCTCAACGACCTCCTCCAGATCTGGACCGGCAACAACGGCTATCTCGCCGAGATCGACTGGAGCGCCGACTCCGTCGAGAACATCGTCGCCGCGGCCCGCGCGCGGATCGGCGAGTGCCGGGCGGCCACGGAGATGCTGGAGCGTTCCGTGGACCAGGGGTGGTACAACCCGTACGGCGACCGGCACCCGTACCACACCACCTCCGTCCCGATCCTGCACTGGCAGAACTGGTACGACCCCGGCCTGGCCCCCCTGGGGTTGCGCGACTGGCGGCACTTCCGCTCCCTGGCCGGCACCCGCGACCTGCACCACCTCCGCGTCGGATCGGCCGACCACTCCGGCTACCTGCTCCAGGACGTCGGGGCCGGGGACGAGCGCAACCCGTACCTCAGTGGCACCGCCCTCGCCGAGAAGATCGAGACCGAGTGCGGTGAGGTGGCGGACTTCTTCGACGAGCATCTCAACGGCGTACGGCCGACGCCCCCCGCCCGCGCGCCCGGTGGCACGTCGGACACGTCGGCTGGCAGTCCTCGCCGGAGTACCCGCCGCCGAGCGAACCGCGCGCCTTCCACCTCTCCGCCCACGGCACGGGAACCTACCTCCTGAACGGCGAACCGGACGAGGAGGCGACGTCGCTGACGTGGGTCCACGACCCGGACCACCCCGTCCCGTCGAGCACCGGCATCGAGGCGATCTGGTACCTCCTCGCGGCCTACCCCGACGAGCGTGACCTCGCGGACCGCCCCGACGTGCTGACCTTCCGGACCGAACCCCTCACCGAGCACCTCGACTTCGCCGGACAGCCGGTCCTCACGGGGCGCGTCTCCTTCTCGGCGCCGTCCACGCACGTCTTCGCGAAGCTCCAGGATGTGCACCCCGACGGCACCACACACCCGATCTCGTGGGGCCGCGCCGTTCTGTCCGCGCGGGCGGGTGATGCCTTGACCCTTGCCCTGGACGACAACGCCTACCGGCTCCGCGAGGGCCACTGTCTCCAGTTGCAGATCCAGTCGAGCGACTTCCCCCACTCCGCCGCACACCCGGGCACCGAGAGCAACCCGTGGCTCACGACGAAACGGACCCCGAGCACGCAGAGCCTCACCGTCGGAGGCATCACCGGCGCACGGCTCGTCCTCCCCGTCATCACCGTCGCGGAGGCCCCGGACGGGGAAGCTCAGTAGGTCGCCCGTCTGCCGCTGACATCCCGGGGACGAGTGCGGGCGTGGTCATGGTGATGCGCGTTTCGTTCCGTGCCGGGCCCGGGTCCCATCGGGGCCGGCCGCGGGGTTCAGGAACAGAAGTCGGTGATGGTGGCGGTGAGGATGCCGGTGAGGCGGTCCAGGGAGGCGAGGTCGACGTACTCGGTGGCCGCGTGGGCGCCTTCGCCGTCGACGCCGAAGAGCAGGCAGGGGATGCCGGCCCGGTCCAGGAGGGCGCAGTCGGTCCAGAAGGGCTCGGCGCGTACCACGGGCGGGTGGCCGAGGGCCTGCTCGGCGTGGTGGGTGAGCGTGCGGACGATGGGTGCCTCGGTGTCGGCCTCGAACGGCTCGCGGTGCAGGCCACGGGTCAGCCGGGAGCGGAAGTCGGGGACCCTGTCGGAGAGTTCGTCGAGGACGGCGGCCAGTTCCCGCTCGACGCTGTCGGCGTTCTCGCCGGGGACGGTGCGGCGTTCCAGGGTGATGCGGCAGCTCGCCGGGTAGGTGGACGCCTCCTCGCCGCCGTGGATGACCGAGGCGTGCACGGTGCCGCTGCCCAGGAGGGGATGCGCCCGCCCCTGGGCCAGGCGCCGGCCCAGGGCCTCCAGGGCGACGAGGAAGTGCCCGGCCTTGGCGATGGCGTCGATGCCGAGGTCGGGGCGGGAACCGTGCGCGGCACGGCCCTCGATCTCCACGTCGAACCAGACGAAGCCCTTGTGGGCGAGGGTGACTTCGAGGTGGCTCGGCTCGGTGACGATCGCCGCGTCGGCCGTGAACGACTCCAGCACCTCCTCGGTGCCGAAGCTGCCGTGCTCCTCGTCGGCGACGCAGGCGAGGATGACATCGCCGCGCAGGGGGCCGTCGGCGGTGGCGCGGGCGGCGGCGACCATCATGGCCGCGATGCCGCCCTTCATGTCGAAGGTGCCGCGGCCGTACATCCTGCCGTCGTGGATCCGCGGGTGGAGCGGGTCTCCGTCGTAGTCGGCGAGGCTGACGGTGTCGAGGTGGCCGTTGAGCATCAGCGAACGGCCACCGCCGGTACCGCGGGCGACGGCGACGAGCGAGGGCCGGCCGGGTCGCTTCTCCAGCCGGTGGACCTCGAACCCGCGGGCGGTCAGCCATTGGCTACAGAGGTCCACGACTACGGTCTCGCCGGCGCCGCCGGGTACCAGGTCGGGATTGACGGAGTCGATGGCGATCAGCCTGGCCAGCAGACCGGTGGGGTCGGAGTCCGGGCGGTCGGGAGCGGAGAACGTCTCGGGGAGCATGGGTGCCTCTCGGAATGCGGCTCTTGCGCATCGGTCGTGGCTGGTCAGTCCTGGTCGGCCAGGCGCAGGAGGGTGGTGGCCAGGACGTCGACGCCGTGGGCGCAGGCCTCGGGGGTGGAGTACTCGCGGGGGTTGTGGCTGATGCCGTCGTACTCGCCGCGCACGAAGATCATGGCGGTCGGGCAGAGCGCGGCGATCTCCTGGGCGTCGTGACCGGCACCGGAGAGCAGGGAGATGTGATCGAGGCCGTGGTCGTCGGCGGCCCGCGCGATGACCTTCCGCACGCCCTCGTCGAAGGGGACGTACGCCGTCCTGGCCATCCGCCGGACGGACAGGGACAGGCCCGGCCGGCTGTCCTCCAGGTCGCGCAGGAACGAGGCCAGGGCCTCCTCGGCACGGGCCATCTGGACGTCGTCGGGGTTGCGGAGGTCGACGGTCATCTCGGCGCGGGCCGGGACGATGTTGGTCAGGTCCGGGTGGACCATCAGGTGGCCGACGGTGGCGCGCAGGTCGCCGTAGTCACCGGAGTCGACCAGGGCCCGCAGGTGGACGACGATCTGCGCGGCGGCGAGCCCCGCGTCGGCGCGCAGGTGGGTGGGGGTGGTGCCGGCGTGGGCGGCACGGCCGTGGACGGTGATCTCCTGCCAGGAGATGCCCTGCACCGCGGTGACGACGCCGATCTCGACGTCGTTCTCGGCGAGCACCGGGCCCTGCTCGATGTGGCACTCGACGTAGGCGTACGGAGGGTCCAGCCGTACGTCGACGGGGCCGTCGAAGCCGGTGCGGGCGAGTTCCCCGCCGAGGGTACGGCCGTCGCGGTCGGTCAGGGCGTGGGCGTACTCCAGGGTCAGGCGGCCCGCGGCGACGGCGCTGCCGAGCATGTCGGTGCCGAAGCGGACGCCCTCCTCCTCGGTGAAGACGCCGACCTCGATCGGGCGACGGGTGGTGATGCCACGTTCGTTCAGGGTGCGGACGACCTCGATGCCGCCCAGGACGCCCAGGCAGCCGTCGAAGGCCCCCGCGGTGGCGACGCTGTCGATGTGCGAGCCGGTCAGTACGGGGGGCGCGGTGGGGTCGGTGCCCTCGCGGCGGCCGTAGATGTTCCCCATCCGGTCGACGCGGACGGCCAGTCCGGCCTCTTCCATCCACCCGATGACCAGGCGACGGCCGGCCGCGTCCGCGTCGGTCAGGGCGAGACGGTCGACGCCGCGCAGGCCGGTGCGCTCGTCGTCGTACGCGCCGATCTCGGCGAGAGCCATCAGGGACTGCCACAGGCGGTCGCCGTTGACCGTGACGGTGTCGGGGGTGGGGCTGCTCATGGGCTGTCTCCCGAGACGGTGGTGGAAGCGGTGGGTGGTGGTGACTGCTCGTCGGCCGAGCGCACGGCTGATCCGCGGCCTCTGGAGGACAGGACCGGCCTTGGGCAGCAGGAGCACGTAGCTGCCCGGCCAGGCGAGGACGCCGGTCGCGGCCGTGAGCGGGGTCAGCACGTCATCGGCCTCCTCCTGATCGAGCCGGTCGGGGGTGGGGTGAAGCAGGTGCGGGGGTTCAGCTCAGGGGTCTCTCGCGGATCGGGACTTCAGTGGTCGGTGGCGGAACGCGGGTTGGCGGCCGTGCCCTCGGTGCTCAGCAGTACGACGACCGAGGCCGGCCCGAGGCCAAGAGCCGTACGGCGTTCCTCGGCGCCCTCGCCGGTGAGCGCCGCCCGCAGGCCGGCGAGCGTCGCTGCCCCGCAGGGGCCCGAGGAGACACCGAAGGCGGCGAGATCCTCGGCCGCGCGGGCGCTGTCGGCGTCCGTGACGGCGACCGCGGCGTCGAGGCCGCCGTGCAGGTAGGGCCAGGCGATGCTGGAGGGGGTGCCGCAGTTCAGGCCGGCCATGGTGGTGTCGCCTGTGGTGACACTGACGGGTTCGCCGCGGGTGAGGCTTTCGAGGACACAGGCCGCGGCCTCCGGCTCGACGGACAGCAGCGCGGGGGCGTGCCCCGAGGGGCGGCTGCGGTAGTGGGCGATCACGGCTTGGGCCAGTGACCCCACACCCACGGGTACGGCGACGAGGTCCGGTCCCCCGACGACCCCGGCGGCCGTCAACTGCTCGTCGATCTCGGCGCAGAGGGTGGAGTAGCCCTCGACGATCCATCCCGGGATCCGTTCATAGCCCGGCCAGGCGGTGTCCTGGACCAGGACCGCGTCCGGCACGGCTGCCTCCTCGGCGGCCAGGCGTACGGCCTCGTCGTACGGTCCGGGAACCTCGGTGACCTCGACCTCCTCGGCGACGATGGCCGCGACCGCCGCCGGATGCACACCCCGCGGGACGAAGACGTGGGCCTGCTGGCCGAGCAGCCGCGCCATGCGGGCCACCGCCCGGCCGTGGTTGCCGTCGGTGGCGGTCACCAGCGTCACCGGGCCCGGCGCGGCACCGCCGGCGGCCCGGTCGTCAAGGACTCGCTGGACGGCCCAGGACGCGCCCAGCGCCTTGAAGGCCGGCAGTCCGAGACGGCTCGACTCGTCCTTGACGACGACCCGGCCGACCCCGAACTCGGCTGCCAGGGCGGGGAGTTCGGTCAGCGGGGTGGGCGCGTAGTCGGGCAGGGTCGTGTGGAAGGCGCGCACCTCTGCGGGTACGGCGTCGCAGCGCCACGTACGGGCGCCGGGCCGCGCGAACCACGGCAACGTACGTGAAGTGGAAGTCCTCTTGGTCACTCGCTCAGGGTCCGCCACCTTCCCGTGATCGGTCCAGCGAATGTTTCCGACCTATACTCATCGGAAAAACCGAGCATTCAGTTCTCTCCGCGGCAGTGAGGAAGGGCCACCCGACGATGTTCGACCTGCACCGCCTGCGCCTGCTGCGGGAACTCAAGCACCGCGGCACCTTGGCAGCCGTCGCCACCGCCCTGTCCTACGCCCCCTCCTCCGTCTCGCAACAGCTTTCGCAGTTGGAAGCCGAAGTGGGCGTCACGCTGCTGGAACCGGTCGGGCGGCGCGTACGGCTCACCGAGCAGGCAGAGATCCTCGTCGCCCACACCGAAGCGGTCCTGCAACGCCTGGAACGCGCGGAGGCGGACATCGCCGGTTCCCTGACCGAGCTGACCGGCACCCTGCGCATCGCCGCGTTCCAGACCGCCGCCCTGGCCCTCGTTCCCACCGCGCTCGGACTGCTGCGCGAACAGCACCCGAACCTGCGCGTCCACGTCACCCAGACGGAACCGGAGAAGGCTCTCCCGGCCCTCCTCGCCCGCGACTTCGACCTGGTCCTCGCCGAGGAGTACCCCGGAAACCCCAATCCGCGCCCCGCCGAGCTCGAACAGGAAGACCTGCTCGACGACCCCCTCCGCCTCGCCCTGCCGCAGCTCCCCGGTGATCCGGCGGACGCCCCGGTCGTCGCCGAGACCCCGGTGGCGGCACTGCGTTCGCTGGCGGACCACCCCTGGGTGATGGAACCCGAGGACACCGCCGCACGGCACTGGGCCATGACCTTGTGCCGCAACGCCGGCTTCGAACCCGATGTCCGGTTCGAGAGCACCGACCTCCTGCTCCACCGCCGCCTCGTGGAGCAGGGGCACGCCGCCGCTCTCCTGCCCGACCTCGTCTGGAGCGGACAACCACCGACGACGCCCTTGCGACAACTCCCGCGCGGTCAGCGCACCCGGCGCGTCTTCACCGTCGTACGCCGCGGCAGCAGCGGGCACCCCGCCATCCAGGCGGGCCGGACCGCCCTCCACCAGGCCGTCGCTTCTCCGTCGTGACCACACCCACCGTGACAAGCGCAGTTCACGGTGCGACAACAGATACGTCTGACGCCCTTCCGCTTTCGCATGATCCCGAGACCGACGACCGGGTCTTACAACAGGGCGGTTACCGGCCTTTCAGGCATCGCCGTACGCCTCTCCGCCCAGTTCGAACCCGGCCGTCCCGGCGGTCACGTCGGCGAGCCAGGACTCGAAGGCCGGGACGTCCGTGTCCGGGAGGCCGATCTCGATGGTGACCGCCTCGGCGTAGCGCACGTCGCGTACCTCGCGGCCGGTCGAGCGCAGGTCGTTCTGGAGCTTGCCGGCGCGCTGGTGGTCGACGGTGACCGTGGCGAGGCGGAAGCGGCGGCGGGTGATCGTGCCGAGGGCGTCCAGGGCCTCGCCGACCGCGCCGCCGTACGCGCGGATGAGGCCGCCCGCGCCGAGCTTGACGCCACCGTAGTAGCGGGTGACGACGGCGACGGCGTACCGCATGTCGCGGCGCAGCAGCATCTGGAGCATGGGGACGCCCGCGGTGCCGCCGGGTTCGCCGTCGTCGCTCGCCCTCTGAATCGCGGCGTCGGCGCCGATGACGTAGGCGAAGCAGTTGTGGGTGGCGTCGGCGTGCTCCTTGCGGACGGACGCGATGAAGTCCTGGGCCTCCTGCTCCGTGGCCGCAGGGGCGAGGGCGCACAGGAAGCGGGAGCGGTTGACCTCGGTCTCGTGCACGCCCGCGTGGGCGACTGTGCGGTACTCGTCCTGCATCCGGCCACCCTATGCGGACCGTCCCGGCTCGCCCGCCCCCAAGGCGCGGGCGACGATGTGGGGAAGATCGCGCGCAGGGAGATCACCGCATGACCGGCAGGCAGGTGGAGGGCTCGCGGGGCGATGCCAGGGCCCGTTGCCGGGAGTGGCTGCTGGAGGGGCTGAGCGAGCGGACGGCCCGGCACCCGGGGCCGCACGCCGCCCCGGAGGAGGGGACCGAGGGCCACCGGTGGTGGCGGGTCATGTGTCTCACCGGCGTCGACTACTTCTCCACCCTCGGCTACCAGCCGGGCATCGCCGCGCTCGCGGCCGGGCTGCTCTCCCCGCTGGCGACCCTCGTACTGATCGCGCTGACGCTGCTCGGCGCGCTGCCCGTCTACCGGCGGGTGGCGCACGAGAGTCCGCACGGCGAGGGGTCGATCGCGATGCTGGAGCGGCTGCTGCCGTGGTGGTCGGGGAAGATCTTCGTCCTGGTGCTGCTGGGGTTCGCGGCCACCGACTTCATGATCACGATCACCCTGTCGGCCGCGGACGCCGCCGCGCACGTCGTGGAGAACCCGTACGCACCGCACTGGATGGACGGCGGGAACGAGTGGATCACCCTGGTCCTCGTCGGCGGGCTCGCGGCCGTCTTCCTGAAGGGGTTCCGGGAGGCCATCGGCATCGCGGTCGTGCTGGTGGCGACCTACCTCGCGCTCAATGTCGTCGTTCTGGCCGTCGCGGCCTGGGAGGTGCTCTCCCGTCCGGTGCGGATCGAGGACTGGACCCAGGCGATGACGGCCGAGCACTCCTCGCCCTGGGTGATGGTCGGTGTGGCGCTGGTGGTGTTTCCGAAGCTGGCGCTCGGCATGTCCGGGTTCGAGACCGGTGTGGCGGTGATGCCGCAGGTCAAGGGGGATGCGAGCGATACGTGGGAGCATCCGCGGGGGCGGATCCGCGACACCCGCAAGCTGCTCACCACCGCCGCCGTCATCATGAGCTGCTTCCTGCTGCTGTCCAGTCTGGCGACGACGATCCTGATCCCGCAGGAGGACTTCGAGAGCGGCGGCCCGGCGAACGGGCGGGCGCTCGCGTATCTGGCGCACGCGCATCTGGGCGAGGTGTTCGGGACGGTCTACGACGTGTCGACGATCGCCATCCTCTGGTTCGCGGGCGCCTCCGCGCTGGCCGGGCTGCTGAACCTCGTACCGCGTTATCTGCCGCGCTACGGCATGGCGCCGGAGTGGACACGCGCGGTGCGCCCGCTGGTGCTGGTGTTCATGGCGACCGCGGTCCTCATCACGCTGTGGTTCAACGCGAGCGTCGACGACCAGAGCGGGGCGTACGCGACGGGCGTGCTGGTGCTGATGCTGTCCGCGGCGTTCGCGTCCACGGTCGCGGTGCACCGGCACGGGCACCGGCGGGCGACGCTCGGCTTCGGCGCCATCACCGCCGTCTTCGCCTACACCCTGGTCGCCAATGTCATCGAGCGGCCGGACGGCATCCGGATCGCCGCCATCTTCATCTTCGCCATCCTGGTCACCTCGCTCGGCTCCCGGATCCACCGTGCCTTCGAACTGCGGGCCGCCGAGGTCACCTTCGACGAGACGGCGGCGGCGTTCGTCGACGAGGCCGCCCGGCACGGACCGCTGCGGCTGATCGCCAACGAGCCGCGGGAGCACAGCACGCGGGAGTACCGGGCCAAGGAGTACAGCCAGCGCGAGCACACCCACATCCCGAGCGGCGGTCCCGTGCTGTTCCTGGAGGCGTTCGTGCGGGACTCCTCGGACTTCACGGCCGATCTCGTGGTGCGCGGGGACGAGAAGCACGGGGTGAGGAGGCTTCGGGTGGAGGGCGCGACGGTCCCCAACACCGTCGCCGCCGTCCTGCTCGCCCTGCGCGACCGGACGGGCCAGGTGCCGCACGCCTACTTCAGCTGGACCGAGGGCAACCCGGTCGGTCATCTCGTCCGGTTCCTGGTCTTCGGCGACGGCGAGGTCGCACCGGTCACCCGCGAGGTGCTGCGGCGGGCCGAGCCGGATCCGGAGCGCCGGCCGCGGGTGCACGTCGGCTAGTCGGAGTTCTCCCAGGCCAGGAAGCCGGGTCCGTCGGGTGTGAGCACCGGCCAGGTGTCGTCGCGGTCGGCGGAACCGTAGATCTGGACGGCGACCGCCTTCCCAAGCCTGGCCAGGAGTTCCTCCGGCCAGTCCAGGCCGCCCGCACCCCATCCCTTCAGCTCGTCGTCGAGGTCCCGCCCGAACACGGGGAGCAGATAGCCCTCCTGTTCGTAGGGTATGCAGCCGTAGCTGCCGCCCTGGTTCTGGTAGACCACGCCGGTGGGCGCCGCGACGACGACGAACATCCAGCCCTGATCGGTTCCGGTGCCGTCGGGGTCGAGGACGACGTACCGCTTGGCCACGCTCACTGCTTCCTCCCCCTCGCCACCGTCACCGCGGTCAGCAGTGCCGTGCCGGGGAGCAGGTCCTCCCACCCGGTACCGCGCCAGGTCAGCACGGCGACGGCCGCGGTCGGGAACTTCACGTGGACCCGCGCCAGGGTGTCGTCGAGGCCGTCGCCCGCCAGGTCGACGACGAGCTCCTCCAGACCGGGGTTGTGGCCGACCAGCAGCAGCGTCTCGACCTCGGTGGGCACCTCGTGCACGACGTCGAGGAGTTCGGCCACGTCGGCTCCGTAGAGGCGCGTGTCGTGCCGGACCGGTGGCGGGGTGCCCCACTGGGCGGAGGCGAGGTCCCAGGTCTGACGGGCGCGGACGGCGGTGGAGCACAGCGCGAGGTCGGGCAGGAAGTCGGCCTCGGCGAGTGCGCGCCCCGCGGCGGGTGCGTCGCGGCGGCCGCGCGGGGCCAGGGGGCGCCGGTGGTCGGGGACGCCCTCGGGCCAGGCGGACTTGGCGTGCCGCAGCACGACCAGGCGGCGCAGCGGGCCCGCTCCGGCGCGCGCGATCACGCGAGGGTTCCCAGCTCGCGGGTGAGCTCCAGGCCGAGGAGCCGGTCGGTGTAGGCGTACGTCTCGAAGCGGGCGCCCTCCGGGAGGCCGGAGGTCTCGACCCGGCGCAGGACCCGCAGCACCCCGGGGACGTCCAGATCGTCCTCCCAGGCGGTGCGCAGCTCTCCGCGCACGTCGTCGGGGACCGGTTTCGACGGGGTGCGCGCCCATACGGCGACGGCTCGGCGCCAGCGTACGAGCGTGTCGTGGGCCTGGGACACGGCGTCCTCGTCGAGCCGTACGGGCAGGCCGTGGCGGCTGGACAGCAGCGCCAGCCGGAGCGCACCGGAGTCGGCGCCTTCCGGGGCACCCGCGACCGGCGCGACGGCGAGCCGCACCCCGTCGGGTGTCGCCCCGCCCTCGCCGACCACGTGGATGACCTGGGACCCGCCCGTCCCCGGGCCACCGTCCCGGCCGTCCTCGAAGGGCCGGATGCCGAGGTCCGCGGCACCTGCCCGCAGCTCCGCCCGGTCCCGTTCGGCGCTGAGCAGTGACCAGACGGGTGTGCCGCCGATCTCCAGGGCGCGTGCGAGGACGTCGGCGACGAGGAGCACGCGCAGGGCGGTGCCGTCGTACCCCGGCACATGTGCCTCGACGCGGGTCGGGCCACGGCGGGCAGGGACGGGGGCGCCGGTTCGGGCGTCGATGATGTGCAGCACGGGGTGAGCGTAGGCGGGGTCGGGGCCGTGCGCAGGCAGGTGGCGCGGATTCCGGTCACAGCGGCGACCTCGCGACGACCGCGCAGGGCGTACGGCTGCCCGGACAGGCGTTCAGAGCAGCGTCCCCAGGAACCGCACGTGCGGCCGCCCGTCGGCGCCGTCCCTGCTGACGGCCGCCCGCACGCCGTACACCTCGGCGATGAGCTCCCGCGTCAGCACGTCCCCGGGTGCACCGCGGGAGTGCACCCGGCCGGTGTGCAGGACGACGACCTGGTCGCAGTACATCGCCGCGAGGTTGAGGTCGTGCAGGGCGACGACGGTGGTGACGGGGAGTCCGGCGACGAGGTCCAGCAGGTCCAACTGGTGGTGGATGTCGAGGTGGTTGGTGGGTTCGTCGAGGAGGAGTTCGCGGGGTTCCTGGGCGAGGGCGCGGGCGATCTGCACGCGCTGGCGTTCGCCGCCGGAGAGGGTGTGCCAGGGCTGGTGGGCGCGGTCGGTGAGGCCGGTGCGTTCCAGGGCGGCGCGTACGGCCTTCTCGTCCTGCTCGGTGGCGGGCGTCCAGGCACGGCGATGCGGGACGCGGCCCAGTCGTACGACGTCGAGGACGGTCAACTCGACCTGGGTGTCCGCCTGTTGCTCGACCACGGCGAGCCGTCGGGCGACCTCTCGCCGGGGCAGGCCGGACAGGGGCGCGCCGTCCAGTGTGACGGTCCCCGTCGTCGGGGCGAGCAGCCCCGCGAGCAGCCGCAGCAGGGTGGACTTGCCGGAGCCGTTGGGGCCCAACAGTCCGACGACGGAGCCCGGTTCGGGGGCGAGGGTGACGCCGTCGAGGATGAGGTGGCCGTCGGTCGTACGGCCGACACGGTCCGCGCGCAGGCTCATCGCACCTTCCTCGTCCGGTGGAGCACCGCCACGAACGCCGGCACTCCGATCAGCGAGGTCACCACGCCCACCGGCACCTCCTGCGGGTCGAGCGCGGTGCGGGCCAGGGTGTCCACCCACACCAGGAACACCGCCCCGGCCAGCGCGGACAGCGGCAGCAGCCGGGCGTGGCCGGCGCCGACGAGGGCGCGCACGGCGTGCGGCAGGACGAGACCGACGAAGCCGATCGCCCCGGCGGAGCTGACCAGCGCGGCCGTGAGCAGGGCGGTGACGCAGAGGAGGACCAGCCTGGTGCGTGCGACGGAGACCCCGAGGGCGGCCGCCGCGTCCTGGCCGAAGGCGAAGGCGTCGAGGGTACGGGCGTACGTCAGGCACACCGCCAGTCCGGCGGCGAGCACGGCCGCGCACACCCAGACGTCGGTCCAGCCCGCGCCGCTGAGCGAGCCGAGGAGCCAGAAGAGGACGCCCCGGGTGGTCTCGGCGTCGGCCGCGGTCAGCACGATGAAGGAGGTCAGCGCGGAGAAGAGCTGCATGGCGGCGACGCCCGCGAGGACGACCCGGTCGGTGCTGCCGCCCAGGGTGTGGCTGAGGAACAGCACCAGCGCGAAGGAGACCAGGGCGCCCGCGAACGCGCCGGCCGGCACGGACACCGCGCCCGCGCCGACCCCGAGGACGACCACCGCGACGGCCCCTGTCGAGGCGCCCGAGGACACGCCGAGGACGAACGGGTCGGCGAGCGGGTTGCGCAGCAGCGACTGCATCACCGCACCGCACACGGCGAGTCCGGCGCCGCACACCGCCGCGAGCAGGGTGCGCGGCAGCCGGAGCTGCCAGACGATGCCGTCCCGGATGGGCGTCAACTCCGAGGTGCCGACGCCGAGATGGGCGATGACGGTGGACCACACGTCCTGGACCCGGATGTCGGCCGGGCCGATGGTGATCGCCACGGCGACGGACGCGACCAGCAGGAAGGCCCCGGCCGCCCCCAGGGCGAGAGGCCTTGCGGTCACTTCGCGAGCCCGAACTCGCGGAGTCCGGCCGCGACCTTCTCCACGCCCTCGATGGTGCGGATGGTCGGGTTCATGGCCTGTCCACTGAGCAGCACGTACCGCTGGTGCCTGACGGCGTCCATGTTTTTGGTGACCGGGTTGGACTCCAGGAAGGCGATCTTCTTCGCGGCGGACTCGGCGGTCTGGGACTTGCGGGTGAGGTCGCCGATGACGAGGACGTCGGGGTCGCGGTCGGCGACGGTCTCCCAGTTGATCTGGGGCCATTCCTCGTGCGTGTCGTCGAAGACGTTCTGCGCGCCGAGGGTCCGGGTGATGATGCCGGGCGCGCCGCAACAGCCCGCCATGTAGGGCGACTCGGAGTTGGCGAACCAGTACAGGAGGGTCACGTCCGAGGCGTCGAGTCCCGAACCGGCCTTCCGCACCCGCTCCTTGAGGGAGGCGACGAGCTTCTCGCCGCGTTCCTCGACTCCGAACACCTTGGCCAGGTCACGGACTTCGCCGTAGACGGCGTCGATGCCGAGTGCCTTGCTCCGCGATCCGTCGCCGCCGCTGTCGTTGTCCTTTCCGGTGCAGTCGGACGGGGAGACGTAGGTGGGGACGCCGACTTTGTCGAACTGCTCGCGGGTGGCGACGCCGCCCTTGCCGAGCGTGGAGACGAAGGAGGCGGCCACGAAGTCGGGTTCGGCCTCCAGGACCCGCTCGTAGGAAGGGGCGTTGTCGGCGATCCGCTCCACCTTCGCGTTCGCCTTCTCCAGCCCCTTCAGCACGGGGTCGGTCCAGGTCGCCGTACCCGCCATGCGGTCGGCGAGGCCGAGGGAGAGCATGATCTCGGTGGTGCCCTGGTTGAGGGAGACGGCCCGCTTCGGCGGGGTGTCGACGCTCACGGTGCGGCCGCAGTTCTTCAGGGTGACGGCGGCCTCGGCTTCGGTCGGACCGGCGTCGGAGCAGGCGGTCAGCAGCAGGGTTCCTGCCACGAGCAGGGTGGCAGAACGCGCGTGGGGCACGGGAGTAGGTCCTCGGTCGTCGAGGGCTCGAACGCGGAGCCCGGTCGTACGGGGCTCCCCCGCCGCAGGTCGGCCGCGGGGGCCGCCAGCAGGTCTTCGGACTCGGGTTCCACCGGATCGGGGCGCCTTCCCGGACCGTCGTACGGCATTCAGTCGTACGGCATCCAGTGGCGAAAGGCCCCGCCCGTCACCCTCACCGCTGCGCGTCAGCTCCGGATTCGCACCGGATTCCCTGACCCACGTCCATGGGTTCGACTGGCCTCGGCAAGCTATCACGGCCGTGCGTGCCCCTTTCGAACGGCCGTGCCGGACCGGAGGGGAGGCCGGTCCGGCACGGGGTCCATCACCCGTCCGATCCGTCAGTCGTCCGGGATGCCGCCGCCGCTCAGCGCCGGAACGGTGATCTCCGGGCGGGCCAGGGAGCGGGCGCCGAGGCGGAACTGGTCGAGCAGGTCGACGATCGTCCGGCCGACCGGCTTGTGGCCCCAGACGCTGATGCCCTGGTGGGTGGTGGGCTCCCAGGTCGACTCGTCGACGACGACGGGGTTCCAGCCGACCTCCCACTCGAAGCCCGAGGGGGTGCGGGCGTAGTAGGAGAGCTCCTTGTCGTTGGTGTGCTGTCCCACCGACAGGGCCATGTCGAAGCCGAGTTCGTGCACCCGGTCATAGCTCCGCGCGAGGTCGTCGAGGCCGGCCGCCTGGATGTTGAGGTGCTGGACGCGGGTACGGACCGGGTCGATCGGCAGGCCCCGGACGGCGGCGACGGCGATGGAGTGGTGGCGTTCGTTCACCCGCAGGAAGCGGATCCTGAGCTTGACGCCGCTGATGGTCTCGTCGATGTAGTCGGTGAGCCGGGCGTCGAAGACCGTGGTGAAGTAGCCGCGCGTCAGGGCGGGTCTGGCGGAGGTGATCGCGACATGGCCCATGCCCGAGTCACCGGTCACCCAGCCCGAGGAGAGCATCTTCAGTGGCTCGGCCGAGGTGAGCGGGGTGGTGTAGATCTCCTGCGCGATGCCCTTCGGGCCGGGGAAGCGCAGGAGGCGCTCCACCCCGCGCAGGGCGGCCTCCTCGTCGGAGCCCCGGACGACGGGGACGCCATGGGCCCGGGTCCGCGCCTCGATCCGCTCGAAGGAGGCGTGGTCGTCGATGTGCCAGCCGAGGGCCGTGACGTCCTCGGCGGGACCGCGCCGGATCAGGAACCGGCACTCCTGGTCGTCGAGCCGGAAGCGCATCACGTCGGGGGAGATGTCGTCGTGGTGCATGCCGACGGCGTCGGTGCCGAAGCGGCGCCAGTCGGCGAAGCGCCGGGACTCGATGACGACGTAGCCGAGGTGGACGGCGCCGAAGACGTTCGTGTTCATCGACTTCATCGACGGCCCGCCAGGAAGTCGGCGCAGAGCTGGTTGAAGAGGTCGGCGCGCTCCCACTGCACCCAGTGGCCGGTGTTGGCGACCTCGTACAGGTCGCAGTTGGGCATGCGGTCGGCCAGCATGCGTCCGCCGGAGGGCCGGTTGACCTGGTCCGACGCGCCCCACAGCACCAGGGTGGGCACGGGCAGCCGGGACAGCCGCCGGTCGCGTGTGAAGTCCATCTTCCAGACGGTGCGCAGGTCCTTGGGGCGCTGGAGCGGCGGGGCGGCGACCACCTCGGGGTCGATGCTGGCCTCGTAGCGGGCGTCGATGACCGAGTCGGGTACCTGGGCGGCGTTGAAGACCAGGTGGTTGCGGATGAACTTCTCCAGCTTCAGCCGTGAGGGGCCGTCCCCGGAGTAGTAGTTCAGCAGCGAGTTCAGTCCCGGCGTGGGCAGGGCGCGGGTGGTGCCGATGCCGCCGGGGCCCATGAGGACCATGCGGTCGACGCGTTCGGGGGTGTCCAGGGCGAGGCGCAGGGCGCAGGCGCCGCCGTAGGAGTTGCCGACGAAGTGGGCCTTGTCCAGGCCGAGTCGGTCGAGGACGCCGCGGATGCCGGTGGCGAGGGCGCCGAACGGGTCGGTGAGGTCGATGCCCTTGCTGCTGCGGCCGTAGCCGGGCAGGTCGGGGACGATGACCCGGTACTCCCCCGCCAACCGGGCGATGTTGCGGGAGTAGTTGGAGACGCCGGAGGCGCCGGGTCCGCCGCCGTGCAGCAGCAGGACGGGCGCTCCCTGCCCCGTCTCCGCGACGAAGATCTTCTTGCCGTCGACGTCGAGCAGTCGCTCCTGCATCGCCGGGAGTTCGGTGTGCGTGTGCGTGTGCGCGGTCATGGTCGTCCTCACGTGGCGATCAGTCGGGATGCCGGGGCGAATCCGGCGGGCGGCGGCGGGAGTTGAGCGCCCGCGGAGGCCGCGGCGTAGACGTAGGCGTCGGGGCGCAGGGCGACGGTGGTCGCGCGATGACCGGTGAGCCAGGGCAACAGCACGCCGTCGCTGTCGACGACCGCGCCCTCGGTGGGCCGGGAGCCCACCGGCAGGACGGCCAGCGACTCGACGCCCAGGCGCTTCCAGGCGGGCTGCGGTGTCGGGAGTCCGAGGTGCAGGAGCCGCCAGTCGCCGCCCAGCACGTCGTCCAGGCGCACGCGTTCGCCGTCGGCGCCGGTCACCCAGGGCTGGGGTATCTGGTGCCCGGCGGCCTTGGTGCGGGGGCGGGCCTGAAGTCCTTCGGCGTAGTGGGCGACGGGGATCCAGTGGGAGTCCTGGAGCCACTCGCTGAAGCCCCCGACCCGGTTCAGCACCGGCATCACGGCATCGCGGACCCGGGTGACCGCGCGTCGCCGCTCGGTGATGATCCGCCCGACGAAGACGGCCCGCCTGGTGACCTCCTTGACGTGCGGCTTGCGCTCGGCCTCGTAGGAGTCGAGCACCGACTCGGGCAGCTCGCCCCGCAGCACGGCGGCCAGCTTCCAGCACAGGTTGGCCGCGTCCCGCACCCCGGCGGCCATGCCCTGCCCGATCCACGGCGGCATGGCGTGCGCGGCGTCACCCGCGAGGAAGACCCGGCCGACCCGGAAGCGGGCGGCGAAGCGGACATGGTGGCTGTAGACCGTGGCGCGCTGGATCCGGATCTGGTCCCGGCCGATCCCGTACTTCGCCACCATCGAGTGGATCGCGTCATCGGTGACCAGGTACTTCTCGTCGTCGCCCGGCAGGATCGGGAACTCCCAGCGGTGGTGTCCGAGCGGGGTCGGACAGTCCACGGCGGGCCGGTCCGGGTCGCAGCGGAAACGCAGCCGGTCGTGGTCCGGCCACGGCGTGAGCATCTCGGTGTCGACGACCACCCAGCGGTCCTCGTACGTCCGTCCCTCGTACCCCACGTTCAGCTGCGCCCGCGTCAGGCTGGAGCCGCCGTCGGCCGCGATGACGTACTTCGCGCGCACCCGTCGTACGGAGTCGTCGACGGTGCCCAGCACCGTCAGCTCCACCCCGTCGGCGTCCTGACGTATGCGCAGGCACTCGTGCCGGAGCAGGATCTCCACGTTCGGGTAGCGGTCGACCCCGTCGCGCAGCACCTGCTCCAGGGCGGGCTGGTAGATGAACATCTGCGGCGGATGGCCGTGCCCGCGCGGGGTCGGCCGGGCGGTGACGAACGCGCGGCCCTTGGCGTCGACGAAGTCGAGCGGCCGCTCGGCCAGCATGTCCTGCTTCAGCCGGTCGGCCAGGCCGATCCGCTGCCAGATCCGGACGACCTCCTCGTCCGTGGAGATCGCCCGGGCCCGGGAGTAGACCTCGGCGTCACGTTCCAGGACGACGACCCGCAGGCCCAGGGCTCCCAGCAGGTTCGCCGCCGTGACACCCGTGGGCCCGTACCCGATCACCGCCACGTCGTACGCGCCGTTCCCAACGCTGGTCCCGGCTCTTTCCTCGGCGCTGATTCCACTCACCAGGCCACCTCACTGTCGTTCACTGCGGCTCTTCGCGACTCTTGCTGTAGCGTTCATTCCAATTGGAATAACCGCTACGGTAAGCTGGGTGTTGGATACGGTCAAGAGATCGACACGGCAGGAAGGGCACCTCTCATGACCAGGCCGCAGACGGCGCGCAAGAAGCGTGCGAACGGGGTGGAGTCGCGGCTGCGGATTCTCGACGCGGCTGTCGAGATCGCGGGCGAACGCGGGTACGAGGGCACGTCGATCGCGGCGGTCAGCGCCAAGTGCGGACTGCCCGCCAGCTCGATCTACTGGCATTTCAAGGACAAGGACGACCTGATCGCCGCGGTGATCGAGCGCAGCTTCGAGAGCTGGCTCACGGCCGTGGAGCTGCCGGGCGAGGGCACCGGGACCCCGCTGGAGCGGTGCGTCACCATGGCGGCGAACGTGGCCGAGTCCCTGGTCGACGCACCCGACTTCCTGCGCCTGGGGCTCATGCTCGCCCTGGAACGCCGACCCGCCGAACCGCGCGGCCGCACGGTCTTCCTCCAGGTCCGCGGAGTCGCGAGCGGCAAGATCAGCGAGATGATCGGGACCCTGTTCCCGGACCTGGACGACGCGGCCGTCCGCACCCTGACCACCTACGCCGTCGCGGGCGCCGACGGGCTGTTCGTGCACCGCGAGATCCACGGCGACGCCGTCGACCTCGTGGCCATGTTCGAGCTGCACGCCGAGCTCGTCTACGACGCCGCCACCCGCATGGCGGCGAGGAGCCGGGGGTAAGAGCAAGGAGCCGGGTGTAAGAGCAAGGAGCCGGGCGTGAGAGGCAAGGAGCCGGGCGTGAGACAGGAGGCGGCCCGCCTGCTGCGCCACGCCGAGCACCGGGTCAGTCCCGTCGAGCCGCTGACGGAGCTGCTCCCCGGCCTGGGCCTGGCCGACGCCTACGCGATCCAGCGATCCAGCGATCCAGCGATCCAGCGGGACAACGTCACCCGGCGGCCGGCCGACGGGGCGACCGTCGTCGGCCACGCAGCACCGGCCTCGCCGGCGTCACAGCCGAACTGGTCATCGACGACGACCCCGTGGCCTCCGGCGACGGCACGGCGGTCGCCTGGCTGGCCAACACCCTGGCCACCTTCGGAACCGCCCTGGAGGCCGGGCAGTCGGTGCTGCCCGGCGCCATGACCACCGCGCCCTTCGTCGCGGCCGGCCAGGAGGCCGAGGCACGCTTCGGCCTCCTCGGCGCGGTCTCGGTGCACTTCGTGTGATCCCCGGCCCCGGCGGCCGGGCCGGCTCGGCGTCGGCCGCGTGATCAGGCTTTCGCGGCCTCCTCGATGAGTGCCCGGATCCGCAGCGGCATCTCCTCGCACAGGGAGATGGCGGTGCTGGTGCGCACCACGCCCGGCGCGTCGAGGATCCGGCCGGTGATCCGGTGGAGGTCGGCGGTGTCCCGGGCGACCACCTTCACCAGAAGGTCCGCCTCTCCCGTCGTGGAGTGCATCTCGACCACCTCCGGGATGCCGCGCAGAGTCCGCATGGCGTGGGCCGAGTCGGTCTGGCTCACGGCGATGGAGACGAACGCGGTCAGCCCGTGGCCGAGGAGCGCCGGATCGACGCGGCGGGTGAACTCCCTCAGGACGCCCGACCGCTGCATGCGCTGCAAGCGGGAACTGAGGGTGTTGCGGGCGATGCCCAGCCGTGCGGAGAGCGCCAGGGCGGTGGCGTCGGGCTCGTCGTCGAGGGCGAGGAGGATCTGGGCGTCGAGACTGTCCATCTGAACACAATGCCACCCAACCCTTCAGTCATGTTCCATTCTGCTCAACCCTCAGACCCTGTGTTGCACATCCTGGGCCTCTTCCCCAAGCTGACGGGATGCACGAGTCCGCCTCGCTACCCGTCCCGCACAGCCTCGCCGAGAACGTCGTCGCCATCGCCGTCGGCACCTTCGTCACGTCCTTCGGGCTGTTCCTGATCGGCACCGCCGGGGCGGTGACCGGTGGCACGGCCGGCCTCGTACTGCTGCTCTCGCAGCTGCTGCACTGTCCCTTCGGCATCCTCTTCGCCCTCGTGAACCTGCCCTTCGCCGTGCTGGCCTGGACGCGCCGGGGGTGGCGGTTCGTCGTGAGTTCGGTGCTGGCCGTGGCCGCGCTGTCGGCGTTCTCGCTGCTGCACCCGCTGTACATCGAGGCGGCCCGGATCAACCCGGTGTACGCCGTAATCATGGGCAACCTCGCCGGAGGACTCGGCCTGCTCATCGTGCTGCGCCACCACTCCAGCCTCGGCGGCTTCCAGGTCGTCGCCCTCGTCTGCCAGGACCGGCTGGGGTGGCGGGCCGGATACGTGCTCCTCGCGCTCGACGCCACGGTCGTCGCCCTGTCGGCCGTGACGGCGCCGCTCCACACCGTCGCCCTGTCCGCCGTGGGGGTCGCCGTGCTCGACCTGGTCCTGGTCATGAACCATCGGCCGGGCCGCTACCCCGCGGCGCTCTGACGGAGGGAGGGCCGCCTCGGGAATCCCGGCGCCCGGCCCACTGTTGTCGCGCACACCAGCCCCGGCAGGGCAGCACAGGACTTCACAGGAGGCCGAGCGTGTACGGCGACCCAGCAACGATCCGCAAGATCCTCACCGAGAGCGGCGACACCTGGGCGATCGTGGGCCTGTCGTCGAACCAGCGACGTGCGGCCTACGGCGTCGCGGACGTGCTGCGGCGGTACGGCAAGCGCATCGTGCCCGTGCACCCCAAGGCGGAGACGGTCCACGGCGAGCAGGGCTATCCCTCGCTGGAGGCGATCCCCTTCGACGTCGACGTCGTGGACGTGTTCGTCAACAGCGACCTGGCCGGTGCCGTCGCCGACGAGGCCGTCGCGAAGGGTGCCAAGGCCGTCTGGTACCAGCTGGGAGTGATCGACGAGGCCGCGTACGAGCGCACCCGCGCCGCCGGTCTGGAGATGGTCATGGACCGCTGCCCCGCCATCGAGATCCCCCGGCTCGGCTGACCGACCGCTGACCGGCCGCTGACCGAGCGCTGACCGGCCGCACAGGAACGTCGCCTAGCCTCGCGCCATGCACGAGTCGCCGCCACCCGCCCGCTGCTGCATGCCGTCGGGAGGCGGCCCGAGCGAGGAGCCACGGGTCGTGCCGCCGTCGCGGGCTCCCCGGGGTCCGGTCGCCGGCATGGTGGCGCTGCCCGGTGGCGAGTTCCTGATGGGCGCGCAGGACGCGGAGGGGTTTCCCGCCGACGGGGAGGGGCCGGTGCGGGCGGTGCGGGTCGAGCCCTTCCTGATCGACGCGTGCGCGGTGACCAACGAGCAGTACGCCGAGTTCGTCGCCGACAGCGGGTACCGCACCGACGCCGAGCGCCTGGGATGGTCGTACGTCTTCGCCGGTTTCCTGCCCGCCGGGCTGCGCCGCGGCGCCCCGCGGCCCGAGCACACACCCTGGTGGTGCGGGGTGGAGGGGGCGTTCTGGAACCGGCCGGAGGGGCCCGGCAGTTCGGTCGGGGAGCGAGCTGACCATCCGGTCGTCCATGTGTCGTGGCACGACGCGGCGGCCTACGCGGCCTGGGCGGGCAAGCGGCTGCCCACGGAGGCGGAGTGGGAGTACGCGGCCCGGGGCGGTCTGGAGCAGAAGCGGTATCCCTGGGGCGATGAACTCGACCCCGGCGGCGAGTACCGCTGCAACATCTGGCGAGGCACCTTCCCCACCAGGAACACGGCCGCCGACGGCTATCGCGGCACGGCTCCGGTGGACGCCTTCGCGCCCAACGGGTTCGGGCTCCACAACGTGTCCGGGAACGTGTGGGAATGGTGCGCCGACCGGTGGGATGCCGGACTCCCCTCTCGGGTCATCCGCGGGGGCTCCTACCTGTGCCACAAGTCCTACTGCAACCGCTACCGTGTCGCCGCGCGCAGCGCCAACACCCCTGACAGTTCCAGTGGTCATACGGGATTCCGTTGCGCGCGGAGCTGACCCACCCATCACCCCGTTCGCGAGCACCGCACGGTCACCCCGATTTCCGCGGTACGCGGTTCCCGGGTGCGACAGGGCGCGGACATAATGCTCGGATGACTTCCCCCACCCCCCACTCCAACTCCGGTGCCGCACAGCGCAGTCCGGTCGTCGTCATCGGCGCCGGGCCCGCGGGGCTCACCATCGGGAACATTCTGCGGGCCGCCTCCGTCGACTGCGTGGTCCTGGAGACCGAGACCCGAGAGTTCATCGAACAGCGGCCCCGCGCCGGGGTCCTGGAGGAGTGGGCGGTACGCGGTCTCGAACAGCGGGGTCTCGCGGTGCGCCTGCTGGAGCGGGCGCAGCGGCACGCCGAGTGCGAGTTCCGGTTCGGCGGGGAACGGTACCGCTTCGAGTACGCCGAGCTGACGGGTCATCATCACTGGATCTATCCGCAGCAGTTGCTGGTGACCGACCTGGTGCGCGAGTACGCCGACGTGCGCGGCGGCGACATACGGTTCGGTGTGCGGGACGTGGAGCTGCACGACCTGGACACGGGCCGCCCGTCGGTGTCGTACACGGACCCGGAGTCGGGCGAACGGGTGCTGATCGGCTGTGACTTCGTCGCGGGCTGCGACGGCGCGCGCGGCGCGACCCGGGCCGTACTGACTCCGGACCGCGCGCACATCTCCCGCTACGACTACGGCATCGGCTGGCTGGCGCTGCTCGCCGAGGCCCCGCCGTCCAACGACTGCGTGATCTTCGGTATGCACCCGAACGGCTTCGCCGGCCATATGGCCCGCAGCCCCGAGGTGACCCGCTACTACCTGGAGTGCCCGCCGGGCGACGACCCCGAGAACTGGTCGCACGACCGTGTCTGGTCCGAACTGCGGGAGCGCCTGGGCGCGTCGGGCGCACCGCCCCTCAGGGAGGGCCGGCTGATCGAGAAGCGGGTCCTCGACATGCACAGCTATGTCGTCGAGCCGATGGTCTTCGGCCGCCTCTTCCTCGCCGGTGACGCCGCCCATCTCACGGCGCCCATCGCGGCGAAGGGCATGAACCTCGCCCTGCACGACGCGTTCCTGCTCGGCGACGCGCTGATCGCCCAGCTCACCAAGGGCGACGGCACGGGTCTGTCCGGCTACTCGGCGGCGTGTCTGGGCCGGGTCTGGGACTACCAGGAGTTCTCCCAGTGGCTCTCCGACATCTACCACGGCACGTCCTCCGGCGACCCCTACCGGGCGGGCACCACCCTGGCCCGTCTGCGCCGCCTCTTCGGCTCCGCGTCCGCGGCGTCGGCCTTCGCGGAGCAGTACCTGGGCAAGGGGTCGGGGTACTGACCCGGTTCAGTCGTGCACCGGCCGATCGCTGAGCCGGTGGTCCGCCACGTTCAACGCCTCGTCCACGAGCCGCCGCAGATGCCCGTCCCGCAGCGAGTAGATCACCCGGCGTCCTTCCTTCCGCGTGTTCACGAGCCCGGCCAGCCGCAGCCGGGCCAGATGCTGGCTGACCGCGGGCCGGGCCGCTCCGCAGGTCTCCGTGAGGGTCGTGACATCGGCCTCGCCGCCCGTCAGCGCGTGCAGCAGCGTGAGGCGGGTGCGGTCGCCGAGGAGGGCGAGGAGTTCGGCGGCGAGGACGAACTGTTCGTCGCCGGGGGTGAGCGGGTGCGCATGATGCGCAGGTGACAGGTGCATGCGTGCGCTCATACGCACATAATGGCGCGATGGGCGGGGAACGTCCACTACACGCACCGGGAGGGGAAGCACGTGAGCGACGGGCATCATCACCAGCACGAGCACGAGCACACCCATGGCCGGCGGCACCGCCTCACCCATCTCCTCACCCCCCACTCCCACGAGACCGCCGACAAGCTCGACTCCGCCCTGGAGTCCTCGGCGCGGGGCATGCGCGCCCTGTGGGTCTCGCTCGCGGTGCTCGGTGCGACGGCGGTGGCGCAGGCGGTCGTGGTGGTGATGTCCGGGTCGGTCGCGCTACTCGGGGACACCGTGCACAACGCCGCGGACGCGCTGACCGCCGTACCGCTGGGCATCGCGTTCGTGCTCGGCCGGCGTGCGGCGACACGGCGTTTCACCTACGGGTACGGGCGGGCGGAGGATCTCGCGGGCATCGTGATCGTGCTGACGATCGCCGCGTCGGCGGCGTTCGCCGGGTGGACGGCGATCGAGCGGCTCCTGGACCCGCGGCCCGTCCAGCACGTCCCTGCGGTCGCGGTCGCCGCGCTCGTCGGCTTCGCGGGCAACGAGTGGGTGGCGCGGTACCGGATCCGGGTCGGCCGGGACATCGGCTCGGCCGCGCTCGTCGCGGACGGACTGCACGCCCGTACGGACGGATTCACGTCACTGGCCGTCCTGCTGGGCGCTGGCGGTTCAGCCCTGGGCTGGCAACTCGCCGACCCCGTGGTGGGGTTGGCGATCACGGCCGCCATCGCGCTCGTCCTGCGGGACGCGGCACGCGAGGTGTTCCGGCGGGTCATGGACGCCGTCGACCCGACCCTGGTCGACCTGGCCGAGCACGCCCTGCGGGAGGTCGAGGGGGTGCGCGAGGTGGGCGAGTTGCGGCTGCGCTGGATCGGGCACCGGCTGCGCGCCGAGGTCGCGGTGGTCGTCGACGGCGACATGACGGTACGTCAGTCCCACGCGGTCGCCGTCGAGGCCGAGCACGCCCTGCTGCACGCCGTGCCCCGGCTCACCGCGGCCCTGGTGCACGCCGACCCCGCGCCACTGCCCGGCGAGGACGACCCGCATCTCACCCTCGCCCATCACACCGCGGCCTGAGGTCAGGGGCCAGGGCTCAGGGCCCGTAGCCACGGGCCCTGAGCACTGGCACCCGACCGCAGCCCGCGGTGTGATGGGCGAGGGCGAGTGCCGGGTCCTCCCCGGCGGGAAATGGCACGGGGTGGGCGTGAAGCCGGGCCGCGGTCAGCCCGGCCGCGGCGTGCAGCCGGGCGTGCTCGGCCGCGCCGCTGACCGCGCGCAACCGAGCTGCCGTCATCTCGCCGTCGACCACCCCCCCGGCCCCGCCGCGCCACAGGAGCGCGATCACG
>NZ_JABERD010000020.1 GCF_013044505.1 Streptomyces sp. S3(2020) | reverse complement strand
GTTCCGGGGTCTGGGGTCTGGGGTCTCGGATTCGGCGACAGGCCCTCACAGGTCCTCGGGCGACGCGACGAGCCGTACGCCCTCCAGGAACAGCCGGAACCTGCTGCCCAGCAGGACCGGGAACGTCAGCTTCGCGAGATCGCCTCCGCGCGCGGAATCGGTCACCTTCGGCCATTACCGCGCGCAGACACCGTAGGCGCGACGGCCCAGGAGGAGGACGACCGGGCGGGCGAGGACGGTGGGCCTGTTCACCTTTGCTAGCGGTCTTGGGACGGTACGGCGCTGTTCGAACGGGACGCACTCGGCCGAACCGCACCCCTTCGGTTCACCCTCTGCAATCCTTCCCGAATTGGCCGTACACTATCAACTCGGGGAATTCGGGCGTGATTGACTAGGGGGAGCCGTCATGTCCTGGGATCAGAACGCACATCCGGACTTTACTGTTCCGCCCATGCCGAGCGCGCCGCCGGCAGCTCCCGCGGACCCTTGGCGGGCTTTCGCGGTGGGCTTGTTGAACCTCAGCGGCCTGGGGCTGGGTTACGTCGTCGTCCGCCGTTGGGGATTGGCGCTCGCGTGCCTGGTGGCGACAGGGATCCTGCTGGTCTTGGCACTGCCCGCAGATCCGAACGGGCCGCCAGGCCCCCTGCTCGTCCTATACCTGATCCTGTTGGCGGCGGCAGGTGTGCACGGTGCGCGGGTGGGCCTGCGCACGCGTCTGGCGTGGTTGCCGAGTTCCCTGGTCGCGGCGGTGTCCAGCGTCGTGTTGCTGGCCGTACCCGCCGGCGGATACCTCCTGTACGACCAGGCACGTGATGAGGCCACCCAGCAGATGCTCCTGGACCGTCTGGCCACAGCGGACGAGCTGGTGAAGTCGACCGGGTCGCAGACCTTCGACGTGGCGCAACCCGAATTCCGCAGGGCCCTGGCCATCTACCAAGGTCTGGCCGCGGATCATCCGACGTCACGGGCTGCCGCGCAGGTGCCGAACCGCCTCCAGACCTACTACACCACTGTCGGCGCCGCGTACGCGGAGAACAACTACTGCGGGGCTGTGGCGCCGTTGAAGTACCTGCGTACCGTGCCGCGCACGATGGACGAGAAGACGCTCGGTTCCCTTTCCACCTGGCCCGACGACCGGCTGGCGACCTCGCTCTACGAGTGCGGGACGGAGTCGTTGAGCGGCGACAGCGCGTCCTGGACCGGGCACTGGAGCGAACTGCTGACGACGTTCCCGAAGTCCGAACAGGCGCGCAAAGTGGGGCCGGCCATCGACACCATGGTGGGCGAGGCGGTCACAGAGGTGGGCGGCAGTGACCCCTGCGCGGCCGTTGAGCACCTCGGCTCCCTCTCGACGCAGATTCGCAGCGTGTCCGGAGAGGAGGCCGGACTCACCGAGGCTCTGGACCAGGCCGCCGACCGGGCGGAGCGGAACGCGGCGTCGGGGACGTACAACTGCGGTGTGGATCAGTACAAGGACGGCAGTTTCAGCGACGCCATCACCACCATGGACAAGTTCATCGACGACAACCCCGACAGCCCCAAGCGGAGTCTCGCCCGGAAGGTGGCCATCGCCGCGGAGGTCGCCCAGACGGTTCCGGCGGCCGGCAAGCGTCTGCCCACCACACGTTCAGGCGGCAGCATCGCCGTCACCGTCAAGAACGACAGCCCCGACAAGATCACCGTCCTGTACACCGGCCCGGTCACCGGGAGCTTCACCCTCAAGGCGTGCGGTAGCTGTTCCACCTATTCCTCGCTGGGCCGCTCTCTCGGGTTCGACTCGAAACCGTGCAGCGACAGCGGCAAGAAGTACCCGCAGAAGACCATCAGCCTGCCCGCCGGCACCACCTACTTCGTCCACAAGTCCCAGCAAGGGATCAGCGACACCCCGGCCTCGGACACCGCCAAACTGGAACCGGGCTACATCTATACCGAGTGCGCCTACACGACAAGTCTCGGCTACTGACCGAGAGGGACACTCGACCGCAGCCCGCGCGGTCCAGGCGGGCACTGTCATGGGCCAGGCGAAGTCCCAGGACGGCCCAATGGAGATGATCCGCACCCTGCGGCCGACCCGCCGATCGGCGATGGGTATAGCTCTCCTTCTCGGGGACAGACGGAGCTGGGGTGTTGCTGGGATAATCGTTGGTCGCCGCTGGCGGGTGGTGTTCATACTGCCGCAATGGATCCGGTGACTCTTGAGACCGACCGTCTGGTGCTGCGGGCCTTCGCGGCGGGGGACGTGGATGCGGTGTACGCCGCCTGCCAGGACGAGGACATTCAGTTCTATACGCCGGTTCCCGTGCCCTACCGGCGGGAGGACGCTGAGAAGAGGGTCTGTGAGGACTGGCCCGAGGGCTGGGCCACCGACAAGGACTACACCCTTGGTGCGTTCCGTAAGGACAGCGGGGCGCTCGTCGGCTCCTACTGCCTCACCAGGGTGAGCCGGGGTGTCTTCGAACTCGGCTACTGGGCGGTCAAGGAGCAGCGCGGCCGCGGCTATTCGGTCGAGGCCGCGCGGGCGCTGTGCGACTGGGGCTGGGCCGCGCTCGACGTCCATCGCATCGAGTGGTGGGCCATGGTCGGGAACGCCGGCTCGCGTGCCGTCGCCGAGAAGCTGGGCTTCACCGTCGAAGGGACGCTGTGTAACCGCGGGATCGCCAACGACGGCAATCCGCACGACTGGTGGGTGGGTGGACTGCTGAGGCCCTGACGTTTGGGTCGGTGCTCAGCCGGCTGGATGAGCTCCTTGGCGAGGACGTTCCTGATCAGGCCGTCAGCTCGTAGTTGTGCTGCTCGGGGGTGAGGTAGATGCGGTTGTGCTCGCGTGTGAGGTGCAAGGCCCAGTAGGTGTCGAAGTCGCCGCTGCCGATGAGAGCGCGGAGCTTGAGTACGGCTTCGGCAGCGTCCAGGCCCCAGCGAATGCCGGTGATGTCGAGACAGTCACCGATCAGGGGGCGGCTGGCGCCCTCCATCGGGCCGGTAGCGGTCGGCCAGCCCGCGGCGAGTGCGGTGTCGTAACGCAGCTGGTAGAGGTGGCCGTGGAGGCAACGGACACACGCGTCGGCGCCTCGCGTCGGATGCGGCTCAGTCCAGCCTGGTCGGCCTGGTCGGCTCGGGCGATGATCTCGATGGCGGCACGAGCGGCTTGTCCGTGCAGGACCGCGCTGAGGGGGCGGGCGAACCAGACTTCTACCTCTGGGGTGCCGCGTTTTTGGAAGCAGTGGGCCGCGCTCCAGACGTACTCGGCGACGTGTACGAAGTCGAGCAGAATCCGCATCTCGATCTTCCGCCGATCGGCTTCACCCTGGATCAGGTCGAGTTGGTGGCGGGAGCCGTCGAGGATGACGAACGCCTTCGCCCGGATCGTCGTCATCGCCTTGTCCAGGGGCGGGCCGAGGGCGGCCAGGGTCTAGACGGCTTCACGTAGGTAGCCGTAAACAGTCGCGATCCCGATGCCGAAAGCAGAGCCTGACGTCCGGCAGGAAGGCTCCGTCACCGCGTTCCGATCTCCTGCCGCCGGGCTGCCAGTTGGCCGGTCAGAAACCACAAGGTGCGGCTGGACACATCAATCGAGGACGGGCAGACAAGCACGCGAAGCTCCTGGCGGACACGAGTGATCTCGGTCGCGAACCCATCTGCCAGGGGCTTCGTCGTTGCGCAGAAGCATCCAACTCGCGGTCAGCACCGTCAGCTTGAAAAGGGCTCAGTTACCGACCTTCTTGTCGAACCATCCGAGCGACCGGACGACGGACGCGCCGATGAAGAGGATGCCGAGAGGAACGATCGTGAACCAGATGGCACCGGCTTTCATGGCCGCGAGCAGGGCGATGGCGCCGATGGCCAGCGCCAGGAGAACGAGCATGCCCAGAAGGACACGAATCTTGGAAACCAACGCAGGACTCTCCCATGTTCAGCTGGCGCTACTGACCAGACAGCGTTCGCTCCCCGGGGTGACACAACGCCTCCGTCAGAAAGCTCATGGGACAAGTCTCCCAACGACGCCTTCCGGAGAAGCCAGTAGAACTACGTAATCAAATACGTAGGTTCACCAACCGGGGCGGGGCAAAGCAGCGGCCAGCCAAGCGGAGGATGGGAAAGGCTCAGCGGAGATGGGCTCGAAGCGGATAATGAGCCCGACCAGGGCACGCTCGCCTCCCCGCCGGGCGGCGAGGCGGCGGAAGTTGACGGAGAGATAAGTGCGCTTGTTCCTGACCTCGGCCATCGTCGCGACGCCCAGGACACGCGCCAGGTTGCCGTGGCCCGGCCAGGTCTGCCCCGACTTGTTGACGCACGCGGACTCGTTCTGCTCCGGGCAGCGGTGAACTCGCCATCCAAGGCCTCCGCCAGGGCCAGAATCTGGGCACGTCCTTGCCAACGGTCAGATCCGCGACGCGCTCGGGGGAACGGTCCCCGGCGACCGGGGCGTTCAGGGTGGCGCGGCTGCTCACGCCGGTCACATCGGCCTACACCGACGTGAGCTTCAGCCCGGTGTCCTCGAGTCCCCTTACGGGCCGTTGGCCTCCCAGTCGGCGGCGCGGCCGAGTTCGGAACGCCGCCGGGTCGGGTCGCGTAGTTCGCGCGCCGCGCGGTCGGGGACGAAGGAGGCCATCACCATTCCGGACGCGCCGGCCCGGGCCAGGAAGGCCGTGTGCTCGGCGCTTCGACCCGCATGAGAGAGCAGTATGTCGCCGCGGCATACCCCAGGGCCCGGTCGACGTCGCCGAGCTCCCGGCGGATCCCGACCTCCCGATGCCCGGAGCATGTCTCTTTTCAGCCATGCCTCTATAACGTCCCTGCACAGAAAGGTACTTCCGCACAGGAGCATGCACCTGACATCTTGCATCCACCACTCGTTTCGTACGGCCTGGCTGGTGACCTCAGCATGGCCGGGCCGTCTCCGGAGGACGCATTGATACCCCACATATCCGGCCGACCCAGACGCACTCTGGTGCTCGCGGCCACGCTCGGCGCCGCCCTCGCGTTCGGCACCCCGGGTGCCCTCGCGGGCACGCTTCCCGTAGCCCCCTCCATCGCGTCGGCCGCCAAGGCCCACGCTACGGCCGCCGTGCCGGCTTCCGAGACCGCGGCTTCCCAGGCTGCGGCCTGGGTGGCCGGCACGCGTGCCTACCTCGTGATCACCGCCCCCGGTGACAGTTCGGCGGTCCGCTCCGCGATCGAGGCCAACGGCGGCACCGTCTTCTCGAACTTCGACGCCATCGGCGTGATCGTCGCCCACTCGGCGTCCAGCGGATTCGCCGCCACCATGCGCGGCGTCGCCGGCGTGCAGCAGGTCGGCGCCACGCGTACCTCGGACGTCCCGGCCGACGCCTACAACCCGGCGCTCCCGGCCAATCCGTCCCAGTCCACGACCCCGGCCGGAGAACCGGTCCGGGCCGACATGAGCCAGATCAAGGCCGACCAGGCCTGGGCCGTGAACCCGGGCTCCGCGTCCGTCAAGGTCGGCATCCTGGACACCGGTGTGGACGACCAGCACCAGGACCTGGCGCCCAACTTCGACGCGGCCGACTCGGTCTCCTGCGCCTACGGCAAGCCCGACACCCGGACCGGTGCCTGGCGGGACGTCGACACGCACGGCACCCACGTGGCGGGCACCGTCGCCGCGGCCAAGAACGGCAAGGGCGTCGTCGGCGTGGCCCCCGGTGTGAAGATCGCCGCTGTCCGGGTCGCCGAGCCGGGCACCGCCTTCTTCTTCGCCGAGAACACCATCTGCGGCTTCGTCTGGGCCGGCGACCACGGCTTCAGCGTCACCAACAACAGCTATTACACGGACCCGTGGCAGTTCAACTGCCCGGACAACATCGACCAGGCCGCCATCATCGAGGGCGTCAAGCGCGCCCAGGAGTACGCCGAGAGCAAGGGTTCCCTCCAGGTCGCCGCCGCGGGCAACGAGAACTACGACCTCGCCCACAAGACGACCGACTCCGCGAGCCCGAACGACTCGACGCCGGTCACCCGCACCATCACCAACGCCTGCCTCGACATCCCGACCGAGCTGCCGGGCGTGGTCACGGTCGCGGCCAACGGCACGGGCGTCACCAAGGCCTCGTTCTCCAACTACGGGCAGGGCGTCATCGACGTCGCGGCGCCGGGCAGCAGCGTGTACTCCACCGTCCCCGGTGGCGGCTACGGCAGCAAGAGCGGCACCTCGATGGCCACCCCGCACGTGGCCGGGGTGGCGGCCCTCATCGCCAGCGCCAACCCGGGCATCACCCCGGCGCAGATCCGCGCCAAGCTGGCCACCCAGGCCAACGACATCGCCTGCCCCTCGGACAGCCGCTGCACGGGCACGACGGCCAACAACGCGTTCTTCGGCGAGGGACAGGTCGACGCCCTCAAGGCCGTCGGAGCCACCCCGCCGCCCGGCGCCTACTTCGAGAACCTCACGGACTTCACGATCAACGACAACGCGACCGTGGAGAGCTCGATCGCCGTCACCGGCGTGACCGGCAACGCCCCGGCCACCCTGAAGGTGGGTGTGGACATCAAGCACACCTACATCGGTGACCTGAAGGTCGACCTGGTGGCGCCGGACGGCACCGTCTACACGCTGCACAACCGCACCGGCGGCAGCGCCGACAACGTCGCCCAGACCTACACCGTGAACGCCTCCTCGGAGGTCGCCAACGGCACCTGGAAGCTGCGCGTCAACGACAACGCCGCCTCCGACACAGGCAAGATCGACGCCTGGAACCTGACCTTCTAGCGCAGGGTCGGCAACGCCCGCGTACAGCACGCACAGCGCCGGCGACAGCTCCGCGCCACCCGCGCGGGATCCCGTAGGAACGTGGCATCTGGTTCAAGGGATTCGACGAACTCCCGGCGGACCGGATGCCACACGATGGCCGGTACGGAGAGGTCAGCCAACCACTCCCCCGCGAAGCCCCGGCTCCGCGGAACCGGCCATCGCCGTTCCTGACGACCTCACCTTCAGAAGGGCAATCTTCCCCGCTCCGCAGGGGCCCGTGAATTCCACCGCCGACTCATCGCGGGCCGCGAGGCGCATCAGGGCGAGTTCGTCGTCACAGCCCCACAGGGTGGGCGGCGCGGGAGCGGCGGCGCGGGCGGGCGTCCGTTCCTGACGGCCTGATGCACCGCGACCTCGGCGCGAATCCGTCCCTCCTGTCGCATGCTCGATGTCTTCCTGCGGGGCATCCTCACCTCCAGGTGAAAAGGGGGCTGGTGATCCCGTGCATTCCCTGGTGGCGGCCCGTGCACCCAGGGGCACCTCGGGTCCGGCGCGCGGGGCGAAGGTCGGGGAAAGTCCCCTACCCGAGCCGGAGCGGGCGCCGGATGGCCAGGAGAGTACCGATGGACGATCGCTACGAGCACTTCTACGTCGGCGGGGAGTGGGTTCGGCCCTCATCCGGCCGTGTCATCACTCCCGTCAACCCGAGCACCGAGACGGTGCTGGGCAGCGTGCCTGAGGCGCTGGAGGCAGACATCGACACCGCGGTGGAAGCGGCGCGACGGGCCTTCGACGAGCGCGGCGGCTGGGCGAGTTGGGATCCTGGGCGCCGGGCCGCCGTGATGGAGCGCCTCGCCACCGAGATGGAGGCGCGGGCCGACCGCATCGCGGAATACGTCAGCCTGCAGAACGGCATGCCGATCACCATGTCCCGGCAGTTGGAGGTCGGTTACCCGACGGAGGTCCTGCGTTACTACGCCAGGCTGGCCCGCACCGGCGGGTTCTCGGAGGTCCGCCCCGGTCTGATGGGCGGCCCGGTCGAGGTGCGCCAGGTCCCGGTAGGTGTCGTCGCCGCGATCGTGCCGTGGAACTATCCGCAGGTCTTGTCCATGTTCAAGATCGCACCGGCGATGGCCGCGGGCTGCACGGTGGTCCTCAAGCCGTCCCCGGAGGCCGTGTTCGACTCGTTCCTCGTCGCCGAGGCGGCCGAGGCCGCGGGCGTTCCGGCCGGGGTGCTCAACATCGTGCCGGGCGGCCGGGAGGCGGGCGCCCATCTCGTGTCGCACCCTGGTGTGGACAAGGTCGCCTTCACCGGCTCCACGCCGGCCGGCCGGGCCATCGCCGAGACCTGCGGGCGGCTGCTGCGCCCGGTCACCCTGGAGCTCGGCGGGAAGTCCGCGGGCATCATCCTGGACGACGCCGACCTCAGCCCCGCCACGATCGGTGAGGCCCTGGTCCGCGTGACCCTCACCCACAGCGGCCAGACCTGCCACCTCAGCAGCCGCATCCTCGCCCCGCGCAGCCGCTGCACCGAGGTCGTCGACCTGCTCACCGACATCGCCCGCGGCCTGCCCATCGGCGACGCGATGGACGAGAACACGCTCATCGGCCCGCTCACCACCGCCCAGCAGCGGGAGCGGGTGGAGGGCTACATCGCCAAGGGCCGCAGCGAGGGAGCCCGCGTCACCACCGGCGGCGGCCGGCCCGCCGGCCTGGACAGGGGCTGGTTCATGGAGCCCACGGTCTTCGCAGACGTGGACAACGGCTCGGTCCTCGCGCAGGAGGAGGTCTTCGGGCCGGTGGTGTGCGTCGTGCCCTACGACGACGTCGACGACGCCGTCCGGATCGCCAACGATTCCGACTACGGTCTCGGCGGCACCGTCTGGACGACGGACCCGGAGCGCGGGGCGGCCGTCGCCCGTCGCGTCCACACCGGAACGATCGGGGTCAACCGCTACCTGCCCGACCCGGCAGCCCCCTTCGGCGGCACCAAGGCCAGCGGGTTGGGCAGCGAACTCGGCCCCGAGGGCCTGAGGTCGTATCTGCGGCCGCAGTCGATCTACCTCTGACGGGCTGGTCCGCGAACCAAAGGGGCTCCGACCGTCGCTGTGGTCGGAGCCCCTCGATCTGTGTACGTCCTTCTCGCTGTTCAGGCGTATGACTCCAACAGCCCTTCCAGCACTTCCAGTTGCCGTTCGGGTGTGGTGGCCGCCGGGGTCAATACCGCGTTGGCCTGGAAGCCCAGAACGACGGCGACCAGCGTTTCGACGATGCGCTCGTCGGGAGTGGAGGTCGTCACCTCGCCGAGGATCCTGGCCTGGGCGAGGCAGTTGTGCATCAGCGTCCGCCATCGGGTGGTCGTGGCCTCGTACGCCGAGGACATGCGCGGGTCGTACAACGCCCGGTCGCAGAACGCGATCACGACCCTTGCCTCCAGCAGCCGGAGGTCGTCCAGCGGGAGCAGCTCGTGGCAGAGGGCGCGCAGGGCGGTCAGGCCGCTGGACTCGGCGTACGAGGCCACGGTGGGATCGAGACGGCGCTCGGTCGCGTCGCAGGCGTACCGGAAGGCGGCCAGCAGGATCTCGTCCTTGTCGCGGAAGTAGGGGGCGAGGCCGCCGTTGGCGAGCCCGGCCTCGGCCGCCAGTTCCCGCATGGTCACCGAGGCCAGGCCGCGGCGGCCGATGAGAGCCCAGACCGACCCGATGATCAGACGTCGGCGGGCGTCGTGGTCGACGATCTTCGGCATCCGGTCATCCTTCTCCTGAACAGCCCATCGAGCGCACGGCCCTGTGAGCGCACAGCCCTGAGCGTCATACGAGCATGGCCGCCATGCTGACGATCATGAGCACGGCCCCCGACTCCCGGTACGCCCATGCCCGTTGGGGCGTCGGGGCGGGTGAAGGGCTCGACAGCTGACGGAACATCACCCCACCCGCTCTAGCGGTCACCCAGGCGACGACGGCCAGTACGGCCACCGCGCCGATCGGCCGGTCCATGTGCGTATGCGGCGCGGCGCCGGACGTCGTACCGCCCGCCATGAGCGCCATCAGCAGGGTCATCACGGCGAGGTCGAGGGACCCGGTCCAGCCCCGGCGCTCGGCACAGGCCCGGACGGCGCTCCACAGACACGCCACCCCGACCCCGCAGGCACCGGAGGACAGCCGGCCGTCGGCCATCAGCACCATGCCTACCAACGCCATGACCTGCGGTCCCCAGCGATGTACCGAACCCGGCAGATGTCCGGCCAGACAGAGCAGCGCCCCCGCCAGACCGGCCGCGAGCAGCAGCTCACTCATGGGCGTCGGCGGCGCAACAACCGTGCGTGGACGCGGTGTTGGCAGGTACGTCGAGCGTGGGGTTGCGGTCGAAGAAGCCGACCGGCCGCAGCTTGAAACCGGTGTAGTCGACCGGCATGATCGGCCAGTCCTCCGGCCGGGGCGCGTGGGTCAGGCCGAACGTGTGCCAGACGACCAGGGACTGTCCGTCGATGTCCCGGTCGGCCGCCGTGTACGCGGGGAGGCCCGCGCCGCCGGGGTGCTGGTTGACGAAGTCGCCGGCCGGGTAGCGCTCGGCGGGGTCGTAGGCGGTGACCCACAGGTGCTGGGTGGCGAACGCGGCGCGGGCGGCGATGGAGGAGTCCGGGTCGGCGAGCAGGGTCGGCTTGCCCTCCGGGTGGAGGACGTAACCGACGGGCTTGCCCAGCGAGTTGAGGGTGCCGGGGTTGGTGATGTGCCAGACCCGGTCGACCGTCATGTCGGCGCTGCGCCGCGCCTCGCGCTCCCGGGTCAGCGCGGTGTGCCGGTAGGTGAAGGCGTTGCCGCGCGGGTTACCGGGGCCCATCGGGACGCGGACGACGTCGACTTCCTCGACCCTGTTGGCCGTACCGTCGACCGCCATGTCGAGGCGGGCGCAGAACAGGTGCTGGTGGTAGGGGGCGCCGAGGCCGGGGGCGATCTCGGAGGCGTACGGGTAGTCGCCGTCCGGTCGGTCGCCCGGGTAGGCGGAGGTGAAGACGACGCCGGTGGCCTTGGCCTCGAACTCGATGGTGCCGTCGAGGTAGAGGTACCAGTAGAAGCCGTAGTCGTAGTTGCCGATGGTGGTGAAGAAGGAGAGCACCATGCGGCGTTGACGGCGGGTCTCGTGGGAGCCCGTCCACAGGTCGCCGTGCTTCCAGAGGATGCCGTAGTCCTCCTCGTGCAGGCAGATGGCGTTGGGGAGGACTCGCGGACGGCCTGCCTCGTCGACGATGACGGCGTCGAGGTAGGTGATGTTGCCCAGACAATCGCAGCCCAGCTCCAGGGCGTTGGCCGAGCGGCCGAGCAGGTACTCGCCGGTGTCGAAGTAGTTCTGCCAGGAGCGGACCGGGGACGGGTCGGCGTAGGGGACGACCATCTCGGCGATCGAGGCGCGGTGGATGATCGGGCGCTCGCGGCCCTTGTCGCGGTCGTGGAAGGCGAGTTGATGGAGGGTCAGTCCCTCGCGGGCGTCGAAGCCGATGCGCAACGACCAGTTCTCCCAGCGCAGTCGGTTGCCGTCGAGGGTGAAGCTGGGGCCTTCGGGCTGGGTGATCTCGATCGGCCGCTGGGTGGTGCGGGCGGGTCCGGTGACGGCGGGGTCGTCGAAGTTCCCGGAGGACGCGGTGGGGAGCGGGACCGGGCCGAGGTCGACGATCCGGTGGACCGTACGGCTGATCATGTCGACGTAGGCGACGAGGCCGTCCACGGGGTGGGCCCAGGCGTGGTCGCGGTCGTGTTCCTGGACGAAGGCCAGCCCGCGCAGGATCCGGCGGCCCGCCTCGTCGGGGTACTCGTCGGCGTAGACGCCGGCGGACAGCGGGGCGACCCGGACCCGGGTCACGTCGAGGCCGCGGCTCTTGAGGGCGGCGAGCCACTCCTCGTCCTGGGTGAGCAGTTCCTCGACGGTGGCGATCTCCTCCTCCAGGACCGGGAGTTGGCCGTCCGTGACGGGGTCCAGGGTCCGTACGGCGACCACGGCCGCGTCGGTGAGGGAGACGACGACGTCCTGTGCCGGGGCGCCCGCGATGTCGTGCAGGAACACCCGGGCGCGGCGGTCGGGTGCCTCCGACCCTGCCGCCGCGTACGCGAAAAGGGCGTCCTTGGTGGGTTCTTCGAGACCGACGTAGACGAACCGCGAGGTGTCCCGCAGCAGGCCGGCCCGGTCCAGCACCGGGCGGATGCGGTCGATCTCGTCGCCGGTGAGGGGGGCGAGCGGGTGGGCTGTGGCGGTCATGGTGCTCCTCCAGGCGTGCGCTCTGCGGCGCACCTCTTTTTTTCTCTACGTGGGTAGAGGAAAGACGGCAGGTGTACGCCCGGTCCAGGGACCGGGCGGTACTTTCCTCGGCGCGGCCCGGGTCCGTGCACGGAAAGGCGGACCGTGGTGCGCTCAGAGGCGGATCGACGGGTTCCGCGGCACCGGGTCCGCGGTGTCCCCTCCGGACGCGCCGGACGCCCCGCCGCGTACGTACCCGAGGACGACGCCACCCACGAACACGGCGACCACGGTCAGTTCGAGGACCAGCGCGGTGGTGCCGGACGCGGAGATCAGGGTGGTGAAGTTGTTCAGTGCCATCACGGTGGCGCCGAGCAGCAGGGCGATGGACAGCAGGGGCGCGATCAGCGTGTTCCAGCGGCGGGTGTCGAGGCCGGTCCTGCGGAAGAACACCACGACGGACAGCGAGGTGAGCAGGTACAGCAGCATGAGTGCGAGAACGCCGACTCCGCCGCCCCAGGTCAGCAGGGTGAGCACCGGGTCCGCCCCGGCGACGGCGAAGGGGACGACCATGGCGAGCGAGACGAGTGTCTGGACCAGGCTCGCGGTGTACGGGGCGCCCTGGCGGTTGGTACGGGACAGCCAGCCGGGCAGGACACCGGTGGTGCCGAGGGAGTGGAAGTAGCGGTTGACGCCGTTGTGGAAGGCCAGTACGCCCGCGATCAGCGAGGTGGCGAGCAGGATCTGCATGGCGTCGGTGGCCCAGGAGCCCAGCGTCGCGCTCACCGCGTCGAAGACGACCGCCGTGGCGTCCCCGTTCTGAAGTGCCTGGAGCGCCACGCCCTGCACCTTGTCCGAGCCGTAGAAGCTGACGAACATCCAGGACACGAAGGCGAAGAAGACCGAGATCACGGCGACGGAGAGGTAGGTGGCCCGGGGGACGGTACGGGCCGGGTCCTTCGCCTCCTTGGCGTAGATCGCGGTGGACTCGAAGCCGATGACGCAGGCGATGGAGAACGTCAGGGCGACTCCGGGTGCTCCGGAGAGGAAGGCCGAGGGGGAGAACGAGCCCGCCAGGTCCAGCCCCTGGGGGCCGCCGCCGGACAGCAGCTCGTAGAACGCGAACACCACCAGCAGCGAGGTCTCCGCGACCACGAGGACGGCGAGCAGCTTGGCCCCGAACTCGATGTTCAGGGAGCCGAGCAGCTGGACGAGGAAGATCGTGGCCACCGTCCAGACCCACCAGGGCAGGTCGACCGAGGCGTACCGCTGGAACAGGGCCTGGCATGTCACGCCGTAGAGGCCGTACATGCCGGCCTGGGTCGCGCTGTAACAGAGCACCGCCGCCTGGGAGGCGCCGACGCCGAGGGGTTTGCCGAGTCCCCGGGAGACGTAGGCGTAGAAGGCACCGGCGTCGGTCACATGGCGGCTCATGGCGATGAACCCCACGGAGAACAGGGCGATCATGGCGCCGACCGCCAGGTAGGCGGCGGGGGCGCCGCCTCCGTTGCCGAGGCCCAACGGGACGGGAAGGGTGCCGGCGACACCGGTGAGCGGGGCCTGCGCGGACAGGACGAAGAACAGGATCCCGGCCACGCCCACGGCTCCTTGCCGGAGGTGGGTGCGGTGGTCCGGGGGCGGGGACTGCTGGGTCACGGGAACTCCCTGGGGATACGGCGGAGGCCGAGCGCTCGCTGAGGAGCGGAAGGGCGGAGGGAGCCGGGCGTGGAGCACGGGTACGGGCCGTCGGCATCGGCGGCCCGCGGGACGGACACCGGTCTCCCCCGCCTGGTGTCGAGTACTGTGCGCCCACGCAGGGCCGCCGAAGTGCCCTGAGAGTGCACCCGTACCCGCCAATCCATGCACGCCCCGCGGACGGCCGCCCCCTTCCTCTCGTCCGTAACACAGGGAAACATTCGGGAAGCCCGTGATGAACGGCCGTGGGCTACCTTGTTCGAGAGACCTCCGGCAGGTGGAGCACACCATGCGAACGATCGTGACCACCGACTCCGTCGCCCGGACGGAACGCTTCGACCACTGGACAGCCGAGATGTCCAAGGTCTTCACCGGTCTGGACACCCGGCCGGCCTCACCGATCCCCTTCCACGGACAGGCCACCAGCGGTGACATCGGCCTGCTCCAGCTGAGTTCCGTCAGCGCGGGGCCGCTGCGCGTGCTGCGCACCCAGCGGCTGGTCGACCGGTACGAGGAGGACTTCTACAAGGTCGCGCTCCAGGTGGCGGGCATGTCGGCGATCGAACAGGACGGCACGTGCAGCGTCCTGCGTCCCGGGGACATCGCGATCTGCGACACCTCGCGCCCGTACTCCTTCACCTACGAGAGCGACTTCAGCACCGTGTTGATGCTGGTGCCGCGTCCGATGCTGCCGGTGCGTCCCGAGGCCCTGCGCGAGCTCACCGCCCGGCGGATCGCCCCGGACGCCGGTGTCGGAGCGGTGGTCGCACCGTTCCTGCGGTCACTGGGCGAGCAGGCCCGTGACTGTACGGGGCTGGCCGCCAGGAGCCTGATGGACGGTGCTGTCTCCCTGGTCACCGCTCTGGTCACGGAGCGCCTGGCGCTGGCCGCGCCGACGGCTCCGCAGGAGGCGATGACGCTGCGCATCCGCACGTACATCGAGCAGCGGCTCTCCGATCCGGACCTCACCCCGGACGCTATCGCCGAGGCGCACGGCATCTCCCGCCGCTACCTGTTCAAGCTGTTCGCCGCCGACGGCACGACCGTCGCCGGCTGGATCCGCACCCGGCGTCTGGAACGCTGTGCCCGCGACCTGTCCAGCGCGGCCACGGCCGACCAGCCGATCGGCATGGTCGCCGCGCGCTGGGGGCTGCTCGACTGCCGGCACTTCAGCCGGGTGTTCAAGACGGCGTACGGCGAGACGCCGCGGGACTTCCGGAGGCGGGTGCTGGCCGGGGGCCGGCCGTAGGTAGTGGCTGAGGGATTGGCTAGGCGTTCGACGGGTCGTACGATTCCGCCGCATGGCTCTCTTCTCCGTCCGCCGCAAGCCCCGCCTCGCTCCCGCGCTCGACGACGTGGAGCTGGGCCGTACCGTGAAGTCCCTGCTGGAGGTGCCCAGGCCGGGCATGATCGGCATGACGGATCTCCATGTGGTGCGCGTGACCGACCTGTTGAAGCACACCGGCACGGACTGGGACCGTCGTACACACCGGCTGTCGGTGCTGGCCGCTACGACGGCCGGTTCCCGGGTGCCGTCCGCGTGGACGGCCCGGGAACCCGGAAACACAGACGCGCTGCTCCTGCACGCCTGGGCCCAACTCGTCCAGGGGCGCAGGTCCGGAGGGCTCAGCGACGCGGACTCGCTCGTCAGGTCCTGTTATCGCGCGGCCGAGTTGAGTCCCGAGGACCCGACACCCTGGGTGATCGTCCTCGGCGTGGCCCGGCTGGAGCGCTACGACCGCGGCAGCGTGCTCGCGGTCTGGCGTGAGGCGCTGGCCCGTGACCGCTGGAACCGCGAGGCACACCTGCAACTGCTCGGCTATCTCTCGCCCGAGGAAGGCGGATCGCGCGTTCAGGTTCTCGATTTCGTCGACTCGGTGCGTGCCGGCACCCCTGCCGACGCGCCCACGGCGGCGGTGGAGCTGACGGCCGCCGTACGCCAGTACCAGGCTGTCGTGGCCCGCGGGGGTGTCGAAGCCCTCATGGCCCGTGACTTCTGGAGGCACCCGCCCGTGCTCCACGCCCTGGACCGGGCCGCCGCGACCTGGCCCAAGCCCGGGTTCCTGCGTCATGCAGCGGCCCGGGCGGACCTCAACCTCCTCGCCTACGCCCTCGGCGCGGCCGAGCGGAGGAGCGAGGCCGCCCCCGTCTTCACCGCGCTGGAGGGCGTGGTCACCGCCTGGCCGTGGAACGGGGACGGCGGCGATCCGGTCGACGTGTTCTCGTACGAGCAGTCACGAGCCGCCCGTTAGTCGCTTGACCAGCGGCTTCATCTGGCTCCGAGGCAGAAGGCCCGGGTCGCCTCGGCCACCGTCAGGACGTCGCGTGTCGCGTCCTCGACGCGGTCTCGGCGGTGGGAGATGAACGTGACGCAGGCGTCCACGACGTCGCCGTCCCTGGCCAGCGGCGCGGCGACGGCGTGCGCGCCCGGCTCCACCGCTCCGTGGCTGACGGCCCACCCCCGGCGCCGGGCTTCCCGAACGGCTTCGGAGTCCTCGGCGGTGGCTGGACGTCCGGCCTGGATCGCGCAGGGCGCGGCGCCCCGGTCGAGGGGCTGGCGGCTGCCCTTGCGGTAGGCGAGGTGGTAGTCGCCCTCGGCGGGCACGGCGGTCGCCACCGCGACGACGCTGTCGTGCTCGGCCACGAAGACCACGGCGGTGCCACCGTGCTCGTCAGCCAGCCGCTGGAGATGGGGCTGGACGAACTCCACGAGCGTGGGCTGCGACATGTTGGCGAGGCTGTGCAGCTCGCGTCCGGGCCGGTAGTACCCCGCCGCGTCCTTGGAGACGAAGCCCTCCGTCATGAGCGTGTTGACGAGACGGTGGACGACGGTGCGGTGCAGGCCTGTCTGGGTCGCGATCTCGGTCGCCGTCAGCCCCTGTGGGCGCTGTGCCACGGCGCGCAGGACCGCGAGGCCGCGGATGAGGGTCTGGGCGGCCGGCTGGCTGGGACGTTTCGCCGCCTCGGTCGCACCGGAATCGCCCTCGCGAGTTGCGCTCTGCGCACTTCCACTCATGCCGGAAGTCTATCCACGGGCCGGAATCCATGACATCAGCCCTTGACGTAGCGGCATCCGCACGCTCAAGCTGAGTGCACTCTCCGCACGCCATGAGTGCACTAAGCGCACATCGACACTTCGGCGGAGGTCCCGGGCGATCCACGAGAGGAGTCCCGCCCATGACAGAGCGCACCGCCGGTGTCACCGGCGCACGGGCGCTGGTCGAGACGGCCGCCGCCGGAGGCGTCGAGGTCTGTTTCGCCAACCCCGGCACCACGGAGATGCCGCTGGTGACGGCGCTGGACGAGGTACCCGCCATACGTCCCGTCCTCGGGCTCTTCGAGGGGGTGTGCACCGGCGCGGCGGACGGCTACGCGCGGATCGCGGGCAAGCCCGCCATGACCCTGCTGCACCTGGGTCCGGGCTTCGCCAACGGCATCGCCAACCTCCACAACGCCCGCCGGGCCCACTCCCCCGTCCTCAACGTCGTCGGGGACCACGCCAGTTGGCATCTCCCCTATGACGCTCCGCTGACCAGCGACATCGTCTCGCTGGCCACCCCTGTGTCGGGCTGGGTCGGTACCGTCGACTCCGCCGCGCGGACGAGCGCGGTCACCGCCGAGGCCCTCGCCGCCGCCCGGCGGCCGCCCGGCCGCGGTGCCACGCTGATCGTCCCGGCCGACTTCCAGCAGCAGACGGTCACCGGCCCCCTGGCCGCCGTAGCGCCCCCGCCGGCTCCGGCGCGCGTCGACGCGGCGACGGTGGAGGCGGTCGCCGGACGCCTGCGCGACGGCTCGTCCGCCGTGCTGCTGCTCGGCGCCGGCGCGCTCACCGAGCGGGGGCAGCGGGCCGCCGCGCGCATCGCCGACGCGACCGGCGCCACGCTGTACAGCGAGACCTTCCCCGCCGCCGCCGAGCGCGGTGGCGGCCTGCCCGCCCTGGACCGGCTGCCGTACTTCCCCGAGGTGGCGATCAAGGCACTGGCGGGTGCGGGGACCGTGGTGCTCGCCGGGGCGCTCGCGCCGGTCGCGTACTTCGGTTACGCGGGAACGCCCAGCGAGTTGGCGGAGCCTTCGGCTGTGCGGGTGCTCGCAGAACCGGCAGAGGACGTGGAGCGGGCACTGGAGGACCTGGCCGAGGCGCTCGGGGCGGCGCCGGTCGCCTCGACCGACCGCGCCTCGGACATCCTGAACGTTTCCGACCTGCCGTCCGGCGGACCGCTGACCCCGGCCGCCATCGGCCTGATCGTCTCCGCCCTCCTGCCCGAGAGGGCCGTCGTCTCCGTCGAGGGCGGCACCTGCGGGTACCCCTTCTTCACGGCATCGGCGAACGCCGCCCGGCACACCACGCTGACGAACACCGGCGGAGCGATCGGCCAGGGACTCCCCGCCGCGCTCGGCGCCGCGCTCGCCGCGCCCGACCGCCAGGTGATCGCCCTCCAGTCGGACGGCAGCGCGCAGTACACCATCCAGGCGCTGTGGACGATGGCCCGCGAACAGGCCTCCGTCATCACCCTCATCGCGTCCAACCGCCGGTACGGCATCCTCCGCACCGAGTTGGACCGACACGGCGGGAGCGCGGCCGGATCCGCGTCGGCCGCTCTGACCAGCCTGGACGACCCGTCCCTGAACTGGGCTGCCCTTGCGGCGGGTTACGGCGTACCCGCGCAACGCGCCGAGACGGGCGGGGAGTTGGTCGGGGCCCTGCGCCGGGCTCTCGACGAGGGCGGACCCCACCTCATCGAGATGGTCCTGTGAAAGGAACCCGTATGTCCTCCCACGCCATCACCTCCGCCTCCACCTCCGCAGAGGACAAGGTGCGCGGCTTCCTCTCCTCGCCCCGCCCCCTGCTGATCGGCGGCGCCTGGGTCGCCGCCGCCTCCGGCCAGGTCTTCGACACCGTCGACCCCGCGACCGGCACCGTCCTCACCCAGGTCGCCGACGGCGACGGCCAGGACATCGACCGGGCCGTCGCCGCCGCCCGCCGCGCCTTCGACGACCCCGGCTGGCGACGCCTGAGCCCCCTGGACCGGGGCCAGTTGCTGCACCGGGTCGCCGACCTCATCGAGGCCAACGCCGACGAACTCGCGCTGCTGGAGTCCCGGGACAACGGCAAGCCGGTCTCGGTGGCCCGCGCCGTCGACGTCGGCACCAGCGTCAAGCTGTTCCGCTACTTCGCCGGCTGGCCCAGCAAGTTCGAGGGCAGCACGATCCCGGTCTCGCCGCGCGGCGGACTGCGCGTGCTGAACTACACGACCCACCAGCCGGTCGGCGTCGTCGGCCTGATCGTGCCGTGGAACTTCCCGATGTCGATGGCCTGTTGGAAGCTGGCGCCCGCGCTGGCCACCGGCTGCACGGTGGTCCTGAAGCCCGCCGAGGAGACCCCGCTGTCCACGCTGCGGCTGGCGGAGATCCTGGTCGAGGCCGGGGTGCCGGACGGAGTGGTCAACGTGGTCACCGGGCGCGGCGCGACCGCCGGAGCGGCCCTGGCGGCCCACGACGACGTCGACAAGATCGCGTTCACCGGCTCCACCGAGACCGGTCGCGCCATCGTGCACGCGGCGGCGGGCAACCTCAAGAAGGTCTCCCTCGAACTCGGCGGCAAGTCACCGAACATCGTGCTGCCGGACGCCGACCCGGAGGCGGTCGCGGAGGCCGCTGCCGAGGCGATCTTCTTCAACCAGGGGCAGACCTGCACGGCGGGCTCCCGGCTCTACGTCCATGATGCGCTCTACGACGACGTGGTGGACGCGGTCGCCGCGCGGGCCGAGAAGATCGTCGTCGGACCGGGCAGTGACCCGGCCAGCGAGATGGGCCCGTTGGTCTCCGCACGCCACCACGAGCGGGTCCGCTCCTTCATCGAGGCGGGACGGCGACAGGGCGCGCGGCTCGCCGCCGGGGGCGGTCGCCCCGACCTGGACGAGCGGTACGCGGACGGCTACTTCCTGCGGCCCACGGTGTTCGCGGAGGCCGACCACGGCATGCGGATCGTGCGCGAGGAGATCTTCGGACCGGTCCTTGCCGCGCTGCGCTGGAGTGACGTCGATGACCTCGTGGCCAAGGCGAACGACTCGCCGTTCGGGCTCGCGGCCGGTATCTGGACCTCCGACCTCGGCCACGCCCACCGCATCGCCGACGAACTCCAGGCCGGCACGGTCTGGATCAACTGCTTCAACCTCACCGACCCGGCCTCCCCCTTCGGCGGCTTCAAGCAGTCCGGCTGGGGCCGCGAGATGGGCCGCAAGGTGCTCGACCTCTACACCGAGGTCAAGAGCGTCTGGGTCAACCTCGACTGACACCCCGTCAGCCACTGATCTTCTTCCCTCAGGAGCGTCGTATGGATCTCGAACTCACCGGCCGGGTCGCCGTCGTCACCGGCGGCAGCCTCGGTATCGGCAGGGCGGTCGCCCGTGAACTCGCCCGCGAGGGCGTCAACGTGGTGATCACCGCCCGTCGTCAGGCCGCTCTGGAAGCCACCGCGAAGGAGATCGAGGCCGAGACCGGCAGCCGTGTCGTCCCGCTCACCTCGGACACCACCGACACCGGGTCCGTACGGGCCATGGTGGCCTCGACCGTCACCGAGCTGGGCCGCGTCGACATCCTCGTCAACGGCGCCGCCGCCCCCTCCGGGCTGGTCCGCAACTCCGTCGAGGAGGCCGACCCCGAGCTGCTGCTCTCCGACATCGACACCAAGGTCGTCGGCTACTTCCGCTGCGCCCAGGCCGTCACCCCCCACATGAAGGCGAACGGCTACGGCCGGATCGTCAACATCGGCGGCCTGACCGGCCGTTCCAGCCACGCGCTGTCCGGGATGCGCAACCTCGCCGTCGTCCACATGACCAAGGCCCTCTCCGACCAGCTGGGCCCGTCCGGGATCACCGTCAACACCGTGCACCCCGGGGTCGTGGAGACCGAGCACATCCACGAGCTGTACGAGAAGGAGGCTGCCAAGCGCGGCATCACGGCGGCCGAGGTCGAGGCCGACTTCGTGGCCCGGACCCCGATCCGCCGGGTCCTGACGGCCGAGGAGGTCGCCGAGACCATCGCCTTCCTCGCCTCACCCAGGGCGGCGGCGATCACCGGGGAGTCGCTGGGCATCGACGGCGGGCTGACCCGAGGCGTCTTCCTCTGAACCGTCCGAACCACCCGCCCCTTCCTGACAGGAGCCCCACCCATGCAAGGAACCATCCTCGTCGCCACCGCCGGTCAGGCGGTGCTGCGCAGCAGTGACGACGGCCGGACCTGGCACCGTCTCGGCCTCGGCCAGGACATCGAGTTCGACGCCGTCGTCCGCTGCCTCGCCGTCCACCCCCAGCAGCCGAACGTCGTCTACGCGGGCGCCGACGCGGGCCTCGTCCGCAGCGACGACGCCGGCGCGACCTGGCACCGCGTCGACTCACCGTTCAACGGCCGGACCGTCTGGTCCCTGGCCATCGACCCCACCGACCCGGACTTCATCGTCGTCGGCACCGGCGCTCCCTCCCGAGCCGCCGTGTACCGCACCACCGACGCGGGCGTGACCTGGGACCACCTCCCGCCGGAGATACCGGAGTTCTGCGCGGGCGTCAGCAGGCCCCGGATCCTCACCGCCACCGTCGACCGCCACGACCCGAAGAACCTCTGGTTCGGCATCGAGGAGGGTGGGCTGTGGCGCAGCGGTGACCGCGGCGACACCTGGACCCGGATCGACGGCACGCCCGCGAGCCTCCCGCAGGGCGTCACCAACTCCGACATCCACTGCGTGGTCGTACTCGAAGGACCGCCCAAGACGATCGTGGTCGCCGTGGTCAACGCGCTGTTCGTCAGCCAGGACGACGGAACGACCTGGACCCGCACGGACACCCGCAAGGAGTGGGGCATCTACTACACCCGTCTGATCAAGCAACTCCCCGGCACCGACAACCTGTTGCTCGGCATCGGCGACGCCACCCCCGGCACCCTCACGAAGATCTTCCGCTCCACGGACCTCGCTCGGACCTGGCAGGAGTCGACCCTCGACACCCCCGCCAACTCCACCGTCTGGGCCTTCGGCGTGCACCCCGCCGACCCCCAACTGGCCTTCGCCGGAACCAAGTACGGCCATCTCTTCCGCTCCACCGACGCGGGCCGCACCTGGGCCAAGGAGTGGCGCGAGTTCAGCGAGATCACCGACGTGGCGTGGACGCCCGCCGTCGCCCCGGCCCCGGAAGGACACTGATGAGCAGCAACCCGCACAACCCCCGGCCCACCGGCATCGACCCCGACGAGCTCGCCCTGGCCGAGCACCAGCCGCCGACCCCGCTCATCGACGAGGGCACCCGCACCATCACGCCACGCGTCATCCGCACCCACCTCTCCCTCTTCGTCCGCGACCCGGAGGCCTCGGCCCCCTGGTACCAGGACGTGCTCGGCATGGAGGTCACCGCGCGCGGCCCCCAGTGGGTCTTCCTGTCCTTCGGCCAGAAGCACCACGACATCGCCCTGATCCGCGCCGAGGAGGGCGCGGCGGCGAGCGGCATCGGCCTCCAGCACTACGGCCTTGAGGTCGCCGGCGACCTCGACGAGTGGCGGCGGCTCTACGGAATGCTCCTGACCAAGGGCGTGCCCGTCGTCAAGACCACCGACCACAAGGTGGGCTTCGGCCTGTACTTCACCGACCCCGACGGCAACCGCTTCGAGTTCTTCCACGAGACGGTCACCGACGACGAGGAGGGCAAGCGCATCCTCGGCCTCTACGGCGCCCCCAGCGAACCCTTCGACATCGAACCCCTCTACAGCTGACCCCTCCCCCGGTCCAGGAGCACACCATGCCCGACTCCCCCCAGCCCAACTTCGCGGCCTACCACGTCCGCAAATGGTTCACCCAGGTCGAGGACACCCTCGCCAACGAGACCGGAGCGCTCGCCGACGGCGACCCGGTCCGCAAGATCGTCGTCGCCGCCGCGATCCACAACCCGTACGCGGGCCGCTTCAGCGAGGATCTCGGCCTCATCGTCGCCGAATCACCCAAGCTCGGTGAGGAGTTCGGCCGCCGTATAGCCGAGGCCGCCGGAGGCCGCCCGATCGAGAGCTACGGCAAGGCCTGCCTGGTCGGTGCCAACGGCGAGTACGAACACGGCAACGCCTTCCTCACCGCGATCTTCGCCGATCCGGTGCGCGACGCGGTGGGCGGCGGCGAGTCCTGGGTGCCCTCGACCGGCAAGCGCGGCGCGCCCGGCACCGCCATCGACATCCCGCTCGCGCACAAGGACGCGCTGTACGTCCGCTCCCACTACGACACCGTCACCGCCACGTTCACCGACACCCCGAACCCGGACGAGGTCGTCGTCATCTTCGCCTTCGCCACCCGCGGCCGTCTGCACGCCCGGCTCGGCGGTATCCGCGCCGACCAGGTCCAGGGCCAGGACGGACTGCACTGAGATGCACGACCGCTTCACCACCCTCAGCGGCCTGCGCGCCCACTACGTCGAGTGGGGCGCGCCGGACAGCCCGGCCATCGTCATGCTGCACGGCCTGCGCAGCTACGCCGAGACGTTCGGACCGCTCGCCGCCCGTCTCGCGGACCGCTACCGGGTCCTCGCGCTGGACGCCCGGGGCCGGGGCGACAGCGCCTGGGATCCGGAGGCGGCGTACTACACCCCGTCCTACGTCGCCGACCTCGAAGAGTTCGCGGACCACCTGGCCCTCGACCGTTTCGTCCTCCTCGGCCACTCCATGGGCGGCGCCACCGCCTACGTCTACGCGGCCCGCCACCCCGAGCGGGTCATCGGGGCCGTCGTCGAGGACATCGGCCCGGGATCGTCCCTCAGCGGGGCCGGGGCCGAGCGCGTCAAACGCGAAGTCGCCCAGACTCCGGCCGAGTTCGCGTCCCTGGACGCGGCCCGCGCGTACTGGCGTGGCATCCGGCCCGGCATCTCCGCGGACGCCCTGGAGTCCCGCATCCGGCACACGCTGCGGCCCGGCACCTGCGGCCGCCGGCTGTGGAAGTTCGACCTCGCCGGAATCGCCAAGGCCCGTCTCGACGCCGACCCGGCCCGGCAGGTGGACCTCTGGCCCAGTGTGGAGGCGCTGCGCTGCCCGACGCTCGTCGTGCGCGGCGGTGCCTCAGATTTCCTGCCCCCCGCCACGGCCGCGGAGATGGCCGTACGCAATCCACTCGTGCGCGTCGTGGAGATACCCGGAGCCGGCCACTACGTCCACGACGACGCGCCCGACGCCTTCCACCACGAACTCGAACAGTTCCTGACCACTCTGGAGGCCGCCCCATGAGCGCACCCACAGAACTCCGCACGCAGGTGGCGGTCGTCGGCGCCGGCCCCGTCGGAACCACCGTCGCCAACTACCTCGGCCTGTACGGCGTGGAGAGCCTGCTGATCGACCGCGCCACGGACATCGTCGACTATCCCCGGGCGGTCGGCATGGACGACGAGTGCCTGCGCAGCTTCCAGGGCGTCGGCCTCGCCGACGAGATGCTCGCCGACATGCTCCAGAACATCCCGCTGAAGATGTTCGGCGCGGACGGCCGCTGCTTCGCCGACATCCGCCCGGCCACCAGGGAGTTCGGCTGGCCCCGGCGGAACATCTTCATGCAGCAGCTCGCCGAGGCGACCCTGCGGGGCGGCCTGGAGCGCTACCCGCACGTCCAGCCCTTGTACGACCATGAACTCGTCCGTCTGGAACAGGACGGCACCGAGGTCCGGCTGCACCTCACCGGCCCGGACGGCGCACGCGTCCTGGTCCGCGCCGAGTACGTGGTCGCGGCCGACGGCGGACGCAGCACGATCCGCACCCAGCTGGACATCCCGCTGGTCGGCGACACCCACCCCCACAAGTGGGTGGTCGTCGAGTGCGACAACGACCCCCTCGACGCCCCGTACACCGCCCTGCACTGCGATCCGAAACGGCCGTACGTCTGCATCGACCTGCCCTACAACTACCGCCGCTGGGAGTTCATGCTCTTCCCCGGTGAGGACGCCGAGGCGATGCTGCGCCCCGAGAAGGTCCGCGAACTGCTCACCGGGCACGTCCCGGACCCCACCGCCCTCAACATCATCCGCGCCCGCGTCTACACCCACCACTCGCGGGTGGCGAGCCGTTTCGTCGAGGGCCGGATCGCCCTCGTCGGGGACGCGGCCCATCTGATGCCGCCGTGGGCCGGGCAGGGCATGAACACCGGCATCCGCGACGCGACCAACGTGGCGTGGAAGCTGGCCGCCGCGGTGACCGGCCGGGCCCACCCGCGCATCCTGTCGACGTACGACTCCGAACGCCGTGCGCACGCGAAGGCGATGGTGGACCTCTCGGACACCCTCGGCCGCGTCCTCTCCCCGACCCGAAGCTGGGTCGCACGCCCCCGCGACACCCTGTTCCGCGGTCTCGGTCTGGCCCCGGCGGTGCGCGACTGGCTGTTGCAGATGCGGTTCAAGCCGATGCCCCGCTACGACGAGGGCGGCATCGTCCTGCATCACGGGCAGCACCCGCGGAAGACAAGTGCCGTGGGCCGCATGCTGGTCCAGCCGAACGTCGAGACCTCCGACGGCCGGGCGGTCCTCCTGGACGACGCCCTCGGCACCTGGTTCACCCTGATCGGTTACGGCACCGATCCGCTGATCCATCTCGACGCCGGGTCCCGCGCCTTCTGGGACCGTATCGGCACCCGCTACGTCACCGTGGCCGAGTCCCGCTCCGGCCGCTCCCGGACCGAACGACCGGCCTCCTCGACGGACTCGGCCGTGGTCGAGGACATCGACGGCTCCCTGCGCGACTGGTTCGCCACCCAGCCGGGCACGGTGGCGGTGATCCGCCCCGACCGCTATGTGGCGGCGGTGACCGAACCGCTGCAACTGGCATCCGTCAGCGTCGAGTTCGAGCGCCTGCTCGCCCCTCGGCGGAACCGGGAGACCAAGGACCCGGAGACCAAGGACCTGCCCTCGTTCCCGTCCCTCCTCGAAACCCTGCGAGGCGCGTCGTGATCGTGGAAGAACGCGAGTACCTGGTCAAGCCCGGTACCGCGGCCGAGTACACCCGCCTCTGGGCCGACCTGGGCCGGGAGCCCCTGGAGTAGACGGCGGAGCGGCTGGCGCAGCAAGCAACTCCTTGAAGCCGCCTCGACGGCGGACCTGCCTCGGATCCGCAAGTTGCGGAAGCCCGCGACGCCCCGTTCGACCCGACACATCGACCGGACACAGGTGTCCGTCTGCGCAACCTCCCGTCGGTTCGGCAGTCTTACTCCCCGGGGTGCACATGACGACAGACCATCAGATCGCCTTCTTCCTCAGGGAACTGGAGACAGGCGACACCTGGCGACGGGCAGCAGCGGCCAAGGGCCTCGGCAAACTCGGGGACGGCGAGCACGCCGCGGTGCTCGTCCGGGCGGCCGGCGACCGCGCGCCCGAGGTGCGGGAGGGCGCGGCGGTGGGCCTGGGCAGGCTGGGGGTCTCCGCGGCCGGGGCGAAGGCCCTGCCCGCGCTGATGGACGACGACGATCCGTGGGTGCGCAGACAGGCCTCTTTGGCGTCCGCCCGGCTCGGGCTGCGCGATCGCGAGATCGTGGACGCCTACGGGAGACTGCTCGGTGATCCGGACCATCGCCTGCGGATCAACGCCCTGGATGCGCTGCGGGAACTGGGCGTGCCCGGTGATGTTCCCGCGCTCGTCCGGCTGCTGGGTGATCCGGCATACGGCGTCTGGGGTCGGGCACGGGCCATGGTCTTCTTGTTCGAGAAGGACCCACGCGTCGAGGCGGAGCTGGTCCGTACGGCCCAGTGGGGCGAGGACGCGGCCCGCGTGCACGCTCTGTTGATGCTGCCGGACCAGCACGTCGACCGGCTGATGCCATCGCTACTGAGAGATCTGACGGGCGGCCCTGCTACCGAGGTGCGCTGCGCCGTGGTGTTCCGACTGGCGCGCGTGGACCGCCCGCAGACGAAGGACTCGCTGTTCGCTGCCCTGGAGGTGGAGCGGGACGCCGAGGTGGCGGTACAACTGCTGTTTCTGCTCGGGCGATCGGGTGACGAACGGCTGCTGGGGCCGGCCTCGCGCTGGCTGAGCGACGAGCGGGCGGGGCCGTCGGCCGCCACTGCGCTGGGGTCCGTCGGCGGCAGGGTCGCCACCAGGCTCCTGCGGGCTCGTCTCACCGACCCGGAAACCACCGCTCGCACACTCGCGGCGGCTGCTACGGCCTACGGCGATATGGGCAGATGGGACGCCGTGTGGCTGCTGTTGCCCCTGCTGGAGCATGCCTCGCCCGCGGTGTCCGAGGGAGCGCTGCGCGGCCTGGACGCCATGGCGGACACGGGGTTCCGGCCGTGGGAGCGGGCGGCCGTCGCCCGGGCTGTGGTGGCCCGTCTCGGCGTCAACGCCACTCTCGTCGGGGTGGCAGAAAGGGTCCTCGCGGGCCTGGTGGAAGCCCTGCCCGATCTGCGGAAGCTGGCGGACCGCACGACCTCTCCCCTTGTCCGGGCCGCCGTTCTGTCCCTGCTTGACCCGCACAACGCGACAGACGCCGGCACCCCGCACGATCTGCCGCTCTTCGTACGGCACTTGGACGACGCGGATGCGTTGGTGCGCCAGGCCGCCGCGGAGGGAATCACGCACTGGCTGGAGGAGACGGGCACATTCCCCCCGGGCCAGGGGCGGCTGCGTGATCGGCTCACCGCCCTGGGATCGGACCCATTCGAATCCGTACGCAAGGCGGCAGCCGACACGCTGCGGGCCCTGGACCACCGCGCCGACAACTGACAAGCGCAAGGGGTTTCCGGTCTCGGACAGTCATGCCCTGCTGGAGAGGGGAACTCGAAGTTCCACGCGCAGTCGGATCGAGGTGTCGATGGGCAGTCCCAGGCTGGAACGGCGAAGATCTTTCGCGTAGTTCGCGATGAGGTCGAGGTCCCGCAGTTGCCGCTGCAACTCAGAGGTCAACGCTTCGTCCACATCAGGGACGAGCTCGTCTTCTTCCTGCTCGGCCAGGAACTCAAGGTGTTGGTCGACGGCCTCCACTGCCCGGCGACTGGTCCAGCCGGCGAAGTCGTGGCAGCCGAACAGATAGGCGTGCGCGGCATACAACGTCGCCGCCGCCGCAGACTCGTCCGCGTCATCGGGTCCGTCCTGGCCGTCGTTGTGGCAGTACTCGCTGAGCATGTACTCGGCGATACCGCGCTTCACCGTCGAGAAGGCCGTCGAGTCACCGAGAACGCCCTCCCACACGGAGTCCAACAGGGGCCGAAGGCCCACGGTGAACGGCGCCTGCTCGTCCGTGGGGAGTTCCTCGTGCCGGCTCATGAGCCGTTCCGCGACACCGGCAGCGAACACGCCGCGTTCCCCGGGCGAGACGGCCTCCAGCCGCTCCTCCACCAGCTCTGAAAGCTCCTGCCACGTGTCCATATGGGCCTTCCCCGAGTCGTGGAACCGGCGTGCTCACGCCGGCAACGGTGATCATTGCATCCAGCGGCGACAACGATCAGAGCTCGGTCGTCCAGATCCCGACAGGGTGCTCCCCCGGGTGGCAGCCACAGCTGAGGCTGTGACTCCCGATGCCTCTCCTCGGCCTGTCCTTCCCAGTGGCAGCGGCCCTCCCCGTCGGGCCACGCGACTTGGTGACCGTCGGGAACGTCAGGATGCCTTTGGCCGTCCGGGCAACGCGGTCTGCTTGCCGAGTCGGGCACCCGGGGTTCGTGACCGTTCAGGAGCGGACCAGAAGGGGCGCCGGCTTCACCCGGGCGACGGTCATGACGTACAGGAGCAGACCGGCGGTGGTGAGGGCGAAGCCGGCCCAGACGGTGGACAGGGTCCCCCAGCCGGCGTCGAGGGCGACGGCGCCGCCGATCGCGCCGAGGCAGTTGGCCAGGTTGAGGGCGGCCAGGTTGAGTGTTCCCATCAGGGTCGGGGCGTCCGGTGCGAACGCGGTCAAGCGGACCTGGATGGTGGGGATCGCGAACATCATGGTCGCGCCGACGCCGAACAGGCAGGGCAGCAGGATGACCAGGTTGTCGCCCGCCACACCGATCAGCACCAGGAACGCCAGAACACCGCCGTAGCCCCAGGTCAGACCGCGGTTGTCGTACCGGTCGGCGACACGTCCGCCGATGTGGTTGCCGACCGCCATGCCCAGGCCGAAGACGGCGAGCGCGACCGGGATGAGCGAGGCGTCCCGCAGCGCCGCGTCGGTGACGAACGGACCGATGAACGTGTAGACGGCGAAGATGCTGGAGATGCCGAGCGCCGCGACGGTGACCATCAGCCAGACGCCCCGCCGCCGCAGAGCGCCCAGTTCGCCGGTGAGGGAGCTGCCGCGCAGGTCGTCGGTGCGCGGCAGCCAGGCCACCAGGGCGGCTCCGGCGAGCAGGCCGACGGCGACCACGGTCCCGTACATGACGCGCCAGCCGGCGTGCTGGCCGACGAAGGTGCCGAGCGGCGACCCTGCGATGGTGGCGAGGGTGAGTCCTCCCATCACGGTGGCGAACGCCTTGCCGCCCTTGCCCGGCCCGTACACGTACGCGGCGACGACGGCCCCGGCGCCGAAGAAGGCACCCTGCACGCTGCCCGTGACGAACCGGAAGACGACGAACAGCACGATGTTCGGCGCCAGGGCGGAGAGGGCGTTGCCGACGAGGAACAGCCCGATCAGGCCGAGCAGCAGCGTGCGCCGGTTGATGCGGGCGGCGAGCAGGGTGATGGCCGGGGAGCCGATCATCACCCCGAACGCGTATGCGGTGATCGCGTAGGTGGCGACCGGAACGGACACGCCCAGGTCGGACGCGAACAGCTGGATGATGCCGTTGCTGCCGAACTCGCCGGCGCCGATCGCGAAGGTGCCCAACGCCAGTGCGAACAAGGTCAGTTTGGGGTTCCTGATGGGTGACTTCGCGTTGGTGTGCCGCTGTTCCTCCGCGGTGCACTGGCCGTCGTACGCGCGCTGATGCATCGTCAAGTCCTCTGTGGCAAGGGTCAGTTGGACGGCGTACGGGCCGGTGCGGAACGGGGATCGGGTGTGGAGGGGGGCGGGTCGTCGCCTTCCCGGAGGCCGTGGCGGGCGTAGAAGCGCCGAAGGGGTCCCGGTGCCCACCAGTTCGCGTTGCCGAGCAGGCGCATCGTGGCCGGTACCAGCAGCGCGCGGACGACTGTCGCGTCCACCAGGACGGCGATGAGCATCGCCACCCCGATCAGCTTGATGAACGTGATGCCGGAGATGGAGAACAGCCCGATCACGACCAGGATGAGCACCGCGGCGCTGGTGATGATCCGCCCGCTGCGCTGCAGGCCGACCGCTACCGCCGCGGTGTTGTCGCCGGTCCGGTCGTACTCCTCGCGGATCCGGGACATCAGGAAGACCTCGTAGTCCATCGACAGCCCGAACACGACCGCGAGGACCAGGATCGGCTGGGTCGCCTCCAGCGTCCCGGTGGAGGTGAAGTCCAACAGGCCGGACAGATGGCCGTCCTGGAAGATCAGGACCAGTGCTCCGAACGAGGCGCCGAGCGACAGGACGTTCATCACGATCGCTTTGACCGGCAGCACGACGGAGCCGAAGGCGAGGAACAGCAGGACGAAGCTCGCGCCGCCGATGACCAGCGCCATCCAGGGCAACAGATGGCCCACGGCGTCGAGTTGGTCGGCCAGCTGAGCTGTCTCGCCGCCCACCAGCGTCTCACCGCCCGGAGGTGCCGGTACGGCCCGTATCCGGCTCACGAGATCCCGTGACTCGGGCGATATGGGGTCGCCCTCGTAGGTGATCGTGACCCGGGCGACCTCGCCGGACCGACCCGTGACCTCGGCTCCGGACACCCCGTCGACGGTCTGGACGGTGGCGACGTAGCGCTCCAGACCGGTCCGGTCCGACGAGGTCACGATCGCCTCGACGGGCACCTGGCTGTTGCGGACGAAGTCCCGGTCGACGGTTTCCGACACCACCCGGCTCTCGGTGCTCGCCGGCAGCACCCTCGGGTCGATACCGCCGAACTCGACGCGCAGGAACGGCGCGGCGGCCAGCAACAGGACCGTGACCACCCCGGTCGCGTACACGATCGGGCGCCGCATGATGCTGTGCGCGAGGCGGTACCAGAAGCCGTGCGCGACCTCGTCCCGCGGGAGCGCCGACGGCGGGCGGCGGAACAGCCGCCGCACCGAGAGTGCCTCGACCCGTGGGCCGAGGACGGCGAGCAGCGCGGGCAGCACCGTCAGTGCCGCCACCATCGCCACCACGACCGCCGACAGCCCGCCGAGGCCCATCGAGCGGAGGAAGGTCATCGGGAAGATCAGCAGTCCGGCCAACGAGACGGCGACGGTGACACCGGAGACCGCGACGGTACGGCCGGCGGTGGCCATCGTGCGGGCTACGGCGTCCTCGACCCCGAACCCGCGGGCGATCTCCTCGCGGAACCGGCCGACCATGAACAGGCCGTAGTCGATCGCCAGGCCCAGTCCGAGAATCGTCACCACGTTGACCGAGAAGACCGAGACGTCGGTCAGATAGGTCATCACGCGCAGGGCGGTGAACGCTCCGAGGATGGCCAGGGCGCCGAGCGCGAGCGGCAGGCTCGCCGTGGCCACGCTGCCGAAGACGACGACCAGGAGCACGAGCAGCACCGGTACGGAGATCGTCTCGGCGAAGGCGATGTCCGACGCGACCCGCTCGCGGATGTCACGGTCGACCGTGGTGACGCCGCCGACCTGCGTCCGCAGGCCGGGCGCGGCCAGTTCGTCCTCGATCCCGTCCAGCGCTTCGCCGCGCTGCGCCTCGTCGTCACCGGCCAGGGTCAGCACCGCGTAGGTGGCGTGCCGGTCGTGGCTGACCAGGGCCGGGCTGCCGGTGCTCCAATGGGTGACGGTCCGGGTCACCACGTCGGACGGGAGCGCTCGGAGCGTCTGCGTGACGGCTCGCTGGAATGCCGGGTCGTCAACTGTCGTATCGGGGCTGGTGTACAGGACCACCACGTCGTTGCCGGTCCGGCCCAGCGTCGCCTCGGCACGGGCGACCGCGCGCGAGCTCTGGCCTGCCGGGTCGTCGAACCCCCCGGTGGTCAGCGAGCCGAAGACCTTGGTGCCCCAGATGCCGCCGAGTGCCAGGAAGGCCACGGCAAGACCGATCACCCACCACCGTCGGCGGACCATCGTCCGCCCCAGCCTCTCGAACATCGACATGGCCGCCCCCTCCTGGTGTCAGCGCGCGGCGCGCTTGACGAGGGCGGCCGTCGCGGCGGGCCGCGCGATCATCGCGACGTGCGAGGTGTCGGCCTCGAAGGTGTGGGCGCCGGCCCGGCGCGCCATGAACCGCTGGGCCGCCGGGGGCAGCACCTGGTCGTCGCGGCCCACGAGGTACCAGGAGGGAACGGTCTTCCAGGCCGGGGCGCCGGACGGCTCCCCGAGGGCGCGCACGTCCGCCGGCCGCTGGCCGGCCCACATCAGTTCGGTGGTCGTCCTCGGCAGGTCCCCGGCGAACACGTCGTGGAAGAACTCCTTCTTGATGTATCCGTCGACGAGGCCCTCTCCGTAGGGACGGAAATCCAGCGCCGCCTCGCTGAGCCTGCTTCCCGGGTATTTCGTCTGCAGGCCGAGAAGTGTCTCGCCTTGATCGGGCACGAACGCGTTGACGTAGACCAGCGCCTTCACATTCGGGTTGCCGGTCGCGGCGTTCGTGACGACGATCCCGCCGTAGGAGTGCGCGACGAGGACGAGCGGGCCGCTGAGGGTCGCGAGGATGCTTGCCAGATAGGCGGAGTCGGAGGCCACGCCGCGCAGCGGGTTGGGCGGCGCGATGACCGGATAGCCGTCGCGGATGAGCCGGGAGGCGACCCCGTTCCAGCCGGAGGCGTCGGCGAACGCGCCGTGCACGAGTACCACGGTGGGCTTCCGGCCGCTGCCACTGCCGCTTCCGGTGTGTGCCTGTGCAGCGGGCGCGTCGAGTGCGGCACCCACCACGACGGCGGCGGAGCCGGCCAACAGCCCCCGGCGAGTTGTCGTCATCGATATATGCCCTTCGATATCCGGTGCTCTCGGTGGTGATCGCGGCTCAGCGTAAAACCGGTCACTTGACGGGCACTGAACAGGAATTCGGCTCCCTCCCGGGGTCGATTCACCGTCAGTTCCGTTGTCGTCAAGCACGTCGAACCAGCCTGCGGAAGAAGCCGATACAGGTATCTGCGAGAGCCAGGCCGCGCGCCGGATCACGTTCGGCAACGCCGCCACCCGCGCAAGCACCGCACCTTCTGCTACTTCATCCCACTGCCTTCTCCTGGGCGACGGCAGGCGGCGCGGTGTGGGCGTTCTTGTCCAAGGTGTACCGGCGCTGCAACACGATGGCGATCGTCATGAGCGCGGCCGGCACCAAGGTGAAGCCGTAGCGAACGGCCGCCAGCGCGCCGGAGGACTGTGTGGTGTGTTCGCCTGCGGTACTGGCCACGAATCCGCCCGCGGCCAGGCAGGCCGAGTAGATGTACGGCCCCAGTGCGCCGCCGGTGGCCTCGGCGGCGGTCCACAGGCCGGTGTAGCTGCCCGCGTTGGCGGTACCGGCCGGCCCGGCGGCGGCGATGACGTCGGGCACCATCGACAGCGGCATCAGTTGCATCGCGGCGAACGCCACGCCCAGCACGGCCACGGCTGCGATCAGCAGGGGCAGGCCCGCCGCGGCCCCCAGGGCCAGCACCAGCGAGCCGGCCACGAACGCCGCCTGAGCGCCGAGCAGGCTGCGTTGCTTGCCGAGACGCCGGGCCACCAGTACCCACAGGGGTGTGGTCAGGACCGCCGGCGCCATGAACGCCGCGATGAGCACGGTCGTGAGGGAGGCGCGGCCGAGCTCGTACTCGGCGAAGTACGGCATGGCGGCCAGTACGAGGTTCATCGCGATCGCGACGGTCAGATAGGACGCGGTCAGCGCACGGAACTGCCGGTCGCGCAGCGCCACCAGCAGCCCGCCCCGGTGCCCCGGTTCGGCCGGAGTCCCCGGCGCGGCCCGGTTGAGGCGGGCGACGCCGTTGATGCCGACCAGCATCGCCGCGAGCATGACCACGCCGAGCAGCAGGGCCATTCTCGTGTAGTCGCCGACGCCCGGATCGTCCCCGGCGACCAGCGGCGCGGCCACACCGGCGAGCAGGACGCTCACGATGATCACGACGCTGCGGTAGCCCATGAGACGGGTCCGCTCGTGGTAGCCGATGCCCAGGTCGGCCGGTGTGGCGAGGTAGGAGACCTGGTAGCACGAGTAGAGCAGGTTGCCGGCGACCAGCGCCACCGCGACCCATATCGCGGCACTCGTCCCGTGCAGGTCCGACGGCACGGCGAACAGGGCCACGAAGGCGAGCACCACGACGCAGCCGGCCAGCATCAGTGGCCGACGGTGTCCGCCGGCGGCCAGGCCGGCATCGGAGATCCGGCCCACCCACGGGTGCGTCACGATGTCGGCGACGTTCGGCAGCAGCAGCGCGAGACCGGCCGTGTACGGCGGGACGGCCAGCACGTCGGTGAGGAAGTACAGCAGGAAGATGCCCGGCACGGTGACCCAGATGCCCATGCCGACCGAGCCGGCGGCGAACGGGACGAGTGCGCGCAGAGGGAGCCGAACGTTGGTCATGAGCCGCCTTCCGGGAATCCACCATGGGGCTGTCGCTGCTGGTGAGCCGTCCTCAGAAGGCCAGCGCCAACCGGCGTACGGCCTCTCGCAGTTCTTCCGGGGTGCGGTCGCTGTAGGACAACCGCAGGTGCCGGGCCGAGGACCGCTGCCGGGGGTCCGCCGCGAAGAACTCGCCCGGCTGGTAGATCACGCCGTGGGCGGCCGCCCGCTGGAACAGTGCCGCCGGGTCCACAGCGTCGTCGGTGAGCCGAGGCCACAGGAACAGCCCGCCTTCGGGGGCCACGATGTCGAGGGCGCCCGGGAGTTGTTCCTCCAGGGCGTCGATCAGCACGCCGGCGCGTTCTCGGTACAGCGCGGCGGCGCTTTCCACGGTCCGGTCGAACCATTGGTCGTCGTCGGTGAGCAGCCGTTCGATGATCGCCTGGGTCACCGAGGAGGTGTGTACGTCGAGGCGGTTGCGCAGCCGCGTCACCGGGTCCACGAGGTGGTCGGGCAGCACCAGCCAGCCCACGCGCCAGCCGGGGCCGAGGGTCTTGGTGAAGGAGTTGACGTGGATCGCCCGGTCCGACTGGTTGAACACCCCGACACCCTGGTCCTGGCCGCCGAAGCGCAGTTCGCGGTACGGATTGTCGACGATCACGTAGAAGCCGTACCGCTCGGCGAGCTCGATCAGTGCCTGTCGCTTCGGCGCCGAGAGGCTGACCTGGGCGGGGTTGTGGAAGTCGGGCACGGTGTAGGCCGCGGCGATCCGGGCGCCGGTGGCGAGTCGCCGGGCGAGGTGTTCGACATCGAAGCCGTCGGCCACGACCGGTACCGGCAGGATCCGTGTCGTCGACACCTCCAGGGCCCACAGGAAGCCCGGGAACACCGGATCGTCGACCGCGACGGTGGCATCGCGCTCGACGACGGTCAGCACCGCCAGTGCGAGGCCGTGCATGCCACCGTTCGTCACCACGATCCGGCTCGGGTCGACGCCCTCCCGTTTCGCGATCCAGTCGCCCAGCGCGGCGGATCCGCGCGCGGGCGCGTACTGCAGGCTCGCGACCGCGGCGTCGGGGTCCTGCCACAGCTGCGCCGATGCCTTGCCGATCGCCTCGACCGGCAGAGCCGCGGGCGCGGGGATGCCACCCAGCAGGCGAATCGTTCCGGGGGCGGGGGCGGCCAGGCTGGCGTCGACGAAGCCCTTCGGCGCCGAGAGCCCACGGGCCAGGGTCGTCAGCCCGCTCTGTTCCTCAGGGCCTGGGGTCACGCATTGCCTCCGAGTCGTGAGAGGAGTCGTTCAGCACGTCGCGCGAAGAGGTGCGCCTCGCATGCGGTGGATTGCGTGTAGGCCCGTTCGGCGGCGGCCCGGACAGCGATGAGGGGTGCGCCGCGGGCCTGAAGCAGGCGCGCCCTCAGCAGCAGGAGCAGTCCTTCGGCGTAGCGCTGGCCGTAGTCCCACACCGCCTGGTCGGCCCGGTCGAGAGCGGCGTCGGCCCGATCGGGCAGTCCGGCCGCCAGCCACATCTCGGCGATCAGCGCGTAGTGGTAGGCGATGCCCCATTGCGGCGGGTGGAGCAGGTTGCCGACCAGGAGTTCCTCGGCCTCGGCGGCGGCGCCGGCCGGATCCTCGCCGGTGAGGGCGCGTGCCCAGCACCAGTACTGGCGGACGTAGTGGTCGATCAGGGTGCGGAGACGGTCGAGGCCTGCGGCGACCCACCGCTCGCCGGCTCGCCGTGCCGCTTCGGCGTCCCCGGCCATGGAAGCGATCATGGTCGTGTAGTAGACCCAGACCGCGGCCGCGTAGGGGTCACCCGGGCTGTCCCAGGTGTCGACGAAAGCCAGTGCCACCTCGACATCGCCGTGCAGCGCGGTCATGACGGCCCGCCAGCCGGGCCCTTCCCCGGGAATGCTGCCGTCCCGCCGGAGCGGTGTCTCCTCGTCCGGGGCGACGGCGCCGCCGGCGATGGCGACATCCTCTTTGACGAAGGACCGGTACGCCTCGCCGATGTTGCCGACGTCCCACTGACGCAGGCCCCAGACGTGCCGGCCGTAGCGTCGGACGGCCGGATCCGACGACACCTGACCGAGCTCGTGCATACGGCGGGCCAACTGCCCGCGGCCCTTCTCCATGGAGGTGTAGGCACCCATCACACGGATGAAGAGGAAGTCGGCGGCCTCCGCCTCCCGGCCGAGGGTGCGGGCCAGGTATTCGGCCCGCTCCAGCAGGTCGAAGGTCGAGGCGTCGTACCCCGCCTCTCGTCTGACGACGATGGCGAGCAGCGTGAGGGCGGAGAACTCGAGCTCCATGAGTCCGGTGGCCCGGGCGACCTGTATGGCGGAGCGCAGCTGTCGGTTGGCGGACTCGAAGGCGAGTTTGGCCGCGGCACGGCGGCCGGCGCGGATCAGTGCCTCCGCGACGCGAACGGGCTCGGCGAGGGGGCCGGCGGCCCACAGGTGGTACGCGAGGCGTTCGGCGACGTCCTCGTCGTCGGCGTGGATCTGTTCGAGCGCGTCCGCGACGCGCAGATGCACGCGGGTGACCTGCTGTGTCGTCGCGGTCTGGGAGACCGACTCGCGTACGAGGTCGTGGGCGAAGCGGAGCGAGGACGGGTCCTGCGGCCCGGGTTCCAGCAGCCCGAGGGTGTGCAGTGGTTCCAGGCGATGGAGACAGTCCGCGACGCCCACTCCGGTGGCACGGGACAGAAGTCTGAGATCGACGTCGCGGCCGATGAGCGCGGCCACACGCAGCAGGTCGCGGGCGCGGTCGTCGAGCCCCGCCATCCGGTCGCGGACGACGTCATGGACGGTGGAGGGGACCCCGGCCGGTGCGGGCGTGTCGCCGTCCTCGATCGCGCCGGTCCCGCTGAGGAGCCTGGACAGTTCGCGGACGAAGAACGGATTGCCCGAGGTGCGGGCGTGTATGGCGCGGGCGACGGCGTCGCCGGGATCCTGGCCGGCCTCGTGGCGGATGAGTTCGGCCACGTCGGCCGGACCGAGCGGGCCGAGCCGGAACCTGCGGTGACCGGGCCGCCGGCTGGCGGCGGCCAGCACCCGGGAGAGGTCCGGGCTGAGTGTGGGAGCGCGGTCACGCAACGCACCGATGAGCGCGGTGCCCTGGGGCAGCCGTCCCGCCAGGTGCTGCAACAGCTGCAGGGAGGTGGCGTCGGCCCATTGCAGGTCGTCGAGTATCAGGAGTGTCGGCCGCCGCGCCGAGGCGTGTCCGAGGAGGGCGACGACCTGTTCGAACAGCCGGAACTGGGCGTTGGCGTCGGGAACCTCCCGGGTCGCGTCGTCCCGCGCCGCGAGGAGGCTTCCCAGGCCGCCCGTGAGCCACTGTTCGCCCGCCGGAGCGGGCAGACTGTGGACGACCTGGCTCAGCGCCTGCTCCCATGGCCACATCGCCGGTGTTCCCTCGCCCTCCAGGCAGGAGCCCCAGACGGTGAGTGCGCCCAGTCGGCCCGCCACGGCGGCGGCCTCCTCCAGCAGCCGGGTCTTGCCCGCGCCCGGCTCGCCTTCGACAACGCCGATCGCGGTGTCGCCGGCGAGTGCGCGCTCCACCATGCGTCGCAGCGTGGCGAGTTCCTCGGTGCGGCCGATCAAGGTGGCCGCCGTGGTCCGCCCGGCCTCCTCTTCGCTCTCCCGTACCAGCTGCGACGCCGGGGCCTGCGTGAGAATCCGCCGCTGTGAGTCCTCCAGCGCCGGACCCGGGTCGATGCCCAGCTCCTCGGCGAGCCGGTCGCGGGCCTGACGGAACACCGACAGCGCCTCCGCCTGCCGTCCGGTAGCGCCGAGAACGCCGATGAGGGCGGCCAGCACGGGTTCGTCGAACGGTGCCATCGACGCGGCCAGTTGCAGTGCCGCGAGCACCCGCTCCGGTCGGCCGATCGACACGGCGAGCTCCGCCGCCGCCGTGCACGCGTCGTAGAACTCATGGTCGAGTGCGGCGAAGACCGGCGTGGCGACCGTCCCGTCGGCGATGCCGTCGCCCGCCGCGCCGTGCCAGAGCCCGAGCGCTCCGACGTAGTGGCCGAGGGCCGTCTCGTGATCGTGGCGAGTCAGCGCGGCCCTGGCGGCATCGACGAGTTCTCGGAAAGCGACGAGGTCCAACGTGGCGGAGTCGACGTCGAGAAGGTAGGAATTGCCGCGCCGGTGGAGGAACGAGCCGGCCTCACGGGCGGGCAGCAGAGGCTCGAACAGCCGCCGCAACGCACCGACGTACTTCTGGAGAATGTTCACGGCCGACGCCGGGACGTCCTCGGCCCAGATCAGGTCGACCAGCTCGCTCGTGCTGATCGGCCTGCCGGCGCGGGCGAGCAGGATCGCGAGCAGGTGCGACTGCTGCCGAGGCCCGGGGTCCAGTTCGACGCCGTCCCGCCAGATCCGCAATGGACCGAGGATCTGCAGACGCGGTGAAGCGCCGGAGGAAGCCATTCCTTTTCCCATTCCCAGTCCTGGTCAGCCTTCGCCGCCCTCCGCCGTCCATGGTGGCTCAAGTCCCCTGCCAGAGAAAGCGATTACCGGTAATTGCTGGACAGAAATGCAAAGCAAACAACCAGAAACGACCAAGGATGACAGCCGTAGTCGCAGCAGATTCCTACCGGTGGCAATACACCGGGGGCAATGCACCAGGGGCAATTCACCGAGTGCCACGGGGACCGGTTCCGTCCTACTGGCCGATCACCAGGTCCCCGGTGGGCAGTGTCTGGCAGGCCAGCCGCCAGCCCGCCGCCAACTCGTCCGCGGAGAACATCCCCCGATCGTCGGTCTCGTAGCGGCCGGAGAGCACCCTCACCCGGCAGGTACCGCACGCGCCTTCGCCGCACGACTGGGGCATGGCGACGCCGACGGCGTTGGCGGCGTCGAGGATCGACTGCCCGGGGTTGCAAGGGAACGCCGGGGTATCGCCGGCCGTGCCGATCCGGAACTCGGTGACACCCGCTTCCGCCGCGGCGAGGGCGATAGCGTGCGCCCTTTCGCGGCGGGTCTCCTTGCTCCGGCCCGACACGAACGCCTCGGTGCGGATCGCCTCTCGCGGCACCCCCAGTTCCCTCAGGCAGCCGATCAGGTCCTGCATCATGGGCGCCGGCCCGCACAGGTGCACGCGGGTCGTGGGGCCGGCATGAGGCAGCAGTGCGTCGAACCCGATCCGCCCTGTCCGGTCGGTGATGAAGACCGACACCTCCAGCCCGGGCAGCCGGGACCGCAGCGCCGCGATCTCCGGCCCGAACAGCACCTCGTCCTCGGTCCGGTAGCTCGCCAGCAGGACGATCCGCCCCGTGTGACCGGCGTCGGCGGCCGCGAGCAGGACGCTCATCAGCGGGGTGACGCCCACTCCCCCGGCGATGAGCAGGAGTGTGCTCTCCTCGGTGCCCGGATCCCAGGTGAACTCGCCGTGCGGGCCGCTCACCCGCAATGCCGGCCCGGCCTCCAGTTCCTCGTGCAGGAATCCCGAGCCGAGCCCGTCCGGCTCGTGCTTCACAGCGATCTCGACGAAGCCGTCCTCACCGGGGCCGCTGCAGATCGAGTACGACCGTTCGATCGGCTCGACGGCGACGGGCAGCTCGATCTTCACGTACTGCCCGGCGGCGAACGAGAACGGCATCGCGTTCCCGGTCAGGGGCTCCAGGCGGATCCTGCGGACCGTCGGGGTCACCGCCTCGGTGCCGGCCACCCGCAGATACCCCTCCCAGGGCGTGGCGGGTTCCCGGGTCACCCCGCCGGCACGGATGGCCTGCCACATCGTCCCCAACTGCCGAGGTTTCAGGACCGCGTTCGCCGCCATGAGCCCGCCCGCGAGCGCCCCCACCACGCCGGAACCCCAGGCGTCCTGTCCGGCCACGAACAGGCCCTTGACCGGTGTACGGCATCCCGCTCGCGCCGACCGCAGCCTTTGGGGAGTCGCCGCGAGTCCGTAGAAGGATCCCCGCACGCTGCGCTGATAGGTCTCGAACGACAGTGGCGTCGCCAGTTCTGCGAAGGCGACCGTCTCCCGGAAGCCGGGCCAGCGTTCCTCCAGGCGGGCGAGCAACCGTTCGGTCAGCTCGTCCTTGAACTTGCGGTAGCTGTCCGGCCGTTCGTCCTCGGACGTCCCGCGCCACCGGTCGACCACCTTCGGATCGATCAGTTCCAGCAGCTCCACCGTGTGGAAGCGGGCGGCCGGGTTGTTGAGCGAGGCGAAGGAGACGTACAGCGTGCCTTCCCCCGGGGGCCGGTGGAAGCTGCCGTGCTCGTCGAGGTCCGGCATGAACCAGTGGTTCTCGCCGCGCAGCCCGAACTCGGCCGGAGACCGGTCCAGTCCGAGGAACAGCATGACCGCCGACCGTTCCTCGGGCAGATCCGCCAGTTCGTGACTCTTCCCTATCAGGGCGTACGTGTTGCGCACTCCGGTCGCCGAGACGACCGTGTTCGTCCGTACCCGGTAGCGGCGGCCGGTGGCGGTGTCCTCGACGTCGACGCCGGCCACCCTGCCGTCCTCGACGACGACTTCATGGACCCTCTGCCGGGCGCGCAGCTCCACGCCGTGTCGTTGGAGGATCTCCAGGACGACCCGGTTGAGCTCCTGCGGGCCGCCCACGGGGTGTGCGGTGCCTTCCATGAAGTAGGTCAGCGGGACCGCCGCGTGATAGCCGAACGCGCTGGCTGCCGGCTCAGTGCCGTAGAGCCCCCATCGCGCGGCCAGGACGGCCCGCAGCCGCGGATCGCGGAAGCTGCGGGAAACCTGGTCCCGCACCGACCGGTACGCGGACGGAAAGAGCAGCCGGACAAGGGGCGCACCCGCTTTTCGTACGCCGGAGGGGAACGACGCGATGACATTGCGTGCGGTCAGTCCGGCCATGGCCCAGCGCGTGGTCCGGAAGAATCCGTCGATGGCGTCGGCCTCGGCAGGGAAGCGTTCCTTCAGGCGCGCACGAAACCGGTCCTTCGTCGCAGGGACGGCGAAGTCGAACTCCGGAAAATGCAGTGCGTCGTACTCGTCCGGCAGCGGAGAGAGTTGCGCCCGCCCGTCCGTCATGAATCCGAGGAACGGGCCCGCGCTCGCGCTGACGTAGTGCAGCCCGGTACCGAACCGGTATCGCCCCGCGCGGGAGAACTCGTGCGTCATCCCGCCGAGCGTGTAGTGCTGTTCGAGGACGAGAACCCGCTTCCCGCCGAACTGCGCGATGGCGCGCGCCGCCGCGAGACCGCCCATGCCCGACCCGATCACCACCACATCGGCTTCCTCGTGCGGCGCCATCTGCAAGCCCCCATTCGTCCGTCCAGCGGATGCTCAGGCTGGCCGCACCGGCTTGACGACGACTGAATGATCCGTGAAGGCCCTCGGGAACCGCATCCCGGCCGTGTTCCCTTTCCGTCCAGTGCGACGCCCTAGCTTTGCGTCGAACGCAACGGTGTGCAGCTGTGCCATCACGGTTCGAGGAAGTGGTCGCCGGCCGGGCGGTGCGGGAGAACCCGAAACCGAAACCCGATGCCGGCCGTGTCGGCCGTTTCTGCCGTGTCTGCCGTGTCTGCCGTCGTGCAGAGGAGAGGTTGGTCAAGGGTGAGCGAGAATCCGACGATCGTGCTCGTACACGGAGCTTTTGCCGACAGCAGCGGCTTCAACGCCGTCGTCAAACGGCTTGTAGCCGACGGCCATCCCGTGCTCGCCGCGCCGAATCCCCTGCGTGGCCTCGCCTTTGACGCGGCCAACGTCAGGGCACTGCTGGAAAGCATCGAGGGACCGATCGTCCTGGTCGGGCACTCGTACGGCGGCGCGGTCATCTCCGCCGCCGCCGCGGGAAACGCGAACGTGAAGGCACTGGTCTACCTCGCGGCGTTCGTGCCGGAAACAGGCGAGAGCGCGCAAGCACTGGTCGAGAAGTTTCCGGGCAGCACCGTGGGCGAGTCCCTGAAGCCTGTGCCGCTGCCCGACGGACAGGTGGACCTGTACATCGACCCCAAGGTCTTCCATCCCCATTTCGCGGCCGACGTGTCCGCGGAGGAAGCCGCCCTCTACTCGATCGCGCAACGCCCGGCCACCGGTGCCGCCCTGGGCGAGCCCGCCACCGGTCCGCAGGCCTGGCACACGATCCCGAACTACAACCTCATCAGCGGCGAGGACAGGATCATCCCACCGGCGACACAGGAGTTCATGGCCCAGCGCTCCGGCGCGAAGACGCAGGTGGTCGAGGGTGCTTCACACATGGTGTTCGTCTCCCGGCCGGGCGCGACGGTGGCCCTCATCGAGACAGCCGTACAGGAACAGGCACTCCCGCGATGACAGCGCCGCGCACCGCACGTGCATCGATCCAATAATCTCTGGGAGGGAAAATGCACAAGAGCGAAAAGGCCCTGAAGTGGGGCCTGCGGATCCATCTGTTCTGGTACGTCATCGCCAATCTCGCCCAGGTGCTGCTGTGGGGGATCCTCACTCCGGACCACTTCTTCTGGCCCTTGTGGTCGATTCTGGGCTGGGGCATCGGCCTCGCGATCCACTTCTGGGCGGTTCGCTCGAAGTCCCGCTCATTCGTCCGACCGTGATCTGAACCATTTCGGGAGACCAGAGGGAGGATCATGTCCGACAAAGTAGTGCCGGGTCGCAACACTGCCGCCGCCGAAGGCGATGTCGTCGTCTTCCACATCGGACTTCGGATCAACCGGCTGCGCGCATTCTCCAGTTGGTTTCCGGCGTTCATGTCGATGCCGCGCATGCTGCGCGAGCTGTCACAGGAAATGAGTCGGTTGAACGCCGTCCATGCCGGACGGTGCTCCTTGTCCTGCTGATGGGACGTGCACACGCCGGAAACGGGCACGTGGGTATCTGCCACGAGACGTTCATCGTCCCGGCAGGTTCCTACGAATCGGTGTACGTCGACATGCCCGCGTACGGCCTCGCCGCCGCGACGGGCGTCGTACCGGTCGGCCGACGCGGCGACACGGCGGCCCAGCGGCTGGGAGAGGCGAAGGGGTAGACAGCCGTCCGGTGCGGTCCAGCCGGTAGGACGCCCGCGATATTGAGGCGGGGCGGAGTTGCAGGTTCAGCAGGCGATGACGTACCAGACCGGGGTCCAGTACACGTCGTTCTTGTTGGGGGCGTCGATGGAGAACATCCAGGCTCCGTTGACGTCGTAGAAATGGGCCCTGGTGCCGGGTGTCTGGTTGTTGTGGAGGGAGCCCCAGCCGACGAGGTTGGGGAGGGTATAGGTCGTGCCGCACGTGGTGTAGTCGAACCTGTTGCCGTTCGCGCCCATGCCGCACACGTAGTAGTAGGCGCAGTTCAGCGAGGCGGCGGCCGAGGCGGACCTTGCCGTCTTGGGGGCGACGGCGTTTGCCATCTGATCTGCCGTCAGCGACGGCTGCCGGGCCGCCTCGGAGGAGAGGATGCCGGTGGCTCCGGTGGTGCCGTCGGTGTGGGCGGCGGCCGTACCGTTGATCCCGATGGTCGAGGTGGCGATCGCCGCCGCTGCGAACAGCGCCGCGGCCAGTTTGCGTCGAGCCATGAGAAATCCCCTAACTGCGCCTGTCAACTGGCGTCCCAGAGCGAGCGGTTGACGGTTCCTCGCCTTTGAAGGCCGAGGTCGAGCACACGGGCTCGGAAGGTGTGGCGTGGTCGTCGGACGTGAACTGGTGGAACAGAGTACGAGGGTGCCGACATATCCCGTGATTCGCGGCGGTTCAGCATTCGCCTCGCCAGGTGGCTTTCCCGATGGTGGCGTAGGTGATGTTGGCCTTGTACTGGCCGGGGCCGGGGTTGTAGTGCAGGCAGATGACGTGGACGGATGTGGTGTAGGCGTAGAGGAGTTCGATGTGGTCGACGCCGGGGGCGACGTAGCCGTTGTTGAACACGGAGCCGACGTTGTGGATCTCGCCCGACCAGTTGCCGGCTGTCCTGAGCAGCTGTGCGCCGCGCTGGTCCGGTTCCGAGTAGGCGCAGAAGTACCCCTTGGGACAGTTCGGCGGGTTGGGCTCGGCGGTGGCCGTGGGAGCGGCGACGACGACGGCCGCGAAGGCGGCGGCTCCGGCCAGTGTGCTGATGGCGCGCTTGCGCACAGCAGGTTCCTTCCCTGTCATGACGGCATGGTGTTCGGTGAGACAGTTCCTACGGCATCCCGCGGGGACCGGGGCACTCGCCGCGCCACCTGACCTCGGTGCCCCACATCCAGCCGGCGTGATTCCCCTGTACTGGCCCAGCTGCCAACCCCGTTCCCTCTGTGCAGGAGAGAGGGTGACGACCCGATTTCAACGTAGGACGCGTCCGGAGTGAAGTGCCAACTTTTCGAAGACCGTCGAAACGTCTCGCCTTCCGACACTGCCAGTCCCCGTCGTGCCAGTGGGCAGATAGGGACACCCCCGCTCGATGACCATCACACGATGCCGAACAGGTCACTCCCCTTGGACCCGCAGACCGTAGGACACCAAGCGCTGACCAGCGTTCCTGGTCGGCACCCGGTGTCCCACGGCGCATGCCCGGGGCTAACCCTCCGTCAGGGGTGTGACGGCGATCTGGTCGATCACCGGTGCGTACGGGGAGCGTTGGTCGTACTGGTTGTAGGTGTCGCCGTTGAAGTCGGCCAGTTCTTCGGCTGTGAAGGTGAGCCGGTTCGTCCCCTTCTTCAAGGTGACCGGGACCGTCAGATCACGGAAGCTGTTGAAGTGGAAGGTGGTCGGGAACAGCACCCGGCGGACCGGTCCGCCGTTGACCGAGAGGTCGGCGTGGCGGGCGATCGGGTCGGGGTTGTAGTGGGTCGCGGGTGCCTGTTCGGCGTTGGAGTAGCGGATGGTCACCGCGTGCCGCCCGGCACGCTTGGCGACGACGTCGACGGTGAGGGCGTTGGCCTTTCCGTCGCCGATGTCGGTGACCGACTTGCCTCCGGTGGCGAAGGTGTACGCCTCGGTGGCCTTGGCGGCGCCGGTCAGGGTGCCGGCCTCCGCCTGGTACACCTTCGTCGCCAGGTTTCCGCTCGACGCCGCTACCCGCAGCCGGTCGACCACCAGCTTCTTCTTGGCGCCGGTGACGGTGATCTTGTTGATACCCGCGGACAGGAAGACCCGTACGACGTCCGTGCCCTTCTTGCCCGAGCCCACCTTGGGGATGTCGAGCGTGTCGCCGTTGAGCGACACCTTCGCCTTGCCGCCGCCGAGATGGTCGAGGGAGAGCGTGGCCTCTCCGTCGGTGGCGGAGTGGACCCAGAAGGTCGCCGAGGCGCCCTTGGGCAGCGGCACCGCACCCGGTCCCGAGGCTTCGGGGTAGGTGTAGCCGGGCCGGCTTCCGGTGAGGGTGGCGTACTCCGCCTCGTAGATCGCCGGCTGGGTCACGAGCGCGTCACGCAGCGCCAGGTCGATCTTGTCGATGATCGCGTCGCCCTTGGTGACACCGAGGTCCGCGTCCTTGGCGGCGAGCGTGATCTTGTGCTGGCCGGCGGTCAGCTTCACCGTGGTGTCGGTGTGGCCCCAGACGACCCACTTGTAGCCGAGCGGCAGGCGCAGTTCCTGCGGGTCCTTGCCGTCGACGCGCAGGAAGACGTTGGTGGGTCCCTGTTCCTTGACCAGGTCGTACAGGTTGTAGGAGTTGGCGAACACGCTGAGGTCGTAGGTGCCGGTCTGCGGGACGTCCACGTCGAAGGAGAGCACACCGTCGGAGCCGGTGCGCAGGCCGCCGACGTTGTAGCTGCCGGAGGTCGCGAAACCCCCGACGTTGGAGGGTGTGCCCTCTGGTCCGTTCTTGGAGTAACCGCCGCCGGTGTAGGTGGCGTTCTCCGCCTCGTAGGTCTTCCGCCAGCTGACAGAGGGCTCGGCCGGCTCGCCGCCGTTCCCGCCGGGGGAAAGGATGACCTGGTAGGCGGACATCTCGTTCATGCCGGTCATCGGCAGGGTCACCGTGCCGTCAGCGCCTACGGTGACTTCCTGGTCGGCCAGCCGCAGTGGCTCTGCCGAGTCGCCGACCTGGCCGGTCCACGGGATCTCCTGCACGGTGGCGTGCACCGTCTTCCCGAACAGCTTCGGGTCGATGTTGTCGAAGACGACGTCCGCGTCACCGCTCTTGCCACCGAAGATCGCCCGGGACTGCTTCTTCCCCTTGTCGAGTGTGGCCACGCCCTGGAGCGTGTACTGCTGGTTCGGGTGCGGGGCGGTCACCTTCACCGTGCGCCCGGACATCTGGCCGTAGGCGTTGAACAGCCACCACTGGCCGTTGCCCTTGTTGGCGTCGACGGCCGAGTCGTTGAGGTTTCCGTCGATGTTCCAGTACGCCAGGTCGGCGTCGATCTTGGACTCCTCGATGGCGGAGACCCACTGGATGACCTGGCCGGGCACGGAGAGGTGGTAGTTGTGGCCGTACTCGTTGACGTTGATCGGCAGCGGGCCGATGCCGAGTTCCTGCTCCCACTGCCGGTACTTGGCGACGCTGGTGCGGACCGCGGCGGGGCTGGACAGCTCGTGCCAGGTCATCACGTCCGGGACGACGTCGTTGGCCTTGGCGTACTGGAGGAAGCCCTTGACCTGGTCGAAGAGGAGGGAGGTGTTCGGGCCCGCGATCCGCGCGTCCGGGTCCAGGCTCTTGATGAGGTGGTAGGTCTCCTTCCAGGCAGCGAAGAAGTACTGCGGATCGTTCAGCCAGTTGACGTTGTTGTAACTCCACGCGCCCGAGCCGAACATGTTCCCCTCGGGCTCGTTGAAGGGGACGTAGACGACGTGGTCCTTGTAGTCGCCGACCGTCTTGACCTGGGCGACCTGCTTCTTGATCTTCTCCTTGAAGTCCGCGAGCCGCTCAGGGCCGTTGGCGCCCGGCCACTGGTACGGGAAGCCGCGGTAGATGTCGGTCATGTAGATGTAGACGTCCTTGCCGCCCGAGTCCACGAACGGCGGCAGGATCTCCAGCGCGTCCGCACCAGGGTGTTGCGGACCGTCCTGTGCCTTGGTGGACACCGTGCGCAGGTGCATGCCCTCGAGGAGGTTGCGGCTCGGTGCTCCGTCGCCGTAGATCCCGTAGAGCGAGCCGCTGGCGCCGCCGTGGAAGGCGCCGGTGTCGGTGGCGAGATCGATGACGAGCCGTTCCGGATCGGCCGCCTTGGCCGTGCCCGCGGAAGGCACGGTGAGCATGGTGGCGAGGACTGTGGCCATGATGACGCCGGTTCCCGTCGTTCTGTGTCGTTGTCTCACTGAGGTCTCCGTGGGTTCCGTGGGTTCCGTGGCATCTCGAACGCTGGTTCCGAAGGGGGAACCGGTCGATTTCACGTGGAGCGACGAGAGCCGTCTGTGTTCAGTGGCGTTCGCGTTCCGGGTTTCGGACGCACCCGGCCGGTCGTTCGGGATCCGAAACGCACGCTGTTGTGGCGGGTGTGCCGGATCGGCGGCTCACTCGCCGCCGCCGAGGAGCGCGCCGGTCGCTCGGTCGGCAGCCGCCGTGTCCCGTCCGGCAGTGCCCTCCGGCCCGAGGCCGGATGAGGATGCCGGGCTCCGGGCGACGCGTCGGCGCATGCGTGACGTATCGATCCCGGCCAGGATCCTCCGGCACCCCGTCGAACCGGTTCGAGAAAGCTAGCATCGGGGAAACCGGCCAGCAATACCCCGAACACAGCTGCCTCCGGCCACGCACGGCCGGACACTCCAGACAGGGGGCGGGTGCCGTCGCCCGGTGAATACGGCAGCCGACCTGCCCGTGAGCGCAGGAGAACCCGGCCCGGCCGGACCTCGCCCCTCGCGCGGTGACGTTTCCGGGCCGTTACGAGAAAGTCGGCATGAGGCGTTGACACCCGTCCGGGTTGCTCCTACCTTCACTTCACGCGAACCGGTTCGACAATCGACACTGGGTCGATTTCGTTCCCTGAAATCATCGAACCGGTTCGATGGTTTACAGCTTCGATCGTTTACAGCAAGGAGCCCTCCGTGAACATCGGTGAGATCGCCAGGCGGGCCGGTGTCTCGCGGAGCACCGTGTCCTACGCGCTGAGCGGGAAGCGCCCCGTGTCCGAGGACACCCGCCAGAGGATCCAGCGGGTCATCGACGAGCTGGGCTACCAGCCCAACGCGAGTGCGCGGGCCCTGGCCAACGGCCGGACCAACACCATCGGTCTGGTCTTCCCGCCGGCCGGTAACCACTACACCGGCATGCAGCTGGACTTCATCGGCAGTGTCACCGAGGCCGCCGCGGCCTACGACTACGACGTGCTGCTCTCTCCGAGCGGCGCGGACAGCGACCGCTCGTTCCAGCGGCTGCTGGGCGAGCGGCGGGTCGACGGCGCGATCCTGATGGAGATCCGGCTGGAGGACGACCGGCTCGACCATCTCGCCGCGGTGGACTTCCCGTCCGTCGCCATCGGCCGCACCGCCCGCCCGGAAGGCAGCTGGTGGGTGGGCCTGGACCACACGGCACTGGCGGCGGCCTGTGTGCACCACCTCGCCGATCTGGGGCACCGCCGGGTCGCCTTCGTCAACCGGCCCGAGCAACTGCTGCGAGCCGGGTACGAGTCGGCCCACCGGGGTCTGGACGGTTTCACCAAGGCGGCGGCGGAGCGCGGTCTGACCGTACGGACGTACTGCTGTGGGGACGACGCCGCCTCGGGCCTGGCCTGTCTGGAGCGGATCCTGCACGACGATCCCGCCACCACGGCGCTGGTCACGCTGAACGAGGCCGCGCTCGGCGGCCTCTACCGGGGGCTGGCCCAGGCCGGCCGCCATGTGCCGCGCGACTTCTCCGTCACCGGGGTGGTGGCCAGCAGGTGGGCGGAGACGGTGACCCCGCAGCTCACCGCCGCTGACGTGCCGGCGGAACAGATGGGCCGCCTCGCCGTCGATCTGCTTGTGGAGCGGCTCGACCACCCCGACACACCGGCTCGGCACCACCTGCTCGCGCCGCCGATCTCCCTGCGGGCGAGCACCGCACCCGTCGGCATCAGGCCCGCCGACCCCACTACGGACTTCGGCACTCCCACACACCTCTGACCGTCACCCCGCACTCTCCCTTCGCCCTCCTTCGTCCTCCCTTCACTCGCCACACCCCGTACCGGCCGGCTGAACAGCTCACCGCCCGGCCTCTCCGGCGAGCCCGGCAGCCGCCGATCACTTCTTCCCGCGCACGCCTGCGCCGATCCCAGGGCACACCTGTGCCGAAAACCTTGAGGAACACGCCATGAACCGACCTGCCAGACGGCGTCTCACCGCCGCCGCCCTGACCGTCGTCGCTGTCACCACCAGTGCCACCGCGTGCTCGTCCGGCGGAAGCGGCACCTCCACGAAGGCTGAGGACGGCGGTACTTACACGATCTGGGACCCCTATCCGCAGTTCGACAAGAGCTCGGAGTGGGCGAAGCTGCTGGACAGTTGTGGCACCGAGGCCGGGGTGAAGATCAAGCGGACCGCTTTCGACACCAGCGACCTGACGAACAAGGTGCTGCTGGCGGCGCAGCAGGGCAACTCCGCGGACGTCCTCATCGTCGACAACCCGGTGGTGTCGACCCTGGCCGAGGGCGGCGTGCTGACCTCGACCGACGACAGCAAGCTGGACGTCTCGAAGGTCAGCCCGAACCTCCTCGCGGCCGGCCAGGTCGGCGAAAAGACGTACGGCACGCCGATCGGCGCGAACACGCTGGCTCTCTACTACAACAAGGCGGTGCTGAAGGAGGCCGGGGTCGACATCGCCTCGGTGAAGGACTGGCCGTCGCTGACCGCCGCGCTGGCGAAGGTCAAGGCGGCGGGCAAGAAGGGCATCACGTTCTCCGCGGTCGGTACGGAGGAGGGCAGTTTCCAGTTCCTGCCCTGGTTCTGGGGTTCCGGAGCCCGACTGACCGCCCTCGACTCCGACCAGGCGGTGTCCGCGCTGTCGCTGTGGAAGGGCTGGCTGGACAAGGGCTACGCCCCCAACTCCGTCATCAACAACACCCAGACGACCAGTTGGGCGGAGTTCGCGACCGGCGACTACGCGTTCAGCGAGAACGGCACCTGGCAGCTCGCCAACGCCGAGAAGGCCGGCTTCGAGTACGGGGTCATCCCCGTCCCGGGCGCCTCGGGAGGCAACGCGGCGGCCCCGACCGGTGGCGAGTTCGTCACGATGCCGGTCCAGGACGACAGCGGACGCTACGCCACCTCGCAGAAGATCGTGGCCTGTCTGACCAGCGCCGACAACCTCCTCAAGACCGACACGACGCTCTCCTACGTGGCCCCCACCACCGAGGTCCAGGGCAAGCAGATCGCGGCGAACGCCGAGCTGAAGCCCTGGGTCGACGCGGTCCAGGCCGCCAAGGGACGTACCAGTGACGACCTCGGCACCAAGTACCCGAAGATCTCCGAGCAGTTGTGGAAGGCGGTCCAGTCCGCGCTCAGCGGGTCGGCGTCACCGAAGGACGCACTCGGCTCGGCCCAGTCCGCCGTCAAGTAACCAGCGCCAGGGGCCGTTGATGAACCGCACGACACACCCGCCGGGCGACCGGCGGGTGCCCCACCGAAACTGGGCGGCCTGGGCCTTCCTCGCCCCGGTCACCCTCTACCTCGCCCTCTTCTACGCGTATCCGCTGTACCGCAACATCGATCTGAGCCTGCGGAACTACACCGTCCGCTCCTTCGTCCAGGGCGACGCCCCGTTCGCCGGCCTGGACAACTTCCGGACCGTCTTCGACGACCCGACGTTCGCTCCGGCGCTGCTGCACACCGTGGTATTCACGGTCGTCTGCCTGGTCTTCCAGTACATGATCGGACTGGCGCTCGCGGTCTTCTTCAACCAGAACTTCCGGCTCTCCGCCACCCTGCGGGGCCTGTACCTCGTCCCGTGGCTGCTGCCGCTGATCGTGTCGGCGTCCACCTGGTCGTGGATGCTCAACAGCGACTCGGGGATCGTCAACGCCGCACTGGGCGCCGTCGGCATCGACCCGGTGAACTGGCTGACCTCACCGACCTGGTCACTGACCTCGGTGATCATCGCGAACATCTGGGTGGGTGTCCCCTTCAACCTGGTCGTCCTCTACAGCGGCCTCCAGTCGATCCCCACCAGCCTGTACGAGGCCGCCGCGCTCGACGGGGCGAACGCCTGGCAGCGGTTCCGGCGCATCACCTTCCCGCTGCTGCGCCCCGTGTCCGCGATCACCCTGCTGCTGGGCCTCGTCTACACGCTCAAGGTCTTCGACATCATCTGGATCATGACCAAGGGCGGTCCGGCGGACTCGTCCACCACCTTCGCCACCTGGTCCTACCAGCTCGGCTTCGGCAGCATGCTGCCCGCCTTCGGGCCCGGCGCCGCCGTCGGCAACCTGCTCGTCGTCACCGCGCTCGTCTTCGGCCTCATCTACGTCCGGGTCCAGCGGAAGCAGGCGCTGTCATGAACCTCCGTATCGGTACGTGGTGGAAGACGGCCATCGGCCTGCTGCTGACCGCGGTGATGCTCTTCCCGGTCTACTGGATGCTCAACGTGTCCTTCACCCGCGACCAGGACATGCGCAAGTCCCCGCCGGACCTGTTCCCGGCCAATCCCACCTTCGAGGGCTACCGGGCCGTCCTGGACGACCAGTTGCCCTACCTCGCCACCAGCCTCGTCATCGGCCTGGGCACCGTCGTCCTGACCGTGGCGCTGGCCGCGCCCGCCGGCTACGCGCTGGCGAAACTCCGCCCACGCGGCGGGGGTGTGCTCGGCTTCCTCCTCCTGGTCGCCCAGATGGTCCCCGGCATCATCATGGCGATGGGCTTCTACGCCATCTACCTCAACCTCGGTCTGCTCCAGTCCGTCCCCGGCCTGATCGTCGCCGACTCCACCCTGGCCGTCCCCTTCGCCGTCCTCATCTTCACCGCGTTCATGTCCGGCATCCCCGGCGAACTGATCCAGGCCGCGCAGATGGACGGAGCGAGGGCACTGCGCACGTTCTGGTCGATCGTCCTGCCCATGAGCCGCAACTCGATCGTCACGGTGTCCCTGTTCGCGTTCCTGTGGTCCTGGTCCGACTTCGTCTTCGCCAGCACCCTCGCGGGCGGCGGCGCCCATGAGCCGATCACCCTCGGCATCTACCACTACATCGGCAACAACAACCAGCAGTGGAACGCCATCATGGCGACCGCCGTCGTGGCCTCCCTTCCCGCCACGGTGATCCTCGTCCTCGCCCAGCGCTACGTCGCCGCCGGAGTCACCGCCGGCGCCGTCAAGGACTGACCCGGCCGCGCGTGCACCGTGCTCTCCACGAGCCGCCGTGCGAGCACACTCCCCCACTGGCAGACCGCCGACCGCCCCAGCTCGAGAAACGAGTACCGCCGCCATGACCGCCGCACCGTCCGGCCCGGCCTTCTCCGTCCAGGACATCCCCTTCAGCACCCATGGTTCCTGGTTCGGTATCTCTCCGGTGCTCGCGGAGAAGACGCGTGCCGAGGACCTCCATCTCGTCTCGCACCAGAACGGCATGCACGCCGTCGTACGGTTCGTCCCCCTGGACCCGGCAACGGGCGAGCGGGCGGAGACACAGGTGGCGGCGAGCCCGAGCCGGCTCAGTTGGACCGGCGGGAGCGGACGGATCGACCTCGCCTACGAGTCACCGGACACCGTGCGCGTGCGGGGCACCGGTCTCGGATTCGGTATCAGCGCCGCGGCTCACACCCTGACCCCGTTCAGCGGGACCTACTTCTACCGCGACCCGGTGGACGGCGCGCATGTGTTCACCTCCTACGAGACCGGACGCCGCTACCGGATCACGGTGCTGTCCGGCACGGTCGCCGAGGTGTCCGGCGCCCAGGCGCTGGGCGCCGGTGACCGTGGCCTCACAGTCACCGCCGAGCCCGGCGGGACATGGGAGACCGTGGTCGAGGAACTCGACAGCGCCCGCCCGCCCTACCACTCGGCGGCGACCTTCGACGAGGTCACGGAGGCCGCGCGGCAGGCGTTCTCCGAGTTCGTGGAAGCCGCCGCTCCATGGCGCTCGGCCGACACCCCGGCCGCCGAACTCGCCGCGTATGTGGTGTGGTCGGCGACCGTGCGCCCGGCGGGTCTCGTCACGCGGCCCGCCGTCCTGATGTCCAAACACTGGATGGACAAGGTGTGGAGCTGGGACCACTGCTTCAACGCCCTTGCCCTGGCGCCCGGTTGCCCCGACCTCGCCTGGGACCAGTTCGCGCTCCCCTTCGACCACCAGGACACCGGCGGGGCGCTGCCCGACTCGGTCACGCACTCCGAGGTCCTCTACAACTTCGTCAAACCGCCCATCCACGGCTGGACCTTCGGCCACCTCCGCGGACGGCTGCCCGAACCGCTCGACCCGGCGCGACTGTCCGAGTCGTACGCGATGCTGGCGCGCTGGACCGATTTCTGGCTCACCGCGCGCCGGGCGCCCGGCGCGGCCCTGCCCCACTACCAGCACGGCAACGACAGCGGCTGGGACAACGCCACCAGCTTCGACCCCGGACGCGTCATCGTCACCGCCGACCTGGCCGCCTTCCTCGTCCTCCAGATGCGCGAACTCGCCGACCTGGCCGCGGAACTGGATCGGCCGGACGACGCCCGCCGCTGGACGCACACGGCTGACGCGATCCAGGCCGCGATGTTCGACCAGCTCTGGAACGGCGAGCGGTTCGTCGCCCGTGGCGTGGACGGTCAGGACACCTGGACCAGTTCCAGCCTGCTGGACCTGATGCCCGTCGTCCTGGGTGAGCACCTGCCGGACGACGTCAGCAGCGTGCTGGCCGACCGGATCGAGGCCCACCTCACGCCGTACGGGCTCGCCACCGAACTGCCCGCCTCGCCCCACTACCGTTCCGACGGCTACTGGCGCGGCCCGATCTGGGCCCCCGCCACGGTCCTCATCGAGGACGGCCTGCGTCGCGCCGGGCACGACCGTCTCGCGGACGAGATCAGCGCCCGTTTCCGAGCCCTGTGCGAGACCTCGGGCTTCGCCGAGAACTTCGACGCCCTGACCGGCCAGGGCCTGCGCGACCGCGCCTACACCTGGACCGCCGCGAGCTACCTCCTCCTCGCCCGCGACCACCACCGCCGCCACGCGGACGCCGGGACCGTCACCACGGTCGCCTGACCAGCGAGCGAGAACCCACACACGTCCGGCACGGGGGCCGGCACAGCAAGAACGCTGATTCCGGTGACTGCCATTGCCGGCGCCGCCGGGGCGCTGTACGGCCTGTACGCACCGGACGTGCCGACAGGCAACCTGATCGAGGGGATGGGCCTGAAGACCGCCAACACCAAGGCCCAGGACGGACGTGTACCGCACGTTCAGTTACGAGCGGACGGCTTATCCCTGTTGCTCGGACGGTCGTCGCGGTCGAGTGCTGGGGGCGGTCAGGTCGAGCAGGAGCATGGCGTCGTGGTCGGGCGTGCCGGGTTCCGCGGTGTAGACGCCGAGACGATGCCCAGGGGTGCCTTCCAGCGCCATGCCCTGGAAGCCGAGGGTCACCCTGCCGACCCGAGGGTGCTGGAACGTCTTCGTGGTGATCTTGCGGCCGGTGACGTCGTAGCGCTCCCACAGACCGGCGAAGTCCGGGCTCTTCACGAGCAGTTCGCCGACGAGCCGGGTGAGGTCGGGGGCGTCGGGGTCGGTGCCGGCCAGGGAACCCGGGCACCGCACGTGATCCCCGCATCGGCGGAGACGTCCAGCAAGTCGGCCAGCGCGGTCCGCTCGTCCAGCCCCAGGAGCCTTGCCGGACGGCCCAGTCAGGTCGGCGACCCCGGATACGCGCCCCTCGCACCCTGCCGACAGCCAGGCCAACTATTGCGACCGCCGATAGTTCGTGTCAGAATCATTTGCACGCGGACCATCCGGGCCGCGAGGGATTCGGGCTCGGATGACGGAGAGCCCGAGATGGAACATCGCGACGCACCCCTGGTGAACGCGAGGAGGAGGACAGATGGGCCAGAAGCTGACTCGCAGGAAGATGCTCCGCGGGGCCATCGCCGTGGCAGGCGGTGCCACGGCCGCAGGAATGCTTCCTGCGGGCAGTGCCGCGGCCTCGGGGAGCGTCGCCACCGGCTCAAGGGGCGTCGCCACGGCCGCGCAGGCGAACGTCGAGCACCCCGGCTACGTCGTCGACGGGCTGGACGCCTCCAGCTACCTGCGGCTCCCGGCGGCGGCCCGGATGCCGGAGTACCCCGCGAAGGGCTACCTCCTCGACAACCTGGGCGGCGGAGCCTACGGCGTGCGCACCGCGGGCGGGTCGAACTCCATGTTCCTGGTCACCGGGGAGGGCGTCGTCGTCGTGGACGCGCCGAACGGCGCACTGGTCAAGGCCGCCATCGCCGAGGTGACGAAGCTGCCCGTGACCCACTTCATCTACAGCCACTCGCACGGCGACCACACCGGCGGCGCGGCCACCTTCCTGACCTCGAACCGGAAGGGCACCAGCCCGGTCTACATCGCGCACGAGCAGGCCGCCGCGCGGATCAAGCGCGCCGCCGATCCGCGCCGACCCGTCCCCACCAAGACGGTCCGGGGCGACCGTTACGTGCTCAGGACCGGCGGCGAGCGGATCTACCTCGACTACCACGGCAACTTCCACTCGCCGGGCGACCTCTTCGTCTTCGCTCCCCGGCAGAAGGTGCTGATGCTGGTGGACGTGATCGCCCCGCGCTACGCGCCGTACTTCCAGCTCGGGCACACGCCTGACATTCCGCTCTACATGACCGTGTCGGACGTCGTCCTGCGCTACGACTTCCGCACCTTCATCGGCGGCCACGCCCACCACTACGGCACCCGGCAGGACATCGCGACCTACGGCAAGTACCTCGACGATCTCTACAACACGGCCCGCAAGGTCTTCCTCGAAGGCAGGGTCGACTTCTCGCAGCTCGAACCCGGCAACGCCTGGGGCGGATCCCAGCTGTTCTACGGAACGCTCGCGCGGCAGACCGCCGAGCAGATGCCGAAGCACTGGCTCACCGAACTCGCGGGGGCCGACCTCTACGTCGAGGGCAGCGCCCGCGTCCTGCTGTACAGCTTTTGGACCGACTACGCCCCGTTCCCGGGTGGTCCGAACGATCCGAACCGGTGACCGAGCCCGTCTCCCCGACCTCTTCGACAACCCCCACCGCGCGCAGAAGGGCAGCAGGATGACCGATGAGACAGCCTCTGGGCGGCACCTTTCCCGACGGGGTGCGCTGGCCGTCGCCGGCGCGGGTGTGGTCGCTGCCACCGGGGTCCAGCTGTCCGCGCCGCAGACCGCGACGGCGGCGCGGCGGGTGGCGGACGTGATCCTCGTCAACGGCCGTGTCACCACGCTGGACCGGAGAAAACCCTCGGTGTCCGCACTCGCGGTGAGCGGCGGACGGATCCTCGCCACCGGCAGCGACTTCGAGGTACGCCGATTCGCCGGGCGCGGCACGCGGGTGATCGACCTGCGTGGCCGGCGGGTCGTTCCCGGTCTGAACGACTCCCACACCCACATGATCCGCGAAGGCCTCGTCTACACGAGTGAGCTGTCCCTGGCCGGCGTCACCTCGGTGGCCGACGCCCTGCGCCTGATCAAGTTCCAGGCCGACCGCACACCGGCGCCGCAGTGGATCCGTGTCGTCGGCAGCTTCACCAAGTGGCAGTTCCGCGAGCAGCGTCTACCGACGCTGGCCGAGCTCAACGCCGCCGTTCCGGACAAGCCCGTACTGCTGCTGCACCTGTACGACCGTGCCCTGCTGAACCAGACCGCGGTACGCCTCCTGGGGATCACCGCCAGCACTCCGGCTCCGCCCGGGGGCCAGATCGAGGTGGACGCGGCGGGCAACCCGACCGGTCTGCTGCTGGCCAAGCCCAGTCCGGTCATACTCAACGCCACCCTGGCACGGCTGCCCGCACTTGATCCGGAGAGCCAAGTCCTCTCCACCAGGCTCTACATGCGTCACCTGAACGCGAGAGGCGTCACCAGCATCACCGACGCGGCGGGCGGCGGAACCCTCTACCCGGACCACTACAGCGTCGTCAACCAGCTCCACGCACAAGGCGAGTTGACGGTCCGCATCGGCTACCACCTCTACCCGCGCGCACCCGGCACCGAGTTCGACAACTTCCGGGAGTTCGTCGCGACGCAGAAGGTAGGGGGCGACGGCTTCCTCAAGATGGCCGGAGCGGGCGAAGTCGTGGTGTTCGACGCGGTCGACTTCGAGAACTTCGAGGAACCCCGGCCGAATCTGCCCTCCACCATGGACGCCCGGCTGCGGGACATCCTGGCGCTGTTCGCCGAGCACGAATGGCCGTTCCGGCTCCACTCCACGTACGACGAGTCCGCCACACGGCTGTTGAACAACATCGAGCAGGTCTACGGTCCCACCGGCCCCGAGAGCGGCTTCATCATCGATCACGGCGAGACGCTCACCGACGCGACCATCGACCGGATCGCGGGACTCGGCGGCTCGATCGCCGTCCAGCACCGGATGGCGTTCGTGGGCGAGACGTTCCAGCAGCGATACGGAGCACGCGCCGCCGCGCACACTCCCCCGGTCCGCCGCATCCTGCACAGCGGAGTCCCGGTCGGCCTCGGCACCGACGCCACCCGCGCCGCCAGCGACAACCTCTGGATCGCGCTGTACTGGATCACGACGGGCCGCACCCTCGGCGGCACCCGGCTCTACCGGTCGGACAACACGCTGGACCGTGTCGAAGCCCTGCGGCTGCTCACGCAGGGCAGCGCGACCCTGTCGAAGGAGAGCAAGGACAAGGGAACGCTCGCCCCCGGAGCCCTCGCCGACCTCGCGGTGCTCACGGAGGACTACCTCAGGGTCCCGGACTCACGCATCCCCGGAATCGAGTCGGTGCTCACCATGGTCGACGGCCGGATCGTGCACGCGGGCGCGGAGTTCGGCAAGCTGAATCCCCCGCTGCCTGCCGTACAGCCGTCCTATTCACCCTTGTTGACGGGAGCGAACCGGCTCTGAGCGCGGAACCGGCTCCGAGCTCGGAGGAAGTGGATCGGACGCGGCCTTCACGGGCCCTGCGTCGTCCCGCGCGGGGTGCTCGCCAGCAGCTTCGTCACCAGCTCGCGCAGGATCAGCCGCTCGACCGGGGTGAGGGGGGCGAACAGATCGCCGGTCAGCTGGGGCACATGCGCGGCGAGGGCCCGGTCCAGCAGGGTCCTGCCGTGCTCGGTCGCCTCCAGCAGGACGGCCCGACGGTCGTCGGGGTGGGGGTGGCGGACCAGGAGGCCCGCTTCCTCCATGCGGGAGATGAGTCGGGTGAGCCCGCCCGAGGTGAAGGACAGGTCCTCGGCCAGGCGGGCACCGGTGGTGCGCTGCCCGGGGTACCGAGCCAGGCGCAGCAGCACCTCGAACTCCGAACCGCCCAGCCCCGACGCCTCCCGGATCACCCGCTCGGCACGCCCGCCGATGGTGTCCGTCAACCGCAGCACGTCGCCGTACAGCACGACCGCCTCGTGGTGAACCAGGTCACTCATATAGCTGACAGTACAGCAGTAATGGTCGACCGATCAGGTGACCATCTGGCTCTCATCTGGCACATCCCTGTTCTTGAAGGTTGAAATAAACCTGCCGCAGCAGCTAAATTTCCCGCGGAACATCCACCGCACCGAAGGAACGGACATGCCAGTAGGACGACGCCAGGTACTCGTCGGGGGCTCGCTCACGGCGGCCGGAATCGCCATCGGCACCACAGCCGGACATGCGGCCACCGCCCGGGGCGGGCATCCGCCCGAGGTCACCGAGGAGACCAGGAGCCTTCAGCGGCTGTACCGCGAGGCGAAGGCGGAGGGCGGCACCCTCACCGTCTACGCGGGCGGCGACACCGCCACCCAGCAGGACGGCAACAAGGCGGCCTTCGAGAAGGCGTTCCCCGGCGTCACGCTGAACATCGTCGTCGACTACAGCAAGTTCCACGACGCCCGCATCGACAACCAGCTCGACACGGGCACCCTCGTCCCCGACGTCGTCCAGCTCCAGACCCTCCAGGACTTCCCGCGCTGGAAGCGCGAAGGCGTACTGCTGCCCTACAAGCCCGCCGGGTTCTCCCGGGTCCACCCCGCCTTCAAGGACCCCGACGGCGCCTGGACGGGCATCTTCGTCGACGCGTTCTCGACCATCTACAACGTCGACAAGGCGGGCGCCAAGCCGCCCACTACGGCCGGGGCGCTGCTCGACCCACAGTGGAAGGGGAAGATCGTCTCGACGTTCCCGAACGACGACGACGCCGTCCTCTACCTGTACAAGCTGATCGTGGACAAGTACGGCTGGGACTGGCTGCGCCGGTTCGTCGCCCAGGACGTGCACTGGGTACGCGGTACGCAGGAACCCGCCGACGAGGTCGAGGCGGGCACCAAGGCGGTCGCCCTCGGCACCGACGGCATGCTCACCCCGGCCGCCGGGGTCAAGACCCGCTTCGTCGTCCCGAAGCACGACCCCTTCATGGCGTGGGCCCAGCGTGCCGCCATCTTCAAGGGCGCGAAGCACCCGGCCGCCGCCAAGCTCTACCTCAACTGGTGGCTGTCCAAGCAGACCCAGTCCGACTTCTACATGTGGTCCGTCCGCACCGACGTGGCCCCGCACACCGGTTACCGCCCCATCTGGGACTACCCCAACGCCAACCTCGACGGCTTCGCCCACTTCATGGCCGACCGTGCCCTCGTCGAGCGTTTCCGCCAGCAGGTCACCCTCTACGTCGGTGAGGTGACCGGGGCGCCGTCGCCGGGATGGCTCGGTCTCCATCCCGGACGCTAGGGCCTGTTGCGGGTCCTGGCCGGTGCAGTGAACACCGCTCGTCGGGCCCGGGCGCAGGAGGTCTCCTTCCCTGCAACCCGGGCCCGACGGCGGTGTGCGGTCAGCTGCCCTTGAGGTCGCGCTCGATGGCGGCGAGTTCGTCCGCGGAGCCCTGGACCTTCGGGCCGTTGAACCAGTTGCGGGCCGACACCAGCCACCAGACCCCGGCGAACCCCAGGACCACCAGCACCGCCACGGGCGCGTAGTTGAAGGTCTTCGTCGTGACCGGGCTGACCTGCGGGAGCATGAACAGGACGGTGACGAAGCCGACCCAGCCGACGGCGATGACCGAGATGGGCTTGCTCCAGCGGCCCAGCTGCCAGGGGCCGGGTTCGAAGTCGTCGCCCTGGCGCAGCCGCAGGTAGATGGGGATGACGTACGCGATGAACAGTCCGATGACGGCGATGGACGTCACGGCGGCGTACGCGGTGGGGTTGATCAGGTAGGGCAGGCCGAGCAGGAAGGCGCCGCCGGAGGCGAGCCAGACCGCGTTGGTCGGGGTGCGGGTGTGGTCGCTGATCTTGTGCCAGATGCGGGAGCCGGGCAGGGCCCCGTCGCGGGAGAAGGCGTAGATCATGCGGGAGTTGGCGGTCACCGACGACATGCCGCAGAAGAACTGGGCGCCGATGACGATGAGCAGGAGCAGCTTGCCGCCGGTCGCGCCGAGCGCGTCGAGGAAGATCTGCACCGGGGGCACTCCGGTGCTGCTGCCGAGTGCGCCGTCGTAGGACTGGATGGCGAAGGTGACGCCGATGAGCAGGATCCAGCCCGCGACCAGCGACACGATGATGGAGTTGACGATGCCGCGCGGCCCGGAGCGGGCGGCGTCATGGGTCTCCTCGGTCATGTGGGCGGAGGCGTCGAAGCCGGTGAGGGTGTACTGGGCGAGCAGCAGGCCCAGGAGCGAGACGTAGAGGCCCGAGCCCCAGCCCGTGTTGTTGACGAAGTGGCCGAAGACGAAGCCCGCGGACTGGTGCTTGCCGGGGAAGACGACCAACGCCAGGACGACGACGGCGACGCCGATGACCTGCCACCAGACGCTGATGTTGTTGAGCAGGGCGACGACCCTGACCCCGCGCACGTTCAGCAGGGCGTGGACGAGCAGGACGATGCCGAACAGCAGGACGGTGTGGCCGGGGGTGGCGGCGAAGCCGAACTGGAGGTCCAGGAAGGCGTTGAGGAACTGGGCGAGACCGAAGTCGATGCCGGCGGTGACGGCGACCTGGCCGAGGAAGTTGAACCAGCCGGTGAACCAGGCCCAGGCCGGGCCGTTGCTCTTGGCGAGCTTGGCGGCCCAGTAGTAGAGGCCGCCGGCGGTCGGATAGCTGGAGCAGACCTCCGCCATGCCGAGGCCCACGGTGAGGGTGAGCAGGCCGACGATCGGCCAGCCCCACACCATGACGGCCGGGCCGCCGGTGTTCATGCCGAAGCCGTACAGCGTCATGCACCCGGAGAGGATGCAGATGATGGTGAAGGAGACGGCGAAGTTGGAGAACGGCGACATGCTGCGCTCCAGCTCCTGGGCATAGCCCAGGGCGTGGAGGCGGGCCTCGTCGTCGCTCGCCTCGTGCGGTCTGTCCAGGGTCGGCTCGCCCTGCCCTGCTGTGTCGGAAGCCATGGAAACCCCTTGTTCTGGTGTGCCGGAGGAGAGGGGGACGGGGGTACGGCTGCGGGTGAGGACGGAGGGCTACTGGGAGGTCATGCCGCCGTCGACGGCGACGACGCTGCCCGTCATGAAGCTGGCCTCGTCGGAGGCGAGGAAGAGTGCCACGTTGGCGATCTCGCGTGGCTCGCCGGGCCGGCCGATCGGCTGGAAGGAGTCGATGGTGTCGTACACCTGTTGGAGCCCACCGAGGAGTTCGGCGTGGGCGTGGTTGATGGGGGTGTCGACCCAGCCCGGGCAGATGACGTTGCAGCGGATGTTCTGCTTGGCGTAGTCGAGCGCGACACCCTTGGTCAGCATCACGCTCGCACCTTTGGACGCAGAGTAGACCGTGAGGAAGGGCTCGCTGACAAGCCCGTTCACGCTGGAGATGTTGACGATCGACCCGCCGCCCTGCGCCAGCATGTGCGGGATGACCGCCCGGCAGCCGTACAGCTGGCCCTTGACGTTCACGTCCAGCGTCCGGTCGATGATGTCGTCCGGGACCTCGTGCAGCAGCCCCGGCAGATTCACTCCGGCGTTGTTGACCAGCACGTCGACCCGTCCCCACAGCGCGACGGTGGCCCGGACCATGCCGTCCACGGCGGCGCTGGAGGACACGTCGACCGTGTGGGGCTCGGCTGTCCCGCCGGCCTCGGTGATCTCGGCCGCGGTGTGCGCGGCGGCGTCGGCCGACAGGTCCGCGCACAGCACCCGTCCGCCCTCCTCGGCCAGCCGGTGGGCGGTGGCCCTGCCGATACCGGAGCCGGCGCCGGTGACGATGCAGACCTTGCCGGCGACCCGGCCCTCGGTCGTGCGGGGAGGTGGGGTGGTCATGGAGCCTCTTCCGGTTGTGCTCTTTGGTCGATTCCCCAATCACGGTCGGTCCACAGGCCTCTGTGTCCGACCGGGGATGCCACAATGCTGCGGTGAGCACAGCATCGTGTCATTGGACAATTGCCCAATACTCTCTGGCCCGCGCCGTGGAATGTTCTGAACGGATGGGTGGTCCGGAGTGATCGACCTGACCGGGAAGGTCGCCGTCGTCACCGGCGCCGCCAGCGGGATCGGCCGGGCCATCACCCGTGGTTTCGTGGCGGCCGGGGCGAGGGTCGTGGCGGCGGACATCGACGAGGCGGGGGCGGCCCGTACGGCCGAGCTGTGCACGGATCCGGGGGCGGTGGTGCCGCTGCGCGCGGACGTCTCCGATCCGGCCGATGTCGCCGCGGCCGTCGAGACGGCCGAGCGGACCTGGGGCCGGCTCACCACCATGGTCAACAACGCGGCCGTCTCCATCCCCGGCAACGTCCTGGAGACGTCGGTCGAGGATTTCGACCGCATGCTGGCGGTCAACCTGCGCGGGGTCTTCCTCGGCTGCAAGTACGCCGTACCCGCGCTGCTGCGGGCCGGCGGCGGCTCGATCATCAACATGGGCTCAGTCAACAGCCTGGTCGCCGAACCCGTTCTGGCCGGGTACACCGCGAGCAAGGGCGGTGTGCTGATGCTGACCAAGGCCGTCGCCCGCGACTTCGCCACCCGGGGCGTGCGCTGCAACTGCGTCTGCCCCGGCTGGGTCGACACCCCCATCAACCTCGCGCACGCCGAGCGCATGGGCGGTATCGAGGCCGTCCGCGACGGACTGCCGGACTGGCAGCCCATCGGACGCGAGGGCAGACCGGACGAGATCGCGTCGGTCGCCCTGTTCCTCGCCTCCGACCTCTCGACGTTCATGACCGGGTCCGCGGTGGTCGCCGACGGCGGCATGACAGCGATCTGACACCCCCGGCGAGGCCGTCCCGATGACGGTCTCGATGACCGTGCCGACAAACCCGGCCGACAGACCCGGCCGAGACTCCCGACCTCGCAGACAACGCATCCGACAGGAGCCCTCCGATGAGCGGCACCCTCGACTCACTGGCCACGGCCCTGGGCAGCGACGTGCTGCGCGCCGTACTGCTCCCCGAGCCCTCGCTCGCGGTCGACAGCGTGCGCATCCACGAGCCCTCGGACGCGCAGTCCCCGGCGCTCGGCGAGGTCGTCCTGGCCGTCGGCACGCACGAGGCGGCGCCGATCACCAACCTGCTGCGCACCCTGCGCGGCAGCGTCGCCGCGCTGGCCGTCAAGTGCCGGGTGGAGGACGACACCGAGGTGCTCGGCGCCGCCGCCGAACACGGCTGCGGGGTGCTGATCCTGGACGACGGCATCGACTGGCTACAGGCGGCGGCACTGGTCCAGGGCACGATCACCGAACACGCCGGACGGTCCGAGACCGACGACGACCGGACCGGTGACCTCTTCGCGCTCGCCGATCTCGCGGCCACGGCCGTCGGGGGTCCGGTGACCGTCGAGGACACGCGCGGCTGGCTTCTGGCCTACTCCAGCGACCAGCGGGGCGGCGACGCCGTACGGACCGAGACCCTGATGAACCGGCGGGCCCCGGCCGACTTCGGCCGTGCTCTCGCCGCGCACGGCGTCCCCCAGGAGATCGCCCGCAGTGACTCCCCCGTCCCCGTCCGGGGAATCGGCGAGGGCGCCGCCGACCGGCTCGCGGTGGGGCTGCGCGCCGGAAGCTTCGCGCTGGGCACGATGTGGGCCGTGGTCGACCGGCCCGACGAGCGCGGGACGACCGCCTTCGCCCAGGTCGCGCACCGGGTCTCCCTCCAGCTCATGCGCCGCCGCACCGAGGACTACCGGGGCCATCGCGTCGAGATGGAGCAGCTGGCCGTGCTGCTGCACGGCAGCCCCGCGGTGACAGGCGCCGCCGACGCGGTGGAGCTGCCGCCCGGAGCCCACTGGGTCGCGGCGCTGGCCCTCGCCCCGCACGACCCGGCCGAACGGGCGGTGACCCGCTCCCGCCTTGAGCAAGGGCTCGCGTTGACCCAAAGGGGGCCCGAACTCACCGTCCACGCGGGCCAGTTGTCCAACCTCTGGTATCTCGTCCTCACGGTCGCCCGGCCCCGCGAGTCCTCCGCCGAACTGGTCCTCTCCTGGCTGCGGGATCTGCTCGGCGGTGCGGGCCGTGACCGTATGCCGGTGCACGCGGGCGTCGGCGCGGTGGCGCACGGCCAGAGTGAGCTGCCGCGCTCCCGGAAGGAGGCCGAACGGGCTCTGGCCGTCGCCCGGCTGACCCCCGGGCCCGGCGATCCGCTCGCCTTCGACGACTGCTGGGCCCGCGCGGCCCTCGTCCGGGTCCTGGAACCGGCGGTCGTGGCCGACCTGGAGAGCGTCACGCCCCTGCGGCGCCTGAAGGAACAGGACGCCGCCCACGGCACCGAGTACGTGCCGACACTGAGCGCCTGGCTGAAGCACCAGGGCAATGTCCGTGGTGCGGCTGAGGAACTGCACGTCCACACCAACACCCTGCGCTACCGCCTGGGCAAGATCGAGGAGGCGGCGGGAATCGACCTGGGCGACTCCGACGTACGGCTGGTACTGGCCCTTCAGCTCAAGGCACTCGGCACCTGACCGTACGGGCGCGCCCGTCGCCGTTCAGGTGAGCGCGTCCACACGCCCTACTTCGAGCAGTTCCCGAACGCCGTCACAGTTCCCCAAGCGCGTCATCGCCGAGGGCGACCTCGTCGCCGTCAACAACAACGACAGGGCCAGCCCCGACGACCGGGCCAACGCCGTCGTGGACCTCTTCCGGGTCCGTAACGGCCTGATCGTCGAGCGTTCTGACCCTCATCCGGCCGGGCCGTGCGTCCTCACCCCACTTCGCGACCGGAACGCCCAAGGCACCCACCGACTTCACTGAGAACGGCGCGGTTCACGGAGGCGGAACCGTCGCCGTGCGGCGGTGGTCGTAGGCCCACTGCGCGGCTTGCCGGGCGAGACCGACCGGGTCCGGTTCCGAGGTGTCCCGTTGAGGAGCTCGCTCTGGGAAGCTGCCGAAGTGACGGCGCATGTACCAGCCGAGCGGCTCCTGCGTGGACGTGTGGTGGGTGAGCTGACGCATCTGCTGCGACGTCGGCTCGGCGCACAGATGGGCGAGGCTCGCCTCGGTGCTGATCACTTCCGCGCCGTCGAGGTAGGCGCTCCCGCTCCCGCTCCCGTGCAGAGTGGTCGCCGTTGGCGTGCGTGAGCACCACGGTCTGCGGCGTCGTCCCGGCCGGCAGGACCCGCCCTGCGCCGCGTCCAGCAACTGCCGGGTGAGTGGCTCGCCGTACGGAGTGTCCACCAGAGCCGCCTCCGCGCCGGAGGCCACGAGCAGGCATTGGCGAAGCCCCACGTGCCTGCCACGCGCGGAACCCACAGGTGGAGGCCCTCGGTCACTTGGAGGAGATCGGAAGAGTGCCTATGGGTACTGCCGTTTCCACCGAGTGAGCTTGGGCAAGGTCTGTTTCGTGCTAGCCCTGGTGCGTCGGGTGCTAGGAACCGGCTGCGGGCACACGAGTCCCGGCTGTCCACGGAGGTTCACGATGCGTCCATAAAACGCCTGCGGTAGTCGGACGGACTCATGCCGGTGTGGGCACGGAAGCGGCGGGCGAACAGGTTCGCGTCCGGCCAGCCGACCTCACGGCCGACGTGGCTGACGGACAGATCGGTGTGCAGCAGCAGGTCCGAGGCCATCGCGGCTCGGTGCTGGGACAGATAGGCCATCGGCGGCAGGCCGGTGACCGACTTGAAGCGCCGGGCCAGGTACCCCGCCGACACATGCAGATCGGCGGCCAGTTCGGACACCGTCCAGGGCTGCGCGGGCCGGGACTCCAGCAACCGCATGGCCTGGGCCACCGCCGGGTGCGTCCGGGCGCTCTCCTGCGCGCCGTTCGGCAGTGTCACGACCGCCACGCGCGCCAGGGCGCTGAGAAGAAGGGTCAGACGGCCGACGAGGTCCCCTCGACGCAGCCGGACGGGCGCGTGCCGCAGCGCGTTCAGGGCGTCCAGATGCGGCAGGCACTCCTGCAGGGCGGGCGCCCCGAGACGGAAGCTCAACAGACCCTTTCGGTCCACAGCGCGTGGGCCCCGCCACAGCAGATGGCCGAGCAACGGGTCCTCCCGCATCCACGCGAGTTCCCGCAGCAGGAGGTCCGCACTGAAGCAGCAGTTGTAGACGGTGAGCTGACGGCAGCCCTCGTAGCCGTGCCACAGCCCGGGACGCAGCACGAGTACGTCCCCGACCTGTAGCGTCCGGCGCCCGGCCGGAGAGAGATGGACCCCCTCACCCTCGATGACGACGACGACCTCCACATAGCTGTGGGTGTGCAGCGCGAAGTCGCCCTCGTGGAGGTAGGGCCCGGCATACGCCTGCGCTCCGTGAGTGAGGAAGAACAGGCCCCGCGCTCGGGCCACTGGTGGCTGTTCCATGCGCACTGATATACACCGTCGTTCCTCGTTGTTCCTCTGCCGCTTCTCTGCGGATCCGTGGCCCGGGCCCGGGCTGTGGTGTGGGGGCCGTCCACGACGGCCCCCACACACCGGTCAGCCGACGCGCAACTCCGCGAGCTGCAACCGGTAGTTGGTCGTCTCGTCCGCAGCCGGGGCGCCCAACCGGGTCACCAGGATGCGGAGATGACGGGCCGTACTGTCGGTGAGGGTGTAGGTCTGTGCGACTCCAGCCGGATTCGCCTGCCCGGTGACCGCCCGTACCGTGGTCCAGTCACCACTGCCGTGCGGCCGCGTCTGGACCGCGAAGTCGACCGGGAACCCCGCGCTGCCGCCACCGACTCCCCCGGTGCCGGTGCGCGGGTACAGGACGAGACTGCGGATCGGCCGGTCGGCCCCGAGGTCGACCTGCAACCAGGTGGGGTTGCCGCTGATGTCCGCGGACTTCACGGGGTTACTGGTGTAGCCACGGGCGCCGGCGACGCTCGTGGTGTTCCCGTCCAGGACGTACATCGGGTGCCAGTCATTGTTGAAGAGGGGGTTGTCGGCCGTCACTGTCCGAGCCACGGGTGGCACCTGCAGTTCGGCGAGTTGCAGGCGGTACTTCTCCGGCTCGTCGTTGGCGGGGCTGCCCAGCCTGGTGGCGTGGACGCGCACATGGCGCGCGGTGGTGGGCCTGAAGCCGTAGGTCTGCGGTGTTCCGTCGGGGTTGGCCTGCCCGGTGACCGTGCGTACCGTCGTCCAGTCGCTGGTGGTGCCGGGCCGGGTCTGAATGGTGAAGTCGACCGGGAAGCCGGCCGTGCCGCCACCGACCGCGGGGGTGTCGCTGCGGGGCATCAGACGCACTGCGTCGATGAACGAGTCCGCGCCCAGATCGGCCTGGACCCAGATGGGCGAGGCGGTCACGTCCGCCGCGGTGACGTGGTTGCTGGTGTAGCCCTTCGCGCCGGAGACACCGGCGATGACACCGTCCGTGAGGCGGTTGACACCCCAGTCCCTGTTCTCCAGGGAGTTGTTCGAGGTGACGGTCCTGCGCTCGGCCAGATTGTCCGGCGCGGTGGCACCCGATCCGGTGGAGTCGAAGTTCCACGTGCCGGGCTCGACGGTGAAGTACACGTAGTCGGTGTCCTTACCGGAGTAGGTCAGGCCGCTGACGCTGCCGGTCGATGACCCCCCGGTGTAGACGGTGGTACCGCCCGCCTTGATCGTGACACCGGACATCGAGAAGGTGGGGACACCGACCTTCGCGCGGGTTCCGGACGGCGAGGTGACCGCCATGGTCAGGCGGTTGTTGGTCTTTCGGTCGAGGTCGACGGTGATCATCCCTTTGACGCTGGGCACCTTCGTCGTGAGGGCTGTGAGGCTGCCCATCCGGGGGACGACCTGGTACGTGGTGTAACCGGGATCCGTGGGCCTGACGCCGGCGGCATAGGCGGACAGCGCGAACAGGGGCCCGCCGCTCCAGGCGTGGTTCTGTGTGCCGCCGCCGCCCTTGGTCCAGTACTCCCACAGTGTGTGTCCGGGGTCGTACACCTGGGCGGCCCACCGGGTCTTCATCCGGGCCTCGGCGGTGTGCGGGAAGCCCATCCGGTACAGCGCCTCCAGCACGTAGAACTCCATGTACGGGCTGGAGTTGAAGTGTCTGGTGAGGACCGTGTTGATCGCCTGGTGGTCGGCGGCCCTCGCGAGTCCGGCCACGACGGCCAGGGCGTTGCCCCGGTCGTCGGTGTCCCCGGTGTATCCCGGTGAGCGGTACTCCTGGCGCGCGGTGTCCCACAGGACCCGGTTGAAGTTGTCGGAGATGCTCTTCTTCCGCGCCTCCCAGCCGGCCACATCGGCGTCGTTGCCGCTGAGGGCGGCCAGCTTGATGGTGGTGTCCAGGGCCATGTAGTACCAGGCGTTGTCCAGGACGCGCTTGTCGAAGTTGTTGCCCCAGTCGGGCCAGTCCCAGTCGCCGGCACGGTGGTTGACGAGCCCGGCGGAGTCCAGTGTGTAGAGGTCGAGGTACTTCTTGACCGCCGGGTAGGTGTGGGTGATCGCGTCGGCGTCACCCGTGTACGTGTAGTACTCCCAGAACGACCAGATGGCGGCCAGCGACTGCAACGGCAGCTCCGACGCCCAGGTGCCCGGTATCGGCGAGAACAGCGGACCGTTGGGCTTCTGCCAGGCGACCAGGTTGTCGATCGCCTTCCTGGTCATGGCGTACACGCGGGTGTCGAAGGTGTAGAAGCCCTGCCGGAACTGGTGGACGGCATCGCCCCACCACTGCCCACGCTCCCGGTCCGGGCAGTCCAGGTAGGTGTCGCGCAGGTTGACGTACATGGTGCGGGCTGCCTTCTGCCACAGGACGTCGAAGTACGGGTCGCTGCTCCGGAACGAACCGACGAAGTCCGTCGGATACCCGCTCTCCCGGTAGGACAGCTCCAGGATCGTCACCGAGCCGGGGATCGTGTACTCGACGGTGGTGCCGTTCATCCAGGCGAGCGCCTCGAACTCCTGCACACCGCCGGTGGTGATGTAGGTGGCGCGGACGGAGTTGCCGCCGTTGTCGTTGTTGTAGTGGTCGGTCTGGATACCGATGGTCTCGCCGGCGGGGGCATCCACCTTGAGGTACGGCGTGATCTGGATGTTGGTGGGCAGCCGGGCGACGATCGGAGTACCGCCCTGACCGGCCGACGGCAGTGACGTGTCATTGGTGTACCTGGTCAGGGAGCCGAACCTGAAGGGTGGGATGGGCCGCTTGGCGAGGGCGTTCCATGGCGCGGCTCCGAGTGCGCCCTTGTCCGTCGCGGTCGGCCAGCCCGCGTCGGAGAACGTCGGCAGAGTCCAGTCCTTCATGCCTGTGGCGTCGCGCGCGTCGTAGTACACGTTGCCTTCGGGGATGCGGTAACTCGGCTGGCCCCCAGCGGTGTTGTTCTTGTATCCGGCGTGCGGTGTGACCCGCCACGAGGTGTCGCTGACCAAGGTGGTGGTCGAAGCGCCGGCCGTGATCGAGGACGAGAACAACAGGCCGCCCTGTCCGCTGTCCTTGTGCGAGAAGGCGCTCTTGCCGAAGTACCAGGCGAGGATCGCGACGGTGTTCCTGCCACTGCTCAGGTACGGGGCCAGGTCGATCTCGTCGTAGTACGTGTCGTTCGGCGCAGGACCCCGCTTGAGACCGCCCTCGAACGTGACCAGCTGCCCGTTGACCCACAGCCAGTACTTGCTGTCCACGGCGATCGCCGTGACGGCGGAGCCGGGCGCCCCGTCCAGGGTGAACGTCTTGCGGAACGCCACCCACTGGTTGGGGGAGCTGGCCGGGGACCAGATCCAGCGTGCGCTCGCCGACGGTGCGGCCGAGGCCGGGCCCGCGGACACGACGCTGTTCACCACGGTTGCCCCAACGAGCCCCAGCGCCATGGAAGTCACTGCTCGGCGACTGTACCTGCGGGGTCCGTTGTCAGACCCGGGGTGTTCGTGAAGATGATTCATTGCGGCATCCTCTGTGCGGGAGGGAATGAGCGGGATTTATGAAACGATTCATCTATGCGATCCACAGACGTCACCTAACGCGTCAGGGAATGATTGAATCGTTTAAATCCAGGAATTTTGATCAGGCTATTAAGTTCCGCGACGCGGTGTCAATAGGGCGGGAATGAATCAATCGCATGCTTCCACTCCACCAACAGGGGAATTAGCACAAGGCATACCGCGATTAGCATTAAACCGACCTCATTGTTTTCGGGAGCGAAAAGGGTGGGGTCGTCACCCCGAGGCCGCGTTCACAGAACTGACGACTCGCCAGCACCCTCGGAGGTACTGCGACTCGCGCCATGGAGGTCGGCACCGGTCCAAGCCCACGGGGCTCTTCCGCGAGTACGCGCGTACCGCGTGCACCGGTCAACTCGTCACCGCCCTCAGCGCTGCATGTGCCCCGCCTCGATGACCACCAGATCTCCTCCCACGGCATGCGTCTCTTGGCGGTGACAGCCGTGCAGAACGGCTTTCACGCGCAACGGGCGGGACATGTCTTCGACGGAACCGACGTCGGCGGACCCGGAATGGTCCTGGTCGAGGACAGCGTGATCCGTGACATGGACTTCACCGGAGCCGCTCCGCCCGAAGACGCGACGATGTCGGACTCGGGCCCGGACGGGTGGCTGCGTCCCGGCCTGTTCGGCAAGGTGCCCCGCCAGGCCAGGCTCGCCTACGACCGGTGATCCACGCCCAGTCCGCGCGCCTACCGGACTCGTGCCCCTGCCGAGGGACACGACGCACACTCCCCATCAGGCCGGCGATCCCCGCGTCCACCGAGCCCGAACGGTTCAAGACCATGGCAGCGAAAGCACAGCAGGCCGAGAAGGCAGATCTGGACGTCTTCGCCACGGTCGAGCACCACAGCCTGCCGTTCGTGGCCTCCTCCCCGACCGCGGTACTCGGCTATCTCACGGCAAGGACATCCGTGAGGGCGTCGTCCTCACCATCGAGAACTACGCGCTCCTGCACCGACTGTGGCGGGAGGAAGTCGTGGGCTGAGAAGGCAGGTTTCGAACGCCCCTGCATGGCTTCGCCTTGGTCCCGCACCCCCCTTTGTCTGGCACGGCTCGATCCGTTCCCCGGAAAGCACGGAGCAGTCCACTTCGACGACTCCGCCGTACACGGCAACGGGCCGTCCATGAAGGAGGTCACCGACCGAACTCTGTCGACCGTCGGTTCTCAGCAGCAGGCGGTCGAGAAGACGTTGTCGTTCCGCGCGTAGCGGGCGACTACCGGCGCCAACTGGCCCTGATCGACGTCGAGGATGCCGAACTGCGTGACCTCGCCGTGGAGATCGTCCGTGCCGGAGGCGCGCCCCGACCCAGCCTCGGCCTCGTACAGCGGACTGTCCAGCCCTTCCGTGACGATCTCGACGAGGACGCGTCGGCGGGCGAACCGGGTGCGGCCTGTGGGTCTCGGTGTAGTGCCGACGCACTGATCCACCGGCTCCGGAACAAGGGAACGATCAGGGGTAGCCACGGTGGAGCCGAGGGAACAGAACATGCGGACAATGATTGTAACGACAATCATCCAGTGACGTATCATCCCGGCATGGATGAGAACCGCCCCCTGGATGCCGCGCAAGAGCACGCCTGGCTCGCACTGCTGAAGGGTCACCCATTGCTCGTGAACCATCTCGACGCCGGTCTGCGAGAACGCTCGAACCTGTCCCTGATCGACTACGGCATCCTCGCCGAACTGGCGCAGACGCCTGAGCGCCGACTGCTGATGGCGGCGCTGGCCCGCTCCGTGGTGTACAGCCGGAGCGGCCTGACCAGGCTGGTCGACGGGCTGGAAAGCCGTGGACTGGTCATCCGGGAACGCCTCGCCACCGACCGCCGCTCCTGGTACGTGATCCTCACCGACGAGGGCCTGACGGCACTCGAACAGGCTCGGCCCCACTACCTGGCGGATGTCAGCGACCACTTCGTCTCCCTCATCACCCCGGAGCAGGTCAAGGCCATCGCCTCCGCGTTCGGGGCCGTCATCGCCGATCTGGCCCCCGACCATGAGGAACTGCGCAAGTACCACCCCGACAGCGAGAACTCTCCCTGAGCGTCCGCGCGGGCAGCTGCGGCTGCGGCTGCGGCTGCGGCTCTCCGGTGGTCGTCGCGCTCCCGTCCTGTCGGCATCGAGCCGAGCCCGCTGATCCGTCGCCCGGCAGCAGGCCTCACGGGACGGTGACGGTCGCGCGCGTGCCGGGCGGATGCCTCGTTGGCACCAGACCTTCGAGGTCTCTTCGACGAGGGCCGCGGTTCGGCGCCTTCGACCGTCAACATTTGCCCTTTGATCGCTCGTTGGTGCCGGCGGCGCGAGGGGCACCGCACGCTCTTGGGGCAGGCGTTCACGGAGTACGGACGGATCGCCAGAACCCTGCGCTGGACTAGGACGTGGCCTGCCCCTCCCCGTTCAAGCACGTCAACCTCAACTGCCCGGGCCGCTACAGCTTTGCCGACTGCCCGCAGTCGTCCTGGGGAAGGGATGCGCTCGGTCCCGGGTGTCCTGCCGGAGTGGGCGTGGGGTCAGCGGGTGTCGTAGTTGCGGCGCGAGTCCTCGATCTCGTCGTTGTGGTCGGTGACCCACTGGGCCAGGGCGCGGACGGTCTCGCGCAGGCTCTCTCCGAGCGGGGTGAGCTGGTATTCGACGCGCGGGGGGACTTCGGCGTAGACGGTGCGGGAGACGATGCCGTCGCGTTCGAGGTGGCGCAGGGTCAGAGTGAGCATGCGTTGGGAGACGCCGGGGACACGCTGGTGCAGGATGCCGAAGCGCAGGGGTCCCTGGCTGAGGATGCCGATGACCAGGACCGACCACTTGTCACCGATCCGGTCGAGGGTCTCCCGGAATCCGCGGCCGTTGTCGGGCCAGGTTTCGCACGGGTGCGGCGTGATGTCGGAGATCTGGTCAGGATGGCCGGTGTGCTTTGCGAACATCAATGTGCCTTTTGTGAGGTTGCCGATACATCCCTACGGTGGGGTTACGCACTCATCGTAAGCAATCGAGGTAGAGGCATGTCTTCCGCCGTTCCCGCCCTTCCCGCCGTCGCAGTAGTCGGCGCCGGTCCCGGTCTGGGCCGGGCAATCGCCCGCCGCTTCGGCACCGCCGGGCACCCTGTCGCCCTGATCTCCCGTAACGCCGACAAGCTGGAGGGCATCCGCGACGGCCTGGACGCCGAGGGCGTCTCGGCACGCGCCTATCCCGCCGACGTGACCGACGCGGACTCCCTGACGAGCGCGCTGGACAAGGCGGCAGCCGATCTGGGCAGGATCGGCGTCCTGTCCTACAGCCCGGCCCCCACCTTCCCCGCGACGGCAGGTGAGGTCCCGGACCTCAAGGCGCTGGGCTTCACCGCCGCGGCGGAAACCACTGCCGAATCGGTGCGCCCGATGTTCGACATGCTCGTCGGCGGCGCGCTCACCGCCGCCGCGGCGGTCCTGCCGGGCATGCGCGAAGCCGGCGACGGCGCGCTGCTGTTCACCACCGGCACCACCGCCGTACTGCCCATACCGGGCATGAGCAACAGCGGCATCGCGCTGTCCGGCCTGCGTTCCTGGGCGCGCGGACTCCACGCTGATCTCGCAGGTGAGGGCGTCTGGGTCGGGCACCTGTCCATCGGTCTGCCGATCGTGCCCGGCACGGGTGAGGGAGACCCCGACGTACTCGCCGATCGCTGGTACCAGTTGGCGCGGGACCGCGACTCTTTTGAGACCACAGTCGGTTTCTGACCCCTCCTCAATCCGGCGCGCGGTGGACTCCTGATTCGGTTCGGTCACTCCTTCGTCTCCGTGAAGCGTGTCAGGGCCCGTCCGGGCTCAGGTCGGAGGCCGCAGTGGCGTCATGGACCGCGTACCCGAAGAGGGCTTGGTCCTGGTCCCCGGCAACTCCCTGATCACGAGTTCTCCGGAAGAGGGACGGGCACTGGCTCTGACGCTGGCCCGTCACACCGTTCACAACATCCAGCCCGATCTGGACGTGCTGAAGGGTGGCCGACCGAATTACTCCACCACCCCGGAAAGCCTCATGCACGCCACGCAGGTGGTGGCCATCGAGTTCCAGACGATCGCGGCCGCCAACAACTACTGGCGGCCGTGAGGGGCGACACCTGAGTCCGGAAGCCGACGACACCTGTCGTCCAGGGCGATGAAGTCGACGGCTTCCGGTCCGCGGTCTGTCTTACGCCCGCCTTGCGCTGACCCCACCTTGTTCGCGACCGCCGCCGTCAGGGGCCGGTCGGGCACCGTGCGGAGGCGTTACCCGGTCCGGGCACGGGGCCGCGGACTGTCACGGGGAACCTGGCCGTACCTGCTGCCGGTTCGGTCCCGTTCGCAGGCCTGCGTTGACCAGTATCCGTACGCCGATGACGGCCGCGGCGGTGGCGAGGGAAGCCCACGAGGGCTGGCCTGCGAGGCGGATGAGGCCGGCGGCCACGAGGAAGTCCGTCAGCACCGCCACGCCGGGCTGCACCCGGCGGCGCCGCAGGCTCACGCAGACCGCGCTGACCAGTCCGAACGCCGTGGTCAGAACGGCGGCCTGAGTCATCAGCCCGGTCACGGGGCGGTTCCGGAAGCCGTCGGGCCGGCCTGAGGGGAGAGCCGCTCGATCTCCTGGCGCTCCTGTTCGATCTCCCGGCCGAGGAAGTAGTTCAGCCCGGTCCGGATCGCGGCGATCGCGGCCAGCTGGCCGATCTCCGTGTACGAGGGCGCGATCGCCGTACGCAGGATGTCTCCGGCGAGCTGGAACTCAAGACCCAGGGCCAGGAAACGGCCGAGGGTCAGCCGGATCCGGTTGAAGCCGAAGGCAGTGCCCTCAGGCTATCGCCGGTCTCTTATACACAACTGAAGCTGCCCACGACCTGCAAACCATAGATCACGGGGGGGTCCAGAGGAGTATAAAAAACAAAGAGGACAGAGAAAGAACGCCGGAGAGGCGACTGACAATCAATAAACCAAGAAAGTGAGAAAAG
>NZ_JABERD010000019.1 GCF_013044505.1 Streptomyces sp. S3(2020) | reverse complement strand
GCGCAGAGGTGGGGATGGGTGCGGGACTGGTGGTCGGTGTGGGGTGGGCGTCGGTTTCCCGCCTGGCGTCGGTCGGCGGTGCGTCGTGCGGAGGCGTTTCTCGCGGAGGTGCGTCTTGCGGAGGTGCGTCCGTCACCGGCGCGTCCATCACGGGCGGCGGCCCGAACTGGCCCGTCGGGGGCGCGACCGTACCGGGCGCCGCGTCCGCCACCCACTCGGGCACGGCCCGCAGCCGGAACGTCGGCGCGGCATCCCTGGGCTCCTGACCCTCCGGGTCCGGCAGAGCGCGGAGGGGGAAGGTCGGGGGCTCGGAGGTCGGGCGGAGGAAGTGCGTGGACTGGTCCCGAGGAGGCTGGTCGACGGGCTCGGCAGGGCCGGCCGGACCGGCGGGTGCGGTGGTGGGCCGGACGGCAGAGGAGGTCGGGACGCCGACCGACTCGGCGGCTCCCGCCGCGAAGGCGGCCGACGTGGATGGCGGCGCGGGCTGTGCGGGCGCCCCGCTCGCATCGGCGGGCCCCGGCCCGAAAGCGGTCGGCGCGGGCGGCAGCGCCGGGTGGCCAGACACCCCCGTCACCTCGACAGGCCCCGACCCGAACGCGCCAGGCGCGGACAGCGGCACAGGCTGGGCGGGCGCCCCGGCCGCATCGGCGGGCCCCGACCCGAAAGCGGTCGGCGCGGGCGGCAGCGCCGGGTGGCCGGACGCCGCTACGGAGTCGGCGGCGCCCCGCCCGGACGTGCCCGGCGTAGACGGCAGCGCGGGCCGGCCGGACGTCCCCGTCACCTCGGCGGGACCGGGTGCGAATGCTCCAGGCGCGGGCGGTGGTGTCGGCATCGACGTCTGGCCCTGCTCCCCCGGGTACAGCGCCTGACCCGGCGCTCCCGAGTACGGCTCCCGGCCCGGCTCCCCCGGCCGGAAAGCCTCTCCCTGCTCCCCGGACCCCGGCAGCCCTCCCCGCTGCCCACCCGGTGCTCCCGGCGCACCCGGCGCACCCGGCGCACCCGGCGCACCCGGCGGAGCCGTCCCCACCGGTTCCGCCGTGAACCGGCTGGAGCCGTCCGCGTCGATGCGCAGGGCGAGCAGGTAGCCGATGCGGTCGTCGTGGACCGTGGCGTGGACGGGGTGGCCGGTGGCGAGGGCGATGCGGTGGAGGTGGTCCAGGACGGTCTGGTGGATCTCCTCTCCGGGGACCGGCGTCACCGGTACGCCGCCCACGGACGCGCCGGCCGGGCCGACCAGGACGTCGATCGGCGCCGCCGCGAGCACGGGCGGCTGTGCGGCGGCGCCCTGCTGGTCCCGCTTCTCACGGCTCAGTCGCGACATCGTTCCCTCACTCGGATCCGTCGGGGAGTGGGTGGACGGCGTGTTCGGACTCCATGGTGCCTCCATCGGCCGCCACCCTCCCGCTCCCCGGCATCAAGAGCCGGTCGTACCCGTACTGTTGAGTAGTCTCTCCGCTCACTCACGGTTCTCACGTCACCGTGGCGTCACAGGCTCGTCCCAGCCCGGCGGAGGGACGGCCCCGGAAAGGAGACCGTACGTGCAGCAGGCGCAGGGACCGGAGATCTGGATCCGTGGTCCGGTGACCGTATCGGAGGGACCTCCGGAGCCCGCCGCCGCCCATGCCACCGCCCGGCGCTTCTCCTTCGTCGGCACCCATGGCGGCGCCGGCGTCTCCACGCTCGCCGCCGTCTACGGCGGCCACGACTGCGGACGCGACTGGCCAGGACCCGACGCTCCCCCGTCCGTGCTGCTCGTCGCCCGCACCCACGCGACCGGGCTGGCCGCCGTCCTGCGCGCCCTGGACACCTTCCGGCGCGGAACGGCCCCGCACGGCCTCGACCTGGACGCCGTGGTGCTCGTCGCGGACGCCCCGGGCCGGCTGCCGAAGCCGCTGGCCCAGCACATCAAGGTGATCGAGTCGCTGATCGACGTCTACCGCGTGCCGTGGGTGCCCGCCTGGCGCCTCGGCGATCTCGGCGGCCACCCCCCGCGCGAGACCGCTCCCCTGTCCCGCCTCACCGGCCGATCACGCTGACGGCCAGCACGACACCCCCTCGATCCTCTAGATCTTCTAACTCCCCTCGACAGATACTTGCATGTGCATATAATCGGCGTACGACGTCCATCACCTGGGGGATTCCATGACGCGCCGTTTCCTGTTCGTGCTCGGCAGCAGCCGCGACGACGGCAACACCGAGCTGCTGGCACGCAGGGCAGCCGAGCAGCTGGCCGACGACGTCGAGCAGCAGTGGATCGACCTCAACGACCACCCGCTGCCCGACTTCGAGGACCTGCGGCACGACAGCGACCATGCGCGGCCGACCGAGGGGAACGTCGGGCTGCTGTTCGACGCGACCCTCGCGGCGACGGACATCGTGATCGCGTCCCCGCTGTACTGGTACTCGCTCTCCGCCCAGGCCAAGCGCTATCTCGACCACTGGTCGGGCTGGCTGCGCACCCCGGGTGCCGACTTCAAGGGCACGCTCGCGGGCCGCACCCTGTGGGGTGTCACCGTGCTCGCGCACGAGGAGTCCGAGGTCGCCGACCCACTGATCGGCACCCTCCACCACTCGGCCGCGTACATGGGGATGCGGTTCGGCGGGGTGCTGCTCGGCAACGGCAGCAAGCCGGGCGACGTACGCGCCGACACGGAGGCACTGGCCCGCGCGAAGACGTTCTTCGCTCAGGAGGCACCGCTCGCGCGTTTCCCGTACGACATCCCGTGACCGGCGCTCAGGCCGTGATGTCCTTCGTCGTGAACCTCGCCCATGCCGCCGAGCCGAACACCGCCGCGTACAGGGCCTGGAGGCCGAGGTTCTTCTGCAGGTCGTCCCAGTAGACGGGTTCGCGCATGAGGTCGGCGAAGGACAGCCAGTAGTGGGAGAAGAAGTACGGCTGTATCGCGTGCAGTTGGGGGATCTGGTCGAGGATCTGGACCGTGATGAGCAGTCCCACGGTCGTCGCCATCGCGGCGATACCGCTGCCGGTCAGCGTCGACACGAACAGTCCGAGGGCCGCCACCCCGGTCAGTGAGGCGGCGACGACCAGGGCGATCAGGAAGGCCCGGGCGAGGCCTTCGCCGAAGCCGATCCGGGTGCCCGAGATGGTGGTCAGATCCCCCAGGGGGAAGAGCAGGGCGCCGACCGTGAGTGCCGAGACCGCGACCACCAGGGTGGCCACGAGGCAGAAGGTCATCACCGTCGCGTACTTGGTGAACAGCAGGCGGGTGCGTCCTGCCGGGGCGACCAGGAGGTAGCGCAGGGTGCCGGCGTTCGACTCGCCGGCGATCGCGTCACCGGCGACCACGCCGATCGCCATGGGAAGGAAGAAGGGGAGGGTGGCGGCGAGCGCGGTGAAGACCAGGAACAGGCCGTTGTTGGTGATCTGCGAGACGAAGGCGGGGCCGCCACCACCGCCGCCGCCTCCGGGGCCGCCGCCGTCGCCCGTCTCGATCTTCACGGCGATGCCGACGAGGATCGGGACGGCCGCGAGGACGGCGAGCAGGGCGAGGGTGCGCCAGCGGCGGAAGGTGGTGACCAACTCGCTGCGGAACAGCCCGAACGTCCACAACGGACCGGGCTTGACCAGGACTTCAGCCTGCGACATCGAAGCCCTCTCCGGTCAGCGCCACGAAGGCGTCCTCCAGCGTGGCCCGTTCCACTCCGAAGGCCCGTACGCGCACGCCCGCTCCTACCAATGCGGCGTTGATGTCGGCCGGTTCACCGTCCGGGGGCTCCGCGGTCACCCGGTCGTCGGTCACCACCACATCCGCGACGCCCTGTTCCTTCAGCACCCGCGCCGCCTCCCCCGTGTCCGGAGTCGTCACGACCAGCCGTCCCCGCGCCCCCGCCGCCAGGTCGGCCACCGGGCCCTGCGTGATCAGTCGGCCCTGGGCCATCACGGCCGCGTGTGTGCAGACCTGCTCGATCTCGTCCAGCAGATGCGAGGAGAGAAAGACGGTCGTGCCCTCGGACGCCAACTCCCGTACCAGGGAGCGGATCTCGCGCATCCCCTGCGGGTCGAGGCCGTTGGTGGGTTCGTCGAGGACGAGGAGCTTGCGGGGTTGGAGGAGGGCCGCCGCCAGGCCCAGGCGTTGCTTCATGCCCAGTGAGTACGCCTTGGCCTTCTTGCCGGCCGCGGCCGCCAGGCCCACCCGGTCCAGTGCCGTCGCGACGCGTGCGCGCCGGGTGCGGGGGTCGGCGGTCGGGTCGGCGGCGTCGTAGCGGACGAGGTTGTCGCGGCCGGAGAGGAAGCCGTAGAGCGCCGGGCCCTCGATGAGCGCGCCCACGTGCGGCAGTACGGCACGGGCGGAGCGTGGCATGGGGCGGTCCAGCACCCGGGCCGACCCGGAGGTCGGTTCGATGAGGCCCATCAGCATGCGGATGGTGGTGGTCTTGCCCGAGCCGTTCGGACCGAGGAAGCCGAAGACGCTGCCCGCCGGGACGGTCAGGTCGAGACCGTCGACGGCGAGCTGCCCGCCGCGGTAGCGCTTGGTGAGGGCGCGGGTGTGGATGACGGTGTCGCCCACCTCCGTGCTGGCGCCCACGTCCGTGCTGTCACCCACGTCCGCGCTCTCACCGTCGCCCTCCGGTTGCTGCTCCGTGGCGGGCGGCTGGTCCATCGGCTCCCTCGATTCGTCGTGCACGCGGGGTCGTTACTTGGCTTCGTTCGCCGCCTTCACCAGCGCGTCCTTGGTCACCGCGCCGACGTAGACCTTGCCGTCGTCGGTGATCAGGGCGTTGATCAGCCGGGTCTTGAACACGGTGCCCTCGCCGAACTTGCCGCTCGCCTTGTCGCCGAGCGAGTCGAGGAAGCCGCCGAACGCGCCGCCGGCCTCGGAGCCGGACGGGATGCCCTGGCCACCGGTGTCGAAGGTGGCGATGGAGGTCCAGCCCTCGCCGATGACATTGAGTCCCTCGGGGCCGCCCTTGGCGAAGTCCTCGTCGCCGGCGAAGTCCCGGCCGGAGTCGCCGAAGTCGCCGGAGTCGCCGGAGTGACGCTCGGGTGCCCCGGAGGCGTCCTCCTCGGTGACCTTCGCGCCCTTGGGAGGCGTGAAGTCGAAGGTGGACGCGGCCGGCTTGGCGTAGCTGATCTGCGTGAAGCCGGCGTCGACGACCGCCGCGCCGCCGCTCGCCGGGGTCAGCGTGAACTTCAGCGGCAGCCCGGTCTTCGCGTCCACGGCGACGGTGATCTGGCCGACGGTGGACCCGGAGTCCTTGGGCTTGATGACGAGCCGGTAGGCGTCGCGGCCCGCGACGTGCGCGGTGCCCTCGACGGTCACGGAGGTCGTGTCGTCGACCGCCTTGAGGGCGTCCTCGGTGAGGTCCTTGGGTGTGGCCGGGACCTCTTCCTCCTTCGAGGAGCTCTCGTCGGTGGTGGCGTGGAAGACCTCGTTCGACCCGCTGTCGTAGCCCCACACGTCCTTGCCGTTGTGGATGAGGCTGTACTCGGCGGCGTCCTCCAGGAGCGAGAGCTTCTGCTTGTCCTCGCCGTCGGCCGCGACCCGCAGGGTGTGGGTGCCGGAGGCGAGCGCGGTGAGCTTGGACGTCGGGTCGGCCGACGAGCCGTCACCCGAGCGTGATCCCGAACCGCCGCCGCCCATCAGGCTGTTCTCCAGCCCGCCGAGGTCCGGCAGCCCCAGATCCGTGGTGATCTTCACGGTGCCGGACAGCTGCTCCACGTCCGACGCGGCGATCTTCTCGATGAGTTGCTGTGCGCTGATCTTCGGCAGGTCAGGGTCGCCGGAGTCGGCGAGCGCGGGGACCAGCCCGATGGTCGCCGCGGCCACCCCCACGACCGCGACCGGGACGACGTACCGCGCGGCCTTGCGGCGCCGTGACCCCAGGTCCTCGGTGCTGTCGTCGGATTCGTACGGTGCCATGTTGTGCCCTACCTCCGTCGTTGGCGGCGGCCTTTTCCCCAGCACACTCGTCCACCCCGTGCCGCCATTCTCACCCGAATCGGTGAGGAGTGGTGTTTTCCGTGGTGTCCATCTGACCAAATCGGCCGACCCGAAGCGTCAGCCTCCGGAGCCAACTCCGCGTACACCTGGGGTATGACACGACACGGCGGCGCCCCCTACGACCCGTAGGGGGCGCCGCCTGTCACCGGGTCAGCCGCGCAGGAACACGTAGTCCGCCTGGTAGGGCACTCCGACGATCGTGCCCGGGGTGCAGGAGCCGGTCGGGGCGACGCCGCCGACGGTGTTCAGGCGCAGGATCTCGGTGGTGTCGGCGAGCAGGCCGTGGTGCTTGCCGGACTGGGTGGCCTTCAGGTCCAGCTCGGGGATGTTCCCGGTGCCGTTCGGCGTGCGGGAGATGACCGAGCCGGTGACGGCGCTGCCGTCCCGCGCGATCCACTGCGGGGTACCGGAGTTGGGCTTCACGAAGGAGTGCGCGATACGGCCGCCGAGCACGGCACTCACGTCCCGCTGGGCGAAGGCGTACCCGCCCCCCTCGGCCGGCTTGCACTCATAGATCTGCTTGCCCTTGACGACGGACGCCTGGAAGTTGTGCAGCGCGTCGCGGAAGTCGAAGCCCGCGACGGTGACCTTGTGGAGCTGGCCGCGGACGGCTCCGCCGGGGAACTCGGCGGTGTGCAGGTTGGCGTAGAACGCGCCGGGGTCGGACTTCAGGGCGTCCAGCAGCGCGCCGTCCTTCACCTTCACGGTGCCGGTGACGCTGTGCCCCTTGGCCTTGTCGAGCAGCTTGGTGAAGTCGACCTTGACGCCGCCGTTGGTGCCCTTGGCGCCCTGGTGGATGTGGAGCAGGGTGGGCTTGCCGGTGCCGCGCCAGGTCACGGCCACGGACACCTTGTCGCCCTTGACCTTGATGAACTCCAGTGCGGCGCCGTCCTTGTCGTTCACGGCGGGACCGCCCTGGACGGGCACCTCGTTGGCGCCCCGGAGGCTCGCGGCGAGGATCGTGCCGCCGCTGCCGCCGAGGGCACCGCTCTGACTGACGATGCTCTCGCCGCCCGCGTGGCCCGCGTGGTCGGCGCGGTCACCTCCGGCGGCGAAGGCGGGAATCACCGCGGCGGCGACACCACCGGCGGCGGCCACCGCGACGGCGGTGACGACGAGGCTCTTACGGCGCTTGGAGAACGTCGCTTTCATGCCCATGATTCTTTTGTCTCCCCGTATTGCAGCTGACGCCCCCTGCGTCAGCTTCTGGGCATGAATACGGAGCCGATCTTAGATTGGACTCAGTCCAGATTGGTGACGTACGTCACACGCCGACGGGGTCAGCCCGCCCGGTGCACCACCGCGTCGCACATCTCCATGAGCGCGGCCTTCACATCACCCTCCGGCAGCGGAGCGAGCGCCGCCCGGGCCTCCTCCGCGAACCGCACCGTGTCCCGCCGCGCCTGCTCCAGCGCGGGATGCGCCCGCAGGGCGGCCAGCGCCTCGGCGTGCCGCGCGTCGTCGGTCAGGTCGGAGTCCAGCAGCTCGCACAGCGCGATGTCCTCCGCGAGGCCCAGCCGCGCCGCCCGCTCCCGCAGTCGCAGCACCGGCATGGTCGGGATGCCCTCGCGCAGATCCGTCCCCGGCGTCTTCCCGGACTCACGGGAGTCCGAGGCGATGTCCAGGACGTCGTCCGCGAGCTGGAAGGCGACGCCGAGGCGCTCGCCGTACTGCGTCAGCACGTCGACCACCGTCTCGTCGGCGCCCGACATCATCGCGCCGAACCGGCAGGACACCGCGACCAGCGAGCCGGTCTTGCCGCCGAGCACGTCCAGGTAGTGCTCGACCGGATCCCGGCCGTCCACCGGCCCAGCGGTCTCCAGGATCTGGCCGGTGACCAACCGCTCGAACGCCTCGGCCTGCACCCGCACCGCCTCCGGACCGAGGTCGGCCAGGATGTGCGAGGCGCGGGCGAAGAGGAAGTCACCCGTGAGGACCGCGACCGAGTTGCCCCACCGGGCGTTCGCGCTGTCGACCCCGCGCCGCACGGACGCCTCGTCCATCACGTCGTCGTGGTACAGCGTCGCCAGGTGGGTCAGCTCCACCACCACGGCCGACGGCACGACTCCGGGGGCGTACGGGTCACCGAACTGGGCAGTGAGCATCACGAGCAGCGGACGGAAGCGCTTGCCGCCCGCCCGTACGAGGTGCTGCGCGGCCTCCGTGATGAAGGGGACCTCGCTCTTGGTGGCTTCGAGCAAACCCTCCTCGACGGCCGCCAATCCGGCCTGGACATCGGCTTCCAGAGCCTGGTCCCGCACGCTCAGCCCGAACGGCCCGACGACGGTCACGAGGGGTCTCCTGTCTGCTGGTGTCTACTGGCGATTACACGGTTTGTCGATAGGTCGCTGCCATCACTCAAGTCAGCGTATCCGGTCACGTTTCGATCACCGCTGCCGCCCACCCTCCCCCAATCTCGACTTCGCTCGATCGGGAGGTGCCCCCATCCGCACGGGCGATACCGGATCACGACCGGTATGTTTTTGATCACCTGAAAAGAATGGATATCTGTCGGCATAGACGGAAGTAGTAGAGCGTGTCTCGAACAACCGTTGACGTGGACCCCGGGGGCCAACCCCCGCCCGAGGACGACACCGCCTTCTTCGGCCAGCCCAAAGGCCTGCTCACGCTCTCCGGTCTGGAGGTCTGGGAGCGCTTCTCGTTCCTGGGCATGCAGGCCATCCTCGTCCTGTACTTCGCCGATACGGTCGCCCACGGCGGCATGGGCATGTCGGCCGGAACCGCAGCCTCCGTCTCCGCGGCCTACGGCACCCTCGTCTACCTCGTCTCGGTCGCCGGCGGCTGGCTCGCCGACCGGATGCTCGGCTCGTACCGCGCGGTGCTGTGGGGCGGCATCCTGATCGCCTGCGGCCACTACTCCATGGCCGTCCCGACCTCGACCATGACCTGGGTGGGCCTGGGGCTCATCAGCGCGGGCACCGGCCTGCTCAAGCCCAACGTGGCCACCATGGTCGGCAAGCTCTACCGCACCGACGACGACCGCCGCGACGCCGGGTTCGCGCTCTACTACATGGCGATCAACATCGGTGCCTTCGCGGGCCCGCTGATCACCGGCTGGCTCGGCGACCACAAGGGCTGGCACTGGGGTTTCTCGGCCGCCGCGATCGGGATGACCTTCGGTCTGATCCAGTACGTCATGGGCCGCCGTCACCTGGCCGGACGCAGGCACTCCGCCGAGTTCGCGCTCGCGCCCGACTCCCCCACGCTCGAATGCGCTCGCGCGGGGGGACCCCCACCGCACCGGGCCGTGCGCCTGATCGTCGTGGGCGTCGTCGCCGTGGCGGTGGCCGCCGCTCTCGCCGCCGCGGTCGGCTGGCTGACCATGGACCGCTTCGTCGATCTGCTCACCCTGATCTCGGTGATCGCCCCGGTCGTCTACTTCGCGGTGATGTTCCGCAGCCCGCGCGTCACGTCCGACGAACGCGGCCGACTCAAGCCGTACATCGTCCTGTTCCTGGCCTCGACCGTCTTCAACTTCATCCTCTTCCAGGCCTACTCCACGATGATGCTGCTGGCCTCCACGAACGCCGAGACGACCATCCTCGGCTTCGACTTCCCGGCCAGCTGGTACGCCTCCGCGCTCGGCGCCTTCGAGGTAGGTCTCGCGCCCTTCGTCGCCGCCCTGTGGGTCCGGATGGGCCACCGCCAGCCGCACGCCTCCAACAAGATCGCGATCGGGGTCGTGCTGGGCGGTCTGTCGTTCCTGCTGATGGTCCTGCCGACCAGCGGGCACAGCGGCGACGACTACCTCATGTCGGCCTGGTGGATCGTCGGCTCCTACTTCCTGCTGGGGCTCGGCGACATCCTCCTGGAGACCTCCGGCATGTCGGCCACCACCAAGCTCGCCCCGGTCGCCTTCTCCAGCCAGACCATGTCCCTCTGGTTCCTGTCCCTCGCCCTCGCCAACGGCATCCAGGCCCAGACGGTGAAGCTCTACGACGACGTCTCCAAGCCGGCCTACTTCGGCGTCAACGGCGCGATCGCGGTGGCCGCGGGCCTCGCGGTGATGGCCGCGGCACCGTGGCTGCGCCGCACCATGCACCCCGTCCACTGAGGTCACAGCGATGAGCCTGCACATCCGTACGTCCTTCCCCCACGAGACGGCCCACGAGGACCTCCGCATCCCGCTCGCCGACGGAACCCTGCTGTACGCGCGCGTGTGGCGCCCGCTGACGGACGAGCCCGTGCCGGCGCTCCTGGAGTACCTCCCGTACCGCCTCTCGGACTGGACCGCGCCCCGCGACTTCCAGCGCCACCCCTGGTACGCGGGCCACGGGTACGCCTCCGTGCGCGTGGACATCCGCGGGCACGGCAACAGCGAGGGCATGCCGACGGACGAGTACTCGGCGACCGAGCTGGCCGACGGGGTCGAGGTGGTCCACTGGCTGGCGGCGCAGCCCTGGTGCGACGGCAGGGTCGGCATGTTCGGCATCTCCTGGGGCGGCTTCAACTCCCTCCAGATCGCGGCCCTCGCGCCCGAGCCGCTCAAGGCGGTCGTCACGGTCTGCTCGACGGACGACCGCTATGACAACGACGTGCACTACATGGGAGGTTCCGTCCTCGCGGTCGACATGCACGCCTGGGCGGCCACCATGCTCGCGTTCGTCTCCCGGCCGCCCGACCCGCTCCACGCGGGCCCGGCCTGGCGGGACATGTGGCTCAAGCGCCTGGAGCGGGTCGAGCCGTTCCTCCACACCTGGCTGTCCCACCAGACCCGGGACGACTACTGGCGGCACGGCAGCGTCTGCGAGGACTACGGCGCGATCGACGCGGCGGTCCTGGCGGTGGGCGGCTGGCACGACCCGTACCGCGACACGGTCCTGAGGCTGGTGGAACACCTGCCGGCCGATCGCGTACGAGGCCTCATCGGCCCCTGGTCCCACCAGTACCCCGACCGCGGCCTGCCGCCGGGGCCGGCGATCGGCTTCCTCCAGGAGACGCTGCGCTGGTGGGACCAGCATCTGAAGGGCGTGGACACCGGCGTCATGCGCGAGCCGCTGCTGCGGGCCTACGTCAGCGACTCGCATCCCCCGGCCACGGTGTACGGGACGCTCCCCGGCCGTTGGGTCGGTGAGCCGGCCTGGCCCTCGCCGCACGTCACGACGGTCTCGTACGGCCTTCAGGGCGCCCCGGTGCTGGTGCGATCCCCTCAGCACACGGGCGTGGACGCCGGGCGTTTCTTCCCGTTCGGCAACGACGCCGACCTTCCGCCGGACCAGCGGGAGGAGGATGCCCGCTCGGCCTGCTTCGAGTTCGCGGTGGGTGCGGAGACGTGGGTGCTGGGGCGGCCGCGGGTGCGGCTGCGGCTGACCTCGGAGGTGGAGCGCGGGCAGGTCGTCGCCCGGCTCTGCGATGTGGCGCCGGACGGTTCGTCGACGCTGGTCACCCGGGGTGTGCTGAATCTGTCGGCGCGGCACGGGCGGGACCGGGCGGTGCCGTGGGAGCCGGGGGCCACCGAGGAGGTGGCGTTCGAGCTGAACGGCATCGGGCACGCCTTCCCGCCGGGGCACCGCATCCGGCTCGCCGTGTCCTCCGCGTACTGGCCGTGGATCTGGCCGCAGGCCGACTCGGCGGCGGGGTTCGCGCTGGAGCCGGCGGGGAGCTTCCTGGAACTTCCGGTGCGCTCCCGTGAGTCGGCGGGCGAGATCACCTTCGACGAGCCCGAGCAGTCCGCGCCGCTCGGCGTCAACTTCGCCGCCACGCTGGACGAACCGCGTCCCGAGCGGCTGGTCGTGCGCGATGTCGCCAAGGGCGAGTGGCGTCTGGAGGTCGACCCCCGGTACGGCGGCACGCGCGTGTACCCGGACGGTCTGGAGTTCACCGAGGACGCGCTGGAGACGTACACGATCGACGAGACGGACCCGTTGTCGGCGCGCGCCCGCTCGGACTGGTCGATCCGGCTGCACCGGCCGGAGGCGGCGTGGGACACGACGGTCCGGACGCGCTCGGAGATCACCTGTGAGGCGGCTGAGTTCGTCACCTCCAACGAGGTGATCTGCACCGACGGCGGCGAGGTGGTCTTCCACCGGACGTGGGAGAAGCGGATTCCACGGACGGCCGGTTAGCTGTGAGTTGGTATTGATTGACCGTTTTGCCGCTCTTGCGCTCGGCGGTGACTTGCCTCACTCCGCCGCGCCCGTCACCCCCGGAATCAAGCGCTCCATATGCCGCAGAACAAGATCAACAGGTGCGATGTGTGAATCCAGTACTTGTTCCGGACATGTGCCATCGCATACGTTCCCGGCCCAGGGCGGACGCCTAATCCTGCCGCCGCCCCGACACCGCTCACTCACGAGAACTCGCACGGCAGGAGCGGGGGACCCAAGGTAAGTCGCCGACCCGGTCGTCTCAGTACGAACCGGTACGGCTCGGGGTGTAGCCATGCCTTCTCCGGTGTGGCCGGGCATCTCCCGCCCGAACCCGACAGCTCACCTCGCAGGCGCCGGAGAGGAACTTCGCCATGCGCTTGTCCCGCAAACTCGCCGTCACCGGTGCCGCCGTCGCCGCACTCGCCTTCCCCGTCATCGGCGCGACCAGCGCCTCCGCGGCCACCCCGGCCGTCGCCACGGCGACCTCGCTGGGCTACGCCAACACCCTCGACGGCTGGATCCAGGCGTCTCTCCAGGTCATGGCCCAGAACGGGATCCCGGGGACGTACGACGGCATCTACCGCAACGTCATCCGTGAGTCCTCGGGCAACCAGTACGCCATCAACAACTGGGACTCCAACGCGGCCGCCGGCACCCCATCCAAGGGCCTGCTCCAGGTCATCGACCCCACCTTCCAGGCGTACCACGTCTCCGGCACCTCCTGGGACCCCTACGACCCGGTCGCCAACATCACCGCGGCCTGCAACTACGCGGCGCAGCGGTACGGGTCGATCGACAACGTGTGGGGCGCGTACTAGGACGAGCAACGGCCGGGCGACTCACCGAGGTCGCCCAGCTCCCCGATCAACCGCCGACGGGCCGCTTCCAGGCGTTCGCCGTACGAGGCATCGAAGACGGACGGCAGCTGTGTCTCCAGCGACCCGCTGATACCCAACAGCGGGGACCAGACGGCACGGTCGTCGACGACCGCCGCGAACTCCCTCCGGTGCATGACCCGATCGAGCCAGTCGGACAGGACGAGTGCCTGGTCGTCCGTCAGCTCGATCTTCACCGGGCCCCGTTCCCGAGCAGGTTCCTTCGGAACAGTCTTTCCAGGACGGCGGCGATGCCGTCGTCCTCGTTGGAGAGGGTGATCTCGTCGGCCACCGCCTTGAGTTCGGGGTGGGCGTTGGCCATGGCCACGCCGTGGGCCGCCCAGTCGAACATGGGGATGTCGTTGGGCATGTCGCCGAAGGCGATGGTGTGTTCGGGGCCGAGGCCGAGGTGGTCGGCGGCCAGGGCGAGGCCCGTCGCCTTGGTGATGCCGCATGGCTGGAGTTCGACGGTGCCGGGACCGGACATCGTCACCGTCGCGAGGGAACCGACGACTCCGCGGGCCGTCGCCGCCAACTCGTCGTCGGACAGGGCGGGATGGCGCAGCAGCACCTTGCTGATGGGCTCGCACCACAGGTCGTCGCGGCGGTCGACCCGGACCGCGGGCAGGGTCGGGTGCGGCATCAGGTACCCCGGCTCGATGAGGGTCAGGCCGTCGACGCCGTCCTGGTCGACCGCGGCGTAGACCTGGCCGACCTCGGCCTCGATCTTGCCGAGCGCGGTCTCGGCCAGCTCCCGGTCCAGGGTGACCGACCACAGCAGACGGTCCGCGCCGGCGTCGTACACCTGCGCGCCCTGCCCGCACACCGCGAGCCCCGTGCTGCCCAGGTCGTCGAGGAGCGGCCGCACTCTCGGGGCCGGCCGGCCGGTCACCACCAGATGCCGGGCCCCGGCCTCCGTCACCCGCGCGAGCGCGGCGAGCGAACGGTCGGAGAGCGTGTCGTCGCCCCGGAGCAGGGTTCCGTCCAGGTCAGTGGCGACGAGTGAATATGCGGTGGGTGCGGCCATGATCAGAGAATACGGATGGAAACCCCCATCGACTCGACGCGAACCGGACGGGCGCAGCCTTCACATGCGTTGACCAGCGCTCCGGTTCCGCGCTCAAGTGGAATCTCGCACCACCAGTTCCGTCGGCAGGATCACCCCCGCGGTGTCCTCGCCGGCGATCTGGGCGAGGAGCATACGGACCATCTCGGCGCTGATGCGCGCGAAGGGCTGGCGGCGGTGGCGGTCGGGGAGTCGTCGAAGCCGCCGACGGCGATGTCACCGGGGACGGAACGCCCGTACTGGTGAAGCGCGTTGACGACCCCCTGGGCCATGAGGTCGGACGCGACGAACACCGCGTCCAGGTTGGGTGCCCGGCGCAGCAACCGGCAGGCGGCCCGTTCGCCGCTCGCGCGGCCGTAGTCGCCCTCCGCCACCAGCGCCGTGTCGTACGGCAGACCCGCCTCCGTGAGCACCTCACGGTATCCGGCGAGGCGGTCGGTGCCGCCGGGGAGGTCGAGCGGTCCGGTGATCATCCCGATCCGGCGCCGGCCCCGGTCCACGAGGTGACGGACCAGCTCCCGGGCGCCGTCGCGGTCGTCGGCCGCCACATAACTCACCCTGGCGCCCAGCCCCATCGGCTTGCCGCAGGCCACCAACGGCATTCCGGCGGCCCGCAGTTCGGCGGCGACCGGGTCCCCGCTGTGACTGGAGACCAGCAGCACACCGTCGACATGCCCGGCGGTGAGGTACCGGGTCAGCCGGCGCCGGTCAGCGTCGCTCGCGGCGAGCATCAGGAGCAGCGGGATGTCGTGCCGGGCGAGGTTCTCGGTGCAACCGCGCAGCAGCACATTGAAGTTGGGGTCCTCGAAGAGCTTCTCCTGCGGCTCGGTCAGCAGGAAGGCCACCGAGTCCGACCGTCCGGTGCTCAGGCTGCGGGCATGCCGGTTGACGACGTACCCGGTCCTGCGGATGGCGGCCTGGACCGCCCGTCCGGCGGCCGGTGAGACGTGGTGGCCGCCGTTGAGGAAGCGGGAGACGGTGCCGCGCGAGACGCCTGCCTCACGGGCCACGTCGTGGATGGTGGGCGCTCTGCGACGGCCGTTCGCGTGGGCCGTCAAGATTTGATCGAGCCGCTCAACAGGTCAAGCGACCAGAAGCGCTGGATCACCAGGAAGAGCGCGATCAGCGGGAGGACCGCCAGCAGACAGCCGGTGACGACCAGGGTGTAGAGGGCGGGCTGCGAAGCGCCTTGGGCCAGGAGCGTGTAGAGGCCGAGGGTGATCGGGAACTTCTCGTCGTCGGCCAGCATGACGTACGGCAGCAGGAAGTTGTTCCAGATGCCGACGAACTGGAAGAGGAACACCGTGATCAGGCCCGGGATCATCATCGGCACCGCGACCCGGGAGAAGATCCGCCACTCGCTCGCCCCGTCCATGCGGGCCGCCTCCATCAGTTCGGCGGGCACGGACGCGGCCGCGTAGACGCGGACCAGGTAGACGCCGTACGGGGAGAGGATCGACGGCAGCAGCATCGACCAGTACGAGTCGGCGAGGCCCAGTTCGGAGAGCAGCAGGTACTGGGGTACGGCGAGGACGATGCCCGGGACCAGGACGCCGGCCAGGATCAGCTTGAAGATCGCCTCCCGGCCGCGGAAGGCGAACCGGCCCAGCGCGTAGCCGCCGGCCGCGGAGACCGCGGCGGAGAGCAGGGCGCCCAGGCCCGCGTAGAAGGCGGAGTTGAGCATCCAGCGCCAGTAGATGCCGTCGCGGTACGTGGTGAGCTCGCTGATGTTGTCGAGGAAGCCGGTGCCGGGGGCGAAGGTGAAGGTGGAGAAGAGCTCGGCGCGGTTCTTGGTGGCCGCGATGACCACCCAGGCGATGGGGACCAGGCAGTACAGGGCGCCGAGGATCAGGACGAGGGTGGGGACCCAGGCGGTGCGCCGGGTGCGCTCGGCGGGGGTCGTCATCGCTGGTCCTCCCTGGTGTGGCGGTCGGCGACGCGCAGCAGGGCGAAGGAGACGAGGAACGTGGCCAGGGCCAGTACGACGGTGGTGGCGGAGGCGCCGTAGATGTCGGACTGGAGGAAGGCGCTGTCGTAGATGGCCATCAACGGGCTCCAGTCGGCGGGCAGTCCGTTGGTCAGGGGCCTGAGTGCCATCGGCTCGGTGAAGACCTGGAGGGTGGCGATCACCGAGAAGAAGAAGGTCAGCACCAGTGAGGGCATGACGATCGGGATCTTCAGCCGAGTTGCGATCTTGAGGTCGGAGGCGCCGTCGATACGGGCCGCCTCGTAGATCTCCTGCGGGATCGCCTTCAGGGCGGTGTAGATGACGATCATGTTGAAGCCGGTGCCGCCCCAGACCGCGATGTTGGCGAAGGAGAGGTAGAGGTTGCGGTCGGCGAACAGGTCGGGCTGCGGCAGGTCGAACGTGCGCAGCAGGTAGTAGAAGGGGCTGACGTCCGGGAGGTAGAGGAAGCCCCACATCAGGGCCGCGATGATGCCGGGCACGGCGTACGGCAGGAAGATCATCAGGCGGGCGAAGGGGGCGCTGCGGGCCCTCGGGGTGTCCAGCATCAGGGCGAGGACGAGGGCCAGGCCGAGCATGGTCGGGATGACGATGAGGCCGTAGCCGAAGGCGCGCAGGACGCTGTGGCCGAACCCGGAGTCGTGGAGTACGGCGGTGTAGTTGCCGATGCCGTTCCAGACCTCCTCGCGCGCGCCCTTGCCGAGTCCCATGCCCTTGACCTGGACCTTGTGCAGGCTCAGCCAGATCGCGTAGCCGATGGGGACGACGGTGAAGGCGGCGAACAGCACCAGCGTCGGCATCAGGAACCAGTAGGGCGCGCTGCGGCCGGGGCGTGGCGGGCGGCGGGGGCGGACGGCGTCACCCGGGCCGGCGCCGTCCGCCGAGGGCCCGACCGGGGTGCGGTCGGAGCCCTTGAGCGGGGCGCTGGTCATGCCTCGGCCACCTTCGTGAGCGGCGGGTTCGTCATGCCTCGGTCACCTTGAAGCCCTGCTTCTTCATGTCGGAGAAGGTCTTCGACTGCATGTCGGTCAGGGCGGTCAGGAACTGGGCCTCCTTCTTCGCCTTGGTGGCTTTGCCGAAGGCGTCGTTGAAGGTGGTGTAGGCGATCGTGACGTTGGGACCCCACGCGGCGGGCGCCGTGGTGGCGGCGATGTCGGCGGCCGTGTCGTAGAAGTCGGGCTGGTTCGGGAAGAACTCCGGTGTGGTCAGGATCGAGCCGGACTGCCCCTTGGTGGCGGCCGGATAGATCGCGACCTGCTTCACCAGCGCGGCCAGCGCCTCCGGGTCGGTGTTGATCCAGCGCGCGAACCTCGCCGCCGCCTCCGCGTGCTCGGAGTCGGTGGAGACCGCGGTGGACGAGCCGCCCCAGCTGCCCGTGACGTCGTCGCCCGCCCGCCACTGCGGCAGCGGGGCCATCCGCCACTTGCCCTTGGTGTCGGGGGCGGCGGAGACCAGCACACCGGGTGCCCACACGGCGGAGACCCAGCCGATGTGGGTGCCCTTGTTGAGGGCGTTGTTCCAGGCCGGGGTGTACATCGGCTGGTTGTCGATGACGCCCTCCTGGACCAGGCCGCCCCAGAACTCGGTGACCTGCCGGGTGGCGGCGTCGTCGATGCCCACGGTCCACTGGCCGCCGCCGTCGACGGTCCACCACTTGGCTCCGGCCTGTTGGGCCAACCCGGCGAACAGACCGGGGTCGTTGGCGGAGAACGTGGTCAAGTAGGCGTCGGGCAGCGCCTTCCTGGCGGCTCGGGCCGTCTCCGCGAACTCCGTCCAGGTCTTCGGGACGCTGAGTCCGTGCTGCTTGAAGAGGTCCTCGCGGTAGTAGAACATCAGCGGCCCGGAGTCCTGCGGGATCGCGTAGACCGCGTCGGTGCCGAGCGTGACCATGCCCCAGAGGCCCTCGGCGAACTCGGACTTGGCGTCATCGGCGTACTTGGCGATGTCGGCGAGCACGTCGTTGGAGACCAGGGTCGGCAGGGACTGGTACTCGGCCTGGATGAGGTCGGGGGCGTTGCCCGCCTTCTTCGCGGTGATCAGCTTGGCGACGATCTCGCCGCCGCCGGCCTGCTTGGAGACGGTGACGGTGACGTTCGGGTTCTTCTTGTTCCAGATCGCGGCGACCTTCTCCATGTTGGGCGCCCACGACCAGTAGGTCAGCTTGACGGGCTCGGTGGTGTCGCCGTCGTTCTTCCCGGAGTCGTCACTGTCGTCGGAGCCACCGCACGCGGCGAGGCCTCCGGTGAGGCCCAGGGCCGCGGCCCCGGCGAGCATGGTGCGCCTGCTGATCCGGGGGCTGTGCATCGACATGTCCCTCTCCCCTGACTGAGAACGAGCCCGCTGCGGCAGTGCGTTTCTCGATCGCCGAGGGGCTGCGCGTGAACGCCGGTCGGCTCTGTGATCGTGCACAGTAGAGAAGCGTTTCAACCCCTTGTCAATGGCGGGAACGTCGGGTTACCTACTTGTTGCTCGCGGATTTCAGGTGATCTAGACGTTGTGCACGATCACAGATATCGGGGCGCCCTCTTGCCGATCCCCCGGGAGTCCACCCATGCCGTACGACGGTCAGCCACTCGCTTTCGGAGGTGACTACAACCCCGAGCAGTGGCCGGAAGAGGTGTGGGAGGAGGACGTACGGCTGATGCGGGAGGCCGGTGTCACGCTGGTCTCGCTCGGCGTCTTCGCCTGGGCGCGGCTGGAACCCCGGTGCGGGACGTACGACTTCGCATGGCTGGACCGGATCATCGGCCTGCTCGACTCGGCGGGCATCGGCGTGGCCCTGGCGACCCCGACCGTCGTACCGCCCGCGTGGTTCTACCGCGCGCATCCGCAGGCGCTGCCGGTGACGCGGGAGGGGGTGCGGCTGGCGTTCGGGTCACGCGGGGCGATCTGCCACTCGAACCCGCACTACCGGGCGGCTTCGCAGGAGATCGCCTCCCGGCTGGGCGAGCGGTACGGCCGTCATCCGGCGGTCGCGCTGTGGCACGTCCACAACGAGTACGGCGCTCCGGTGATGAGCTGCTTCTGCGACACCTGCGCGGTGGCCTTCCGGCACTGGCTGATGGACCGCTACGGCACCCTCGGCGCCCTCAACCAGGCCTGGGGCACGGCCTTCTGGGGCCAGCAGTACGGCGACTGGGACGAGATCGGGGTGCCCCGCGCCACACCCACCGTCACCAACCCCGCCCAGCAGCTGGACTTCCGGCGCTTCGCCGACGCCCAGGCACGCGCCAACTTCACCGCCGAGCGGGACATCCTGCACCGCCTCTCCCCCGGCGTCCCGGTCACCACCAACTTCATGGTCGCGCCGAGCCAGTGCTCCTCGGTCGACTACTGGGCCTGGGCCCGCGAGGTCGACCTCGTCACCAACGACCACTATCTGATCACCGACGGCCGCCGCACCCACGTCAACCTCGCCCTCGCCGCCGACCTGACCCGCTCGCTGGCCGGCGGCAACCCGTGGCTGCTCCTCGAACACTCCACCTCGGCCGTCAACTGGCAGCCCCACAACCCTGCCAAGGAGCCCGGGCAGATGGCCCGCAACTCCCTCTCGCACGTGGCGCGCGGCTCCGAGGGCGCGATGTTCTTCCAGTGGCGGCAGTCCCGATGGGGCGCCGAGAAGTTCCACTCGGCGATGCTGCCGCACGGCGGGACCTCGACGCGGGTCTGGCAGGAGGTCGTCGAACTCGGCTCACGCGTAGGCGAGTTGGCCGACCTGCGCGGCACCCGCACCCGCGCGGACGTGGCCATGGTCTGGTCGTGGGAGTCCTGGTGGGCGCAAGGCCTGGAGTGGCATCCCAGTGCGGACCTGGACGCGCGGGAGCGGCTGGACTCCTTCTACGAGGCCCTGTACGACCGGCACTTGACGGTGGACTTCTTCCCTCCGGAGGGCGTGGCCGGGCTCGACCCCGCGCGGTATCCGCTGCTCGTCGTGCCGCAGCTGTACTCGGCTCCGGCGTCCTTCGCCGAGGCGGTGGCGCGGTATGTCTCGGGCGGCGGCACCCTGCTCGTCTCGTTCTTCTCCGGCATCGTCGACGAGCACGACGCGGTGCACCCCGGGGCGCATCCGGGTGCGATGCGGGACGTACTGGGGCTGACCGTCGAGGAGTTCGACCCCTTGCTGCCGGGCGAGCGGGTCACCGTACGGACCCTGCGAGGGGAGGCGTACGAGGCCGACCTGTGGTCCGAGTACGTCGTCCCCGGCGACGGTTGCGAGACGGTCGCCGTCTTCGCCGACGGGCGTACGGCGGGACGGCCGGCGCTCACCCGGCGCCCGCTCGGCGACGGTGTGGCCTGGTACCTGGCGACCCGGCTCACCGGCGACGGGGCGGCGGCGGTCGTGGACCTGGCGCTCACGGACGCCGGCATCACGCCCGCCGCGCTGCCCCGGGACGTCGAACTCGTCTTACGGGAGGGCGAGTCGGGGACGTACCGGTTCGCCGTCAACCACACCGGCGTCGAGGTGAAGGTCGTGCTGCCGGACGGCGGTCAGGCCGCTGTGCCGGCGGGTGCGGTCGAGGTGTTCCGCGAGCCTCGCTGACATCTCTGTTCTTGCCCTGTGAGCCGACATCTCTGTTCTCGCTCTGTGAGACGACATCTCTGTTTTTTGCTCTGTGAAAGGACCCTGACATGCGTAGACGCAGTGTTCTCACCGCTGCGGGAGCCGCCGCGCTGGCCGTTCCCGTGCTGGGGGCGGCCCCCGCGGCCGCCTCCGCGGGGAGCCGACGTGGGCTGGACATCCGCGCCATGGACATCTCCTCGCTGCCCAAGAACGAGGACCACGGCGCCGTGTACCGCACGGCCGACGGCCGCCGCGAGGACCCGATCCGTCTCCTCGCGCACGCGGGGATCACCCACGCCCGGCTGAAGGTGTGGGTCGACCCGGTCGACGGCTACAACAACAAGGCCCGTGTTCTCCCGCTCGCCCGCCGTCTGAGACGGGCCGGCATCGGCATCTGGATCGACTTCCACTACTCCGACACGTGGGCCGACCCGGCGCACCAGACGAAGCCGGCCGCATGGGCGGACCTGGACATCACCGGTCTGACACGGGCCGTCTACGACCACACGGCCGACGTCCTCGGTGCCCTGAAGCGGCAGGGCACCCCGGCCGACCTCGTCCAGGTCGGCAACGAGATCAACGGCGGCATGCTCTGGCCCGAGGGCAAGAACTGGGGCAGTGACAGCGGTGGTTGGGGCAATCTCGCCGCGCTGCTCAAGGCCGGTCTGAGCGCCGCCCGTGACAGCTCGCCGCGGATCCGCACGATGCTGCACATCGCCTCGGGCGGCGACAACGGCACGTCCCGCTGGTGGTTCGACACCGCGGTGTCCTACGGCCTCGACTTCGACATCATCGCCCAGTCGTACTACCCGTTCTGGCACGGCACCCTGGAGACCGCCGCCGCCAACTTCGCGGATCTCACCGCCCGTTACGGCAAGCCGGTCGTGATCGCCGAGACGGCGTACCCGTTCACGCTGGGCAGCGAGGACGACATCAACGACATCCTCAACAGCCCCTCGCAGCTGACCCCCGGCTTCCCCGCGACCCCCGAGGGGCAGGCCGCCTGGCTGCGTGCGGTCGCCGACCTCGCCGCCGCCGTCCCCGACGGGCTGGGCCTCGGCTACTGCTACTGGGAAGGCGTGTGGACCTACCGCGCGGGCAGCGGCTGGAACCCGCAGGACCCGGGCTCGGGCAACGCGTGGGAGAACCTGGCGCTGTTCGACTTCGCGGACAGGGCGCTGCCGGGGCTGCGGACCCTGGGCCGCTACCGGTCGTAACTCCCCTTCGTCAGTGTTCCGTCGGCGGTCGCCGGGCCGCCGACGGCCGCTCCAGCACACGCACGTACGTCGCTCGACTCTCCGACCACTGTGGAAGGAAGCACCCGCATGCGCCGTCGTACGATCCTCAAAGCCGCCGCCGTCTCCACGGCCGCCCCCGTGGCTCTGGGCGCCACCGTCACCCCGGCCGCCGCCGCGACCACCCTCTCGGTCCGTGGCATCGACATCTCCACCCTGCCCAAGTCCGAGGCCTACGGCGGGGTCTACTACAACTCCGCCGGCACCAGGGTCGACCCAGTCGCCCTCCTCGGCACGGTCGGCATCTCGCACGCCCGGCTGAAGGTGTGGGTGAACCCCGCGGACGGCTACAACAACAAGGCCCGCATCCTGCCGCTGGCCAGGCGGCTGAGCGCGCAGGGCATCAAGCTGATCATCGACTTCCACTACTCGGACACCTGGGCCGACCCCGGCACCCAGACCAAGCCCGCCGCCTGGTCCTCGTACTCCGTCTCGCAGCTGTCCACGGCCGTCTACAACCACACCGCCGACGTCCTCGGCGCCCTGGTCTCCCAGGGCACGCCCGCCGATCTGGTCCAGATCGGCAACGAGCTCAACGGCGGCATGCTCTGGCCGGACGGCAACTGGGAGCACCTGGACAACCTGGCGGCCTTCCTCAAGTCCGGCACCAACGCCGCCCGTGCGACGACCTCCGGCGTCCGGACGGTCCTGCACCTGGCCAACGGCGGCACGCAGAGCCTCTACCAGTGGTTCTTCGACAACATGCGCTCACGGGGCGTGACCTGGAACGTGATCGGCCTGTCCTTCTACCCGTACTGGCACGGCACACTGTCGGCGCTCGCCGCCAACCTTGCCTTCGTCACCAACCGCTACGCCACCCCGGCGATCGTCGTCGAGACCGCCTACCCCTGGACCCTCGCCAACAAGGACTCCACCGGCAACATCGTCAACTCCAGCAGCCAGCTCACCTCCGGCTACCCCGCCACGCCCGCCGGCCAGGACGCGTGGATCAGGGCGATCGCCGACACGGTGGCCGCGGCGCCCAGCAACAGGGGCCTCGGGTACGTGTACTGGGAGGGCCTGTGGACGGCGGTCACCGGCAACGGCTGGGACCCGGCGAACCCGGGCTCGGGCAACGCCTGGGAGAACCAGGCCCTGTTCGACTACAACAGCAGGGCACTGACCGGGCTCTCCACGGTGGGGGCGTATCGGCGCGGGTGAGATGCTCGCGGGGTGACGGACCGACCGGGGACCTTTCTGGACCATCTGCGCACGGCCGCGGCCGGCGTGCTGGAGCGCATACCCGAGGAGCTGAGGGCCGAGGTCTACACCCTGGCCTTCAACATCTGGCGCGTCGACGGCGACGACCGTCACCCCTACGTCGACATCGGCTACAACACGGAGAGCCAGTGCGAGCGGGAGCGGTATCCGGGGGACGACGGTGAGGTCCGCTGGAACTACGCCTACTGGATCCTCGACGGCTTCGAGAAGCTCGGGAACGTCCCCGAGGATCCGGTGGGCAGCCCGGTGTACGTGGAGGAGGTCAAGCGGCTCGGCGTCTGGTACGACGGCGGGTTCGACCTCGGCCGGACGCTGGAGGACGACGACCTCCGCGCCAGGACCGACCTCCTTCGCCTGCACTTCTACGACGCCGTCATCGACCTCGCCCGCCATCTCCACGCCGACGGGGTGATCGAGAAGACCTTCGGCCGCCCGATCCCCGTGGTCGTGTTCGACATGGACTGCCCCGGCTGGGAGATCCACGCGACCGAGTACGCCAACCCGCCCGAACTGACCGAGGAGTTCATGGCCTGGCAGCGGGCGGCGGAGGAGCTCTAGCCGTGGGCGGCCGCCAGGTGCCTCACCAGCCTCGGTGACGCGAACTCGGTGCCGCACACGAACCGCATCACGGGCCCGTACGACGAGGCCGCGGGAAGGCCGGTGAAGTAGAGCCCCGGCACCGACGACACATATCCCGCGCCCAGTTTCGGCGCACCCCGGCTCACCGCGAGTGCGGTACGCAGTTCATGGCCGAGGAAGTCCATCGCGGCGAGGTCGACGCGGTAGCCGGTCGCGGCGATGACGTGGTCGCCCGACAGCCGTTCCGTGGCGCCGGTGGGGGTGCGGACCGTCAGTGTGGGCCGGCCGTCGGCCGCGTCCGTGCTCAGGACGCGACGGACCTCGCTGACCGGCACCTTGCCCTCGAAGCGGTCGCGCAGCCACCATGCGCCGAGCGGACCGAGGACGCGGCGGACCAGGTAGTGGCGGGCCTGGGCCGGGAGGTGGCGGTAGGGGTGGGGGTAGTAGCTGAGCGCCCACAGGGACCAGGCGCGGCCGAAGGGCGACTCCGGGCGGAACCGGGGCTGCTGCCACGGGGGTGCGCCGAAGGCGACCCGGCCACGGCCCCGCGAGACGACCCTGACCTGGGCGCCCGCCTCCGCCGCGAGGGCCGCCGTCTCCAGCGCGGACTGGCCGGCGCCGACGACGATCAGCTCCTTGCCGGCGTAACGGCCGAGGTCGTGGTGCTGGGAGCTGTGGGAGACCGGGCCCGTGGGGGTGGGTCCGTCCCCTGTGGTCAGCTCGGGCGGCAGATGGGCCAGCCCCGCGAGTCCGGTGGCCACGACGACCGCGCGGGCGGTGAACGACTCGCCCGAGTCCAGCTTGAGTTCGAAGCCCTGGGCGCTCCGGTCCACCGACACGACCCGCACCCGCTCCAGCTCGGGCACCAGCTTCTGCTGGAACCACTCGCCGTACGCGATGAAGGTCTGCGCCGGGACGATGTCCTCGTCGGTCACCAGCCGCGGTATGCCCGCCGCGTCGCAGTAGTCGACGAGGGTGTGGCCCGGCTGGGGCGCGTCGAGGTCGGAGGCGGCCGGGGTCGACTTGAGGAGCATGCCGGCGGGCATGTGGTCGCGCCAGCTGACCATGGGGTCACCGAAGACCCGGACGGGGATACCGCGGGCCCTGAGATGCGCGGCGGTGGACAGGCCGTAGGGCCCGGCACCGATGACTGCTACCGGTCGGATCACGAAGTCCCTCCCCAGGAACGTCTCTTCGTCACTTCGTGGTGTGGTTGGTCCGCCACAGCCGGTACATCTGGCGCAGATGCTTCACGCCGGGGCGCGCGAGGCGCGCGAGCATCGTGAGGAACGGCAGCGGGTCGTCACCCGCGAGCCAGGCCAGCTCGGTCCCGCTCGCCCGGTCCGGCGCGTGCGGTGTCGTGTAGCCGCTGCGGCGGTAGGCGAGGAGGGCGGGCAGGTCGATGTTCTCCACGATGTACCGGTGGCCGGCCCGCTGTTCCCCCTCCGGGACACGGCGGCCGGTCAGGTCCAGGTGCAGGGCGCGGACGACGTCCACCCCCGACTCGTTCTCGAAGAGCCGGAACTGGGCGCCCATGCGCGGGTTGAAGTCGAGGAGTTTGTACAGCCCGTCGCGACGGTCGAAGCGCAGGTCGAGGTCGATGACGCCGGTGAAGCCGATCTCTTTGATGAAACGCGCGGCGAGGTCCGCGAGTTCCGGATTGTCGACGACGTACGCGTTCGCGGTCATGCCCGCGTGCGGGGGCCAGGAACGGACCTTGACCCCGGTGAACATCGCCAGCGGCGTGGAGTCCGCGTCGAAGTAGGCGTGCACGATCCAGTCCTCCGCCTGCTCCCTGGGCAGATACTCCTGGAGGATCACCCCAGGCCGCTCGCCCCAGTCGCGGGCGAGGCTGAGCAGGCCCTCGCGGGTGGCGATCCGGGTCGTGCCGTTCACCGCCGGCCGGGTGCGCCGCACGAACGCCTCGCGGTTCTTGGCCACCACCGGGAAGAGCGCCTTGTCGGCGAACGCGACGACGTCGTCGTACGACTGCGGGAAAGCCGCCGTCGGGCTGGGGATGCCGTGTTCCACACACAGTTCGTGCAGGCCCTGTTTGCTGGCGAGGCGGCGCGGCAGCCCGCGTTCGACGCGCGGGACGAGGAAGCGGGCGCCGAGTTCGTCGCGGTGCTCGGCGATGAGCACCGCGGCCTCCTCGTCCGTGGGGACCAGGACCGTCGGGCGGCCGATGGCGCGCCCGATCCGCAACAGCCCCTCGACGAGCCGTCCGGGCTCCTCCGCCCCCGTCGTCGGCCAGACGAAGGCCTTCGTCAGATAGCGGGAGGCCGCCGCGGGTGTGAAACGGTCCTCCGTGATCGCGTACATCGGGACGCCGAGGCGGCCCAGACTGCGGATCGCGCCGACCCCGCCGTGGTGCAGCGGGTAGTCGCCGAACTTCACGATCAGGCCCGGCACCTCACGATCGGCTTCGAAAGGCACACGTACGTCTGCGCTCCTGGCCACGGGTCCCCCCACGTGTCCCGGCTGCGGAACGGCCCCACCCCGCCCGTAGTCCCCAAAGGACGCTAAGCCGGAATCGATGCCTCCAACGGCCTCTTACCAGACCATTACGGACTCTTTAGCCCTTCCCGGTCAGCCCTTTAAGCCCTCCCAAGACAACCGACTCGGCCGTAACGTGTGCCGCGACCACATGGCACACGCAACGATTGAGAGCGAGGCAGCACCCCATGCCCCCCTTCGATCTCCCCGAGGGAGACCCCTTCGGCCCGCACAACCTTCCCTACGGCGTCTTCTCCCTGGGAGAGCCGGCCGACCGGACCGTCGGCGTCCGGCTCGGCGACCACGTCCTCGACACGGGCGCGGCGGCCCACGCACTGGGTTCGCCCTACGCCGCCCTGCTCGCCCGACCGACCCTGAACCCGCTGCTGGCCGCGGGCCGCACCGCGTGGTCGGACGTACGGCGGGCCCTGACGGCATGGGTCACGGTGCCCTCGCACCAGTCGGCCGTCGAGGAGTTCCTGCACCCGCTCTCGTCGGTGACGCTGCACCTGCCCTTCGAGGTCGCGGACTACGTGGACTTCTACGCCTCCGAGAACCACGCCCGCAACGTCGGCCACATCTTCCGCCCCGACGCCGCGGACTCCCTGACCCCCAACTGGAAGCACCTGCCGATCGGCTACCACGGCCGTTCGGGCACGGTCGTGGTGTCGGGGACGGATGTCGTACGGCCCTCGGGCCAGCGCAAGGCCCCCACGGACGCGGCCCCCGTCTTCGGCCCCTCGATCCGGCTGGACATCGAGGCGGAGGTCGGCTTCGTGGTCGGCGTGCCGTCGGCGATGGGCTCGCCGGTGGCGCTGGGCGACTTCCGCGAGCACGTCTTCGGGCTGTGCCTCCTCAACGACTGGTCCGCGCGCGACATCCAGGCCTGGGAGTACGTCCCCCTCGGCCCGTTCCTCGGCAAGTCCTTCGCCACCTCCGTGTCGGCCTGGATCACCCCGCTGGACGCGCTGGAGGAGGCGCGGGTGGCACCGCCGGAGCGGACGCACGAACTGCTGCCGTACCTGGACGACTCGGCCTCGGGTGACGGCCCGGGCGGCTACGACCTCCGTATCTCCGTGTCGGTCAACGGGCACCTGGTCTCCGAGCCCCCCTTCTCCACCATGTACTGGACCGCCGCGCAGCAACTGGCCCACATGACGGTGAACGGGGCCTCGCTGCGAACCGGTGACCTGTACGGCTCGGGAACCGTGAGCGGGCCCTCCGAGCGGCAACGCGGCTCCCTGCTGGAGCTGACCTGGAACGGCCGCGACTCCCTCGAACTCCCCGACGGCAAACGGACCTTCCTGGAGGACGGGGACGTGGTGGGGCAGGTGGTGTCGGGGTGATGCGGTCGACATCGGGTTGATGTACGGGCCGGGGGCCGTCCCGAGGTCTGCCGTGCGCCGCCCGTCGCCGTCATACTGGCGGCGGGCGACACAGCGGACGTGTGCGTCGGCCCACCCGTAGCCGCCTCTTCCACCGACCGGATCCGGAGCCCGTGGGATGACGTTCTGCCTGCTCCTGCTGAGCGCCGTCGCGCTGGCCGCCGCCGTCCCGGCGCCCCGTGCGCTGACCCGGGCCAACTGGCCCGAACGCGAACCCGTGGTCGCGCTGTGGGTGTGGCAATGCCTGGTCGCCACCGTCCTGATGTGCTGTCTGACGGCCCTGGTGCTCGGCGCCGCCGCCGTCTTCCACACCGTCCGCGACCATGTCTTCGCCCCCGCACCGCCGGCGGTGACCGCGGCCTACGACCTGTCCGCCGCCCCCGCCTGGGCGGCGCTACTGACCCTGCTGCTGGCCTGCGGGGCCGCCTGGACGACCGCGATGCTGGCCCGCGAGCTGGTGGAGGCCCGCCGCCGTCGCGGCCTCACCAGGGCCCACCTGCGCGAACGCGCCCCCGAACTGCCCGGCGGTCTGGAGAAGGCCGCGCGCGGCCCCCTGCTGGTGCTGGAGGACGAGTACCCCGACGCCTGGTGGATGCCGGGCAGCCCGCCCCAGCTCGTGGTGACGACCGGTGCGCTGCACCGCCTGACCGACCACCAGCTGGACGCCGTCCTCACCCATGAGCGCGACCACGCCCGCTCTCACCACGACTGGCTGCTCCACCTCTCCACCGCCCTCGCCACCGGCTTCCCCCGGGTGCCCTTGTTCGCCCACTTCTGCGACGAGACCCACCGCCTGGTCGAACTGGCGGCCGACGACACGGCCTCCCGCCGCTGCGGCCACCTGACCACGGCCCTGGCCCTGATCGAGCTGAACCAGCACCGGGGCGTCCTGTCCTGCTCCTCCAGCCACCGGCTGCTGGGCGAGCGGGTCGACCGGCTGCTGGAGCCCCGGCCGCGCCTGCTGCGCCGACACCGGGCGCTGACGGCGACCCTCGCGGCCCTGATCCCCCTGCTGCCCCTGCTGATCGCGTTCGGGCCGGGGCTGACGGCACTGGCCTGACTTGAGCTGGCCTGAGCTGGCCTGAGCTGGCCTGAGCTGAGCCGACCTGACCCGACCTGACCTGACCTGACCTGGCAGATCTTGCTCCGGGTGAGCCGTTTGCACAGGTCAGCGGCCCGCCTGACGCCCTGGCAGGTGGCGCAACACTGCCGCAACACCCCTTTTCCTACCTCCTCGCTATGGTTCGGGGCATGCCTCCCTCCGACCGCGTCCGCGACCACGCCGGCCAGGGCGCGACCACCGTCGCCGCCCACCGCGCGCGGCGTCGGCTGCGCGCGGACCAGGCCAGGCAACTCGCCGACCTCCTGCGCCACCAGATCCTCACCGGCGGCTTCGCGGACGACTCCTTCCCCCACGAGTCGACCCTGGCCACCGACTACCGGGCCTCACGCAACACGGTCCGCCTGGCCCTGGACCTGCTGCGCGCCGAAGGTCTCGTCGACCGCCTGCCCGGTGTGGGCACCGTGGTCGTCGCCCAGAAGTACCCCCACGGCCTGGACCGTCTGATGGGCCTCGCGGAAACCCTCCACGAACACGGCACGGTCACCAACGAGGTCCGCACCATGGGCCCCGCACCCGCACCCGCCCCGGTGGCCGAACGCCTCCAGGTCCCACCCGGCACCGACGTCCTCTACATCGAACGCCTGCGCCGCCTCAACGGACTTCCCCTCTCTCTGGACCTCACCTACATCCCGCTCGACATCGGCACCGCCCTGCTCGGCGCCGACCTGGAGAACACCGACGTCTTCCGCCTCCTGGAGACGATCACCGGCCAGCGGCTCGGCCACGCCGAGATCACCCTGGAGGCGGTGAACGCGGACACCCACTCCGCCGCCGTCCTGGAGGCCCCGCGCGGCGCGGCCGTCCTCATGCTGGAACGCCTCACCCACCTCGCCGACGGCCGCCCGGTCGATCTGGAGTTCATCCGCTTCCGCGGCGATCGCATCACCATGAGCGGCCTGCTGCACCGCTCCCTCTGACCACCCCCCTCTCACCTCTTCATCGTTCGGCAGACCCGGCGCGGTTCACTTCCGCGCGGGAAATCTCAGGACATCTCTGGAGACAGCCATGCCCTTGGCGCCCCAGCGGGCCGACGTGCCCGTGACCATCGACGAGTCGAAGTGCATCGACGGCTGCACGCTCTGTGTGGACATGTGCCCGCTGGACTCCCTCGCCATCGACGAGAGCAACGGCAAGGCCTACATGCACGTCGACGAGTGCTGGTACTGCGGCCCGTGCGCGGCCCGCTGTCCCACCGGAGCCGTCACGGTCAACATGCCCTATCTGCTCCGGTGAAAGGTCCCCGACTCCCATGAAACACAAGGCAATCGCCGCTTCGCTGGTGCTCCTGCTCGCGCCCCTGACGGCCTGCGGCGGCAGCGCCCGGGCGGGCGACGGCTCCACGGTGACCGTCACCGTCGGCTACCAGTCCAAGACCATCAACACCGTCACCGCCGGCACCCTGCTGCGCTCCCTCGGCTACTTCGAGAAACAGCTGAACTCGCTGGGTGACGGCAAGACGTACAAGGTCGACTGGCAGGACTACGCCACCGGCGCCCCGATCACCGCCCAGATGACCGCCGGGAAGATCGACATCGGCTCGATGGGCGACTTCCCGCTCCTCATCAACGCGGCCCGCGGCAAGCAGCTCGGCAAGCCGACGCACCTGGTCTCCGTCACCGGCTACAACCTCCGCGGCGGCCTCAACACGATCGTCACCGCCCCGGACTCGAAGCTGGCCTCCCTCGCGGACCTCAAGGGCAAGAAGGTGTCGACCAGCATCGGATCGGCCGCCGACGGCACCCTCGTCCGCGCCCTCCAGCGGGCCGGCATCGACCCCGACCAGGGCATCGAGAAGCTCAACCAGCAGCCCGCGGTCGGCGCCTCCGCCCTCTCCGCCGGCAGCGCGGACGCCCTCTCCCAGTTCGTCGCCTGGCCCGGCCTGCTCGCCTACCAGGGCAAGGCGAAGGCCCTCTACGACGGTGCCCGGCTGAACCTCCCCACCTTCCACGGCGTCACCGCCCGCGAGGACTTCGCCAAGGAGCGCCCGGCCGTCCTGGAGGCCTTCCTCAAGGCCCAGGCCGAGGCCACGGACTATCTGAACGACCACCCCGTGGCCGCCGCCGAGAAGGTCGCCGAGGCCACCGGCCTGCCCGCCGAGGTCGTCTACCTCTACAACGGCGCCCACGGCATCTCCACCTTCGACCCGGCGATCAAGCCCCAGCTGATCTCCGCCCTGAAGGACGACGTCTCGATCCTGAAGTCGGCCAAGCTGACCGGCGACGTGGACGTGGACGCCTTCGTCGACGACCAGTACGTCAAGAAGGCCCTGGGCACGGACTACGCGAAGCGGCTCACCGCGACTCCCCCGGCCGCCGCCAGCGAGGTCTGGCCCAAGGGCGCCTCCGGGACCCCCGCCTCCGGGACCCGCACCTTCAAGACCCCGGCCGAACTGCTGGCCTACGTCGCGAAGCACAAGTCCGGCATCCGCGCCGCGTACGTCCCCGACGCCACCACCGGCACCCTGTGGTTCGCCGACAAGGCGGTCTGGGTGGCCGACGGCGAGAAGCTGCTGCCGTTCGTCACCCCGGCGACCGCGCAGGAGTACGTCGCCGGACACGGTGGCGCCCGCGTGGTCACCTACGCCACCGCGCTGGCGCGGGCCTCGTGAGCGGGTACGCGCGGCGGGCGCCCCGGTATCCGCGCCGGGCCGGCCGACTCGTCCTGCGGGCCGGCGCGCTCACCGCCGCCCTCGGTGTGTGGCAGCTGCTGACCAGCCTGGACATCGATCTGTGGCTGCGGTTCTCGCAGTTCCCCACGGTCGCCGACGTCGCCCGCGCCTTCGCCGACCGGCTGTCCGGGCCCGACTACTGGACCGACCTCACCGACAGCCTCACCCGCATCCTGAGCGGGTTCCTGCTCGCCGCGGTGCTCGGCGTGGCGACGGGCGTGCTCGTGGCGCGCTCCCGTCTCGCCGAGGACCTGCTCGGACCGGTCCTCGAAGTGGTCCGCCCGATCCCGGCGATCGCCCTCGTCCCGGTCGCGATCCTCCTGTTCCCCTCCAACGAGCAGGGCATCGTCTTCATCACCTTCACCGCCGCGTTCTTCCCGGTCCTGGTCTCCACCCGGCACGCGGTCCGCGCGCTCACGCCCGCGTGGGAGGAGGCGGTGCTGACGATGGGCGGCGGGCGGGCGCGCATCCTCGCCTCGGTGGTCCTGCCGGGCGCGCTGCCGGGCATCTTCGGCGGCCTGTCGGTCGGTATCGGCGTCTCGTGGATCTGCGTGATCTCCGCCGAGATGATCTCCGGCCAGTACGGCGTCGGCTACCGCACCTGGCAGGACTACACGGTCGTCGACTACCCCGGCGTCTTCGTCGGCATGGTCACGATCGGCATCCTCGGCTGGCTGACCTCCACGGCGGTGGAGGCACTGGGGCGGCGGCTGACGCGGTGGCTGCCGCGGACGTCGTACGACGTGGGCGCGGGGCCCCGGCCGCGGTCCGCGCGATCCGTGCGGGGCGCCGGGGCGGTGCCGTCGGCTCCCCTGCGCGCAGGGGCGGCCGTGGACATCGGGGTCGTGGAGGAGGGGTCCGTGCACGACAGGCCCAAGGACAAGGGGTTCGACTCCAGGACCGAGGAGGCACGTGATGAGCACCTCGTCTGAGACGACCGGGACGGCGGGTGGGGTCTCGGAGGATTCCAGGGATTCCGGGGAGGCCGCTTCGACGGGCGCAGCCACGCAGGCATCGGGGACGGCCATGACAACCGCCCCGACCTCGACAGCTTCCGGCCCGACCGACGCCACCGGCATCAGCGCCGACACCACCGGCCAAGCGACCGCCCCCCACCGCGGCACCCGCCTCACCCTCACCGCCGCCGGCCTCGGACGCCCCGGCGCCCCCGCGGTGTCCGGTGTCGACCTGGACATCGCGCCCGGTGAGATCCTGACCGTCGTCGGCTCCTCCGGCTGCGGCAAGTCGACCCTGCTGCGCACCCTCGCCGGCCTGCTGCCCCCGCTCGACGGAACCGTGGAGCAGGACGGCCACCCGATCACCGCGCCGGCGGCGGACCGCGCCCTGGTCTTCCAGGAGGACGCCCTCCTGCCCTGGCGCACCCTGCGGGCCAACGTCGAACTCCCCCTCGCCATCAAGGGGGTGCCCCGCACCGAACGCCGGGCGCAGGCCGCGTCCTGGCTGGACCGCGTGGGACTCGCCGACCGGGCCCGGCATCTGCCGCACCGCGTCTCCGGCGGGCAACGCCAGCGCGCCCAGCTGGCCAGGGCCCTCGCGGGAACGCCCCGCGCCGTCCTGATGGACGAACCCTTCGGCGCGCTCGACGCCCAGACCCGCGCCGGCATGCAGGACCTGCTCGTGGAGGTGCTGCGGGGCACGGGCGCGACCGTCGTCTTCGTCACCCACGACGTGGACGAGGCCCTGTTCCTCGGCGACCGCGTGGCCCTCCTCGGGGCCGGCCGCCTCACCGCCGTACGCGAGATACCCCGCCCGCGTGACCGCACGGCACACGAAGATCCCGCGCGCCTGGCCCTGCGGCGCGAAGTCCTCACCTCGCTCGGTACCTGAAAGGCCCTCTGGTGACCGCCTCCGTGAACACCCCCCTGGAGATCCCCGCACTCACCGACGCGGAGGAGCTGAGCTGCGACGTCCTCGTCATCGGCGGCGGCACCGCCGGCACCATGGCCGCCCTGACCGCCGCCGAGCACGGCGCCGACGTGATCCTTCTGGAGAAGGCCCACGTCCGGCACTCCGGCGCCCTCGCCATGGGCATGGACGGCGTCAACAACGCGGTCGTCCCGGGCCGTGCCGAACCCGACGACTACGTCGCCGAGATCACCCGCGCCAACGACGGCATCGTCGACCAGTCCACCGTCCGCCAGACCGCCACCCGCGGCTTCGCCATGGTGCAGCGGCTGGAGTCCTACGGCGTGAAGTTCGAGAAGGACGAGCACGGCGAGTACGCGGTCCGCCAGGTCCACCGCTCCGGCTCCTACGTGTTGCCCATGCCGGAGGGCAAGGACGTCAAGAAGGTCCTGTACCGGCAGCTGCGGCGGCGCGAGATGCGGGAGCGGATCCGTATCGAGAACCGGGTGATGCCGGTCCGGGTGCTGACGGCTGAGGGGCGGGCCGTGGGCGCGGTCGGCTTCAACACCCGCACGGGCGCCTTCGTGACGGTCCGCGCGGGCGCCGTCATCCTCGCGACCGGCCCCTGCGGCCGCCTGGGTCTGCCGGCCTCCGGCTACCTGTACGGCACGTACGAGAACCCGACGAACGCGGGCGACGGCTACGCGATGGCGTACCACGCGGGCGCCGAACTCACCGGCATCGAGTGCTTCCAGATCAATCCGCTGATCAAGGACTACAACGGCCCCGCCTGCGCCTACGTCGCCAATCCCTTCGGCGGCTACCAGGTCAACCGGCACGGCGAGCGCTTCGTCGACTCCGACTACTGGTCGGGGCAGATGATGGCGGAGTTCGCGGCGGAGGTGGCCTCGGACCGGGGTCCGGTGTACCTGAAGCTGAGCCATCTGCCGGAGGAGTCGATATCGGCGCTGGAGTCGATCCTGCACTCCACGGAACGCCCGTCGCGCGGTACCTTCCACTCCGGCCGCGGCCACGACTACCGCACCCACGACATCGAGATGCACATCTCCGAGATCGGCCTGTGCGGCGGGCATTCGGCCTCGGGGGTACGGGTGGACGACCACGCCCGTACGACCGTTCCCCGTCTGTACGCCGCCGGCGACCTCGCCTGTGTCCCGCACAACTACATGATCGGCGCCTTCGTCTTCGGCGACCTGGCGGGCGCGGACGCGTCCCGGTACACGCCGTACGAAGGGGAGTTGCCGCCGGACCAGCTCCGCGAGGCGCATGAGCTGATCTACCGTCCGCTGCGCAACCCGGACGGCCCGCCGCAGCCCCAGGTCGAGTACAAGCTGCGCCGGTTCGTGAACGACTATGTCGCCCCGCCGAAGTCCGGTGCCCGACTCTCGCTCGCCCTGGAGGCCTTCGAGCGGATGCGCACCGACATCGCGGAGATGGGCGCCCGCACTCCGCACGAACTGATGCGCTGCGCCGAGGTCTCCTTCATCCGCGACTGCGCGGAGATGGCCGCGCGCGCGTCCCTGGCCCGCACGGAGTCCCGCTGGGGCCTCTACCACGACCGTCTCGACCACCCCCAGCGCGACGACGCCTCCTGGTTCCACCACCTCGACCTGCACAAGTCCCCCTCCGGCACGATGGAGTTCACGGCGCGTCCCGTGGCTCCCTATCTGGTCCCCGTCGAGGAGTTCACCCCGACGGGCGGCCCCTCCCGGCACCTGGGCGAGGTGCATCCGGAGGACGTGGCGACGGCCGGTTCCAGGGACCGCGCGCCGGTGGCCGCCGAGGCCCTGGCGCCGGCCGGAGCCCTGGTGTCGGCCGGCGCCGTCGTGTCGGCCGGGGCCGATGACCCCGGGCAGCCGGAGCCTGCGGGTTCCGTCGCAGCCGCCCCGCTCCCCGGGGTCTCCGCCCGCCTCCTCGCACTCGTCGCCCTCGCCGAGGCCGATGAGCAACCCGAACTGGACGCCCTTCAGCCGTACTTGACCGACCCCGAGTCCGCCGTGCGGCGCGAGGCCGTGGCCGTCCTGACCGAGGCGCTGCCACCCGGCACCGGCCCCGCCCTGGCCGAAGCGCTGCGCGACCCCGCCGCCGAGGTACGCGCCGCCGCCGCGGCCTCACTGCGTGAGCTCGTCGAGACGCTCCCGCCCGGACCCGCGCTCCGCGACGGCCTCGCCAACGCCCTCGCCGAGCCCGACCCGGTCGTCCGCGCCGCCGCCCTCGACGTCCTGCGCGCCCTGCGGCTGGGCGACAAGGAGCTGTTCGCCGGCTCGCTGGCGGACTCCGACATCGCCGTCCGCATCGAGGCGGTACGCGCCCTCGTCTCGGTCGACGCCGCGGAGCAACTCGCCCACGCAGCGGCGGCCGACCCGTCCCGCGAGGTCCGGGTCACCATCGCCAAGGCCCTGGCAACGGTGTCGACTACACCCCCGGTCGCGGCAGTCGTCACCGCGCTCGCCGAACTCACCGAGGACACCGACGCCTTGGTGCGCGCCGCCGCCTACGCCGCACTGGGCACCACCGGCTGCCCCGAGCCGCTCGCCGTCCGCGCGGTGACCGCCCTCACCGACCCCGCCTGGCAGGTCCGCTCCGGAGCCGCGACCGCACTGTCCGCGGCGGACCCGGATATCGCCGTCCCCGCCCTCGCCAAGGCCCTCGCCGACCAGAACGCCGACGTCCGCAAGGCCACGGTCCTGTCCCTGACCCGCCACACGGCCACCGCGGACGCCCGCGCGGCCCTGGCCACGGCGACGGCCGACCCGGACGCGGACGTCAGGGCGTATGCGACCCGAGCCCTGTGACGGGGACCGGCGGAGAGGTCCGTGAGAGTTCCGGCGCCGGAGCCCGTATCCGTTCCGGCGCCGGAGCCGGCGCCCCCGACCTTCCCTAGGTCCAGTCGGGCTCCGGCTCCTCGTCCATCTCGGGCCAGTCGTCCGCACCCGGATCCGCACCCAGATCCGCACCCGCATCCACATCGCCCTGCGGACCCGGCACCCCCGCGGCCGGACCGCCGTCGCCGAGCCCGGCCAGGACCGCCAGCACACCCTCCCCGTACGTCACCAGCTTCTTCTCGCCGACCCCGCCGACCGTCCCGAGCTGCGCCACCGACGTCGGCCAGACGGTCACGATCTCCCTGAGCGTGGCGTCGTGGAAGATCACGTACGCCGGAACGCCCTGCTCCCGCGCCTGCTCGCCCCGCCACGCCCGCAGCGCCTCGAAGGCCGGTACCAGCGACTCGGGCAGCTCCACCGCCGCGGCCTTCGCCTTGCGCTCGCCCCGCCCGGAAGAGGACCCGGCGGCCTTCGCGGAGGCCGGCTTCTTCGGCTCCTTGCGCAGCGGCACGTCGCGTTCCCGCCGCAGCACCGAGCCGCTCGCCTCGGTCAGCACCAGCGTGCCGTACTCCCCCTCGACAGCGAGCAGTCCCTGCGCCAGCAACTGACGGACGACACCTCGCCATTCGCCCTCGGACAGGTCCTCGCCGATGCCGAACACGGACAGCTGGTCGTGGTCGAACTGGATGACCTTGCCGGTGCGCTTGCCGAGCAGGATGTCGATGATCTGCACCGCGCCGAACTTCTGACCGCGCTCGCGCTGGAGCCGCACCACCGTCGACAGCACCTTCTGCGCGGCGACCGTGCCGTCCATGGTCTCCGGCGGAGTGAGGCAGGTGTCGCAGTTGCCGCAGCCCTGGAGGTCCGGCTCCTGGCCGAAGTAGTTCAGCAACTGCCCGCGCCGGCACTGGGCCGTCTCGCACAGCGCCAGCATCGCGTCCAGATGGGAGGCGGCCCGGCGTCGGAACGCCTCGTCGCCCTCGCCCGACTGGATCAGCTTGCGCTGTTGTATGACGTCGTTGAGTCCGTAGGCCATCCAGGCCGTCGACGGCATTCCGTCACGTCCGGCGCGACCGGTCTCCTGGTAGTAGCCCTCGACCGACTTGGGCAGGTCGAGGTGGGCGACGAAGCGGACGTCCGGCTTGTCGATGCCCATGCCGAAGGCGATGGTCGCGCACACGACCAGGCCCTCCTCGCGGAGGAACCGCGACTGGTGGGCCGCGCGGGTGCCCGCGTCGAGCCCCGCGTGGTAGGGCACGGCCTCGATGCCGTTCTTGCTCAGGAACTCCGCCGTCTTCTCCACGGAGTTGCGCGAGAGGCAGTACACGATGCCCGCGTCGCCCTCGTGTTCCTGCCGCAGGAAGCTCAGCAGCTGCTTCTTCGGGTCGGCCTTGGGCACGATCCGGTACTGGATGTTGGGCCGGTCGAAGCTCGCGACGAAGTGCCGGGCCGTCGGCATGTTCAGCCGCTGGGTGATCTCCTGGTGGGTCGCGTGCGTGGCCGTCGCGGTCAGCGCGATCCTCGGGACGTCCGGCCAGCGCTCGCCGAGCAGGGACAGGGACAGATAGTCGGGGCGGAAGTCGTGGCCCCACTGGGACACGCAGTGCGCCTCGTCGATCGCGAAGACCGAGATCTTGCCGCGCGAGAGCAGGTCCAGCGTGGAATCGAGCCGCAGTCGCTCCGGCGCCAGGTAGAGCAGGTCCAGCTCGCCCGCCAGGAACTCCGCCTCCACCACCCGGCGCTCGTCGAAGTCCTGCGTGGAGTTCACGAACCCGGCGCGCACACCGAGCGCCCGCAGCGCGTCCACCTGGTCCTGCATCAGCGCGATGAGCGGCGAGACCACGATGCCTGTACCGGGTCTGACCAGCGACGGGATCTGGTAGCACAGCGACTTGCCGCCGCCGGTCGGCATGAGGACCACGGCGTCGCCGCCCGCGACCACATGCTCGATGACCTCGCCCTGTTCACCACGGAAGGCCTCGTACCCGAAGACCCGGTGCAGCGTGGCCAGCGCCTCGCTCTCGGCCGTCCCTGCCACCTCGGTCACCCTTGGCATCTCGCTGATCCCACCCATCCCGCGCATAGCCCTGTCCCCCGTACGTGGTCCCTCGACCACTGCGTCCACGATAGGGGTCCGCACCGACAATGCCGGAGTTATCCACAGGCCCGCCCCGTCACTCTGCGCGCTCATACGAATGGACTCCGTCACATGGCGCGGTCGTGGTCACCGGGACATGCTGCTCGGGCGGGCAGGGGAGGCCCGTCCCTCTCTGGACGGCGTGTCCCACAGGAGCGCGCGCCTCTTCCGCTTCAAGGAGCCCCATCATGTCCTCTCGGCCCCTCAAGGCCGCCATCACCATGGCGATAGCCGGCGCTCTCTCCCTGACCGCCGCCCCCGCACAGGCGGCGCCCGAGCCCGACCCCCTCGCCTGGGTGGATCTGGTCCCGGCGTACACGACCACCGGCAAGTACTCCTACGAGCCGCTCGCCCCGCCGGACGGCTGGGCCCGCACCAACGACTGCGTGCCCGAGATGGGCTACCACTACGTCAACGCGGAGTACCTCGCCGACGCCGTCGTCGACCCCGCCAAACCGGAGGCCCTGCTGTACGAAGGCGGCTCCGACGCGGACGACCGCGATCTGGTCGGGGTGGAGTGGATCGTCAAGAACACGGGCCAGGCCGCGCCGGTGCTGTTCGGCGAGACGTTCAGCAGCACCGCGCTGGCCGGCTACTACACGCTGCACGCGTGGATCTACAAGAACAACCCCGACGGGCTCTTCGCGGCCTTGAACCCCACCGTGCAGTGCTCCGCCGCTCCGGCGCCGGCGACCACCACCGCTGCCGTGCCCGACTGGGTGACCGACCTCGACGCCCTCTGGACGTCCTGAGCACAGCGCGGTGGCCCCGGCTCCCACGAAGGGGAACCGGGGCCACCGCAAAAGCACCGCAGGCACCACAGGCACCGCAGGCCCGCAAGCACCACAGGCCCGCAGATACAGGCACCGCTGGTCAGCGAACGAACACTCCCGCCTGGTTCGCCAGGTCCAGGAAGTACTGCGGCGCCACACCGAGCACCAGCGTGACCGCCACGCCGACCCCGATCGCCGCCATCGTCAGCGGCGACGGCACGGCGACCGTGGGGCCGTCGGGCCGCGGCTCGCTGAAGAACATCAGCACGATGACGCGGATGTAGAAGAACGCCGCGATAGCCGACGAGATCACACCGACCACGACCAGCGGCGCCGCGCCGCCTTCCGCCGCCGCCTTGAACACGGCGAACTTCCCGGCGAACCCGGAGGTCAGCGGAATGCCGGCGAAGGCCAGCAGGAACACCGCGAACACGGCGGCCACGAGGGGCGAACGACGGCCGAGACCGGCCCACTTGGACAGATGGGTGGCCTCGCCACCGGCATCGCGCACCAGGGTCACCACCGCGAACGCGCCGATCGTGACGAACGAGTACGCCGCCAGGTAGAAGAGGACGGACGAGATACCGTCCGGCGTGGTCGCGATGACGCCCGCGAGGATGAAGCCCGCGTGCGCGATCGACGAGTACGCCAGCAGTCGCTTGATGTCGGTCTGGGTGATCGCGACGATCGCACCGCCGAGCATGGTGACGATCGCGACGCCCCACATGACCGGCCGCCAGTCCCAGCGCAGGCCCGGCAGGACGACGTACAGGATCCGCAGCAGCGCGCCGAACGCGGCCACCTTGGTCGCCGCCGCCATGAACCCGGTCAGCGGAGTCGGAGCGCCCTGGTACACGTCCGGCGTCCACATGTGGAACGGGACCGCGCCGACCTTGAACAGCAGGCCCATCACGATCATCGCGGCGCCGATCAGCAGCAGCGCGTCGTTGCCCATGGTGTCCGCGAGCGCCGGGTCGACGTTCGTGACCGTGCCGTCGACGACCTGCGCGATGGTCGCGTAGGACACCGAGCCCGCGTACCCGTACAGCAGTGCGATGCCGAACAGGGTGAACGCGGAGGCGAAGGCGCCGAGCAGGAAGTACTTGACCGCGGCCTCCTGCGACATGAGCCGCTTGCGGCGGGCCAGGGCGCACATCAGGTACAGCGGCAGCGAGAAGACTTCCAGCGCGATGAACAGTGTCAGCAGGTCGTTGGCCGCCGGGAAGATCAGCATGCCGGCGACGGCGAACAGCAGCAGCGGGAACACCTCGGTGGTGGTGAACCCGGCCTTCACCGCGGCCTTCTCGCTGTCGCTGCCCGGCACGGAGGCGGCCTGTGCGGCGAAGGAGTCGACCTGCTTCCCGTGCTCCACCGGATCCAGGCGGCGTTCGGCGAAGGTGAACAGGCCGACCAGGCCCGCCAGCAGGATCGTGCCCTGAAGGAAGAGCGCGGGCCCGTCGACGGCGATCGCGCCCATCGCGACGATGCCCGCCTTGGTGGTGGCGTATCCGTTCGTCGCGAGCGCGACGACCGCGGCGAAGGCCGAGATCAGCGCCACGGCGGAGACGAACACCTGGGCGTAGTACCGCTGCTTGCGCGGTACCGCCGCCTCGATCAGCACTCCGATGATCGCCGCACCGACGACGATCAGCGTGGGTGACAATTGTCCGTATTCGATCTTCGGCGTATCGATCTTGGAGATCGGGTCGGCCGCGGTTGTCCACAGGCTGTGGACGGCTGTAGCGCTCACTTGGCCGCCTCCACCTCGGGCTGGGGGTCCTTCTTCTGTACGTCGGACATGGTCGCCTTGACCGCCGGGTTGACGATGTCCGTGACGGGCTTCGGGTAGACGCCCAGGAAGATCAGCAGTACGACGAGCGGCGCGACCACCACGAGTTCACGCACCCTGAGGTCGGGCATCTCCGCGACCTCGGGTTTCACCGGGCCCGTCATCGTCCGCTGGTAGAGGACGAGGGTGTAGAGCGCGGCGAGCACGATGCCGAAGGTGGCGATGATCCCGATCACCGGGTAGCGCGCGAACGTGCCGACCAGGACCAGGAACTCACTCACGAAGGGCGCCAGACCCGGCAGCGAGAGCGTCGCCAGACCGCCGATCAGGAACGTGCCGGCGAGCACCGGTGCCACCTTCTGCACCCCGCCGTAGTCGGCGATGAGCCGCGACCCGCGCCGCGAGATCAGGAACCCGGCGACCAGCATCAACGCGGCCGTGGAAATACCGTGGTTGACCATGTAGAGCGTCGCGCCGGACTGGCCCTGGCTGGTCATCGCGAAGATGCCCATGATGATGAAGCCGAAGTGCGAGATCGACGCGTACGCCACCAGCCGCTTGATGTCCCGCTGGCCGACGGCGAGCAGCGCGCCGTAGATGATGCTGATCACCGCCAGGACGAGGATCGCGGGCGTCGCCCACTTGCTGGCCTCCGGGAACAGCTGGAGGCAGAAGCGGAGCATCGCGAAGGTGCCGACCTTGTCGACGACGGCCGTGATGAGGACGGCGACCGGGGCGGTGGCCTCCCCCATCGCGTTGGGCAGCCAGGTGTGCAGCGGCCACAGCGGGGCCTTCACCGCGAAGGCGAAGAAGAAGCCGAGGAACAGCCAGCGTTCGGTGTTGGTCGCCATGTCGAGCGAGCCGTTGGCCCGCGCCTCGGCGATCTCCTGGAGGCTGAAGTTGCCCGCGACCACGTACAGGCCGATCACCGCGGCCAGCATGATCAGACCGCCGACGAGGTTGTAGAGGAGGAACTTCACGGCGGCGTACGACCGTTGCGTGGACGCCGTCTCCTCGCCGTGCTCGTGGGCCCGGTCCCCGAAGCCGCCGATGAGGAAGTACATCGGGATCAGCATGGCTTCGAAGAAGATGTAGAACAGGAAGACGTCGGTGGCCTCGAAGGAGATGATCACCATCGCCTCGACGGCCAGGATCAGGGCGAAGAAGCCCTGAGTCGGCCGCCACCTGCCCGCAGCGAAGCTGCTAAGTGATGCAGCGCCGGTCTCCAACGGGTCGGCGTCGTGCCAGCCCGCGAGGATGATGAACGGGATCAGCAGTGCGGTCAGCGCGATGAGCGCCACCCCGATGCCGTCCACGCCCAGTTCGTAGCGGACCCCGAAGTCCTTGATCCACCAGTGGGATTCGGTGAGCTGGTAGCGGTCGCCGTCCGGGTCGAAGCGGACCAGGACGATCGCCGCGAGCACGAGTGTGGCGAGCGAGACGAGCAGCGCGAGCCATTTGGCTGCGGTGCGCCGGGCGGCCGGTACGGCAGCCGTGGCGATCGCCCCGATCGCCGGGAGCGCCGCCGTCGCTGTCAGCAGAGGAAAGGACATCGGTATCAGACCGCCCTCATCAGCAGGGTCGCGGCGATCAGCACTGCCGCACCGCCGAACATCGAGACCGCGTACGACCGCGCGTAGCCGTTCTGCAGCTTGCGCAGCCGTCCGGAGAGGCCGCCGACCGAGGCCGCCGTGCCGTTGACCACTCCGTCGACCAGGGTGTGGTCGACGTACACCAGGGACCGCGTGAGGTGCTCGCCGCCGCGGACCAGGACGACGTGGTTGAAGTCGTCCTGGAGCAGGTCGCGTCGGGCGGCCCGGGTGAGCAGCGATCCGCGCGGGGCGACGACCGGGACCGGGCGGCGGCCGTACTGGAGGTAGGCGAAGGTGACGCCGATGACCATCACGGCGACCGTGGCGGCCGTGACCGTCGTGGCGCTGATCGGCGCGTCGCCGTGGTCGTGCCCGGTGATGGGCTCCAGCCAGTGCATGAAGCGGTCACCGATGCTGAACAGGCCGCCCGCGAAGACCGATCCGAAGGCCAGCACGATCATCGGGATCGTCATCGACTTCGGCGACTCGTGCGGGTGCGGCTCGTGGCCCTCGGCGTCCGGCTGCCAGCGCTTCTCGCCGAAGAACGTCATCAGCATCACGCGCGTCATGTAGTACGCCGTGATGGCCGCGCCCAGCAGGGCGCAACCGCCGAGGATCCAGCCCTCGGTGCCGCCCTTGGCGAAGGCCGCCTCGATGATCTTGTCCTTGGAGAAGAAGCCGGACAGTCCCGGGAAGCCGATGATCGCGAGGTAGCCGAGGCCGAAGGTGACGAAGGTGACCGGCATGTACTTCCTGAGGCCGCCGTACTTCCTCATGTCGACCTCGTCGTTCATGCCGTGCATGACCGAACCGGCGCCGAGGAACAGCCCGGCCTTGAAGAAGCCGTGCGTCACCAGGTGCATGATCGCGAAGACGTAGCCGATGGGGCCGAGGCCCGCGGCCAGCACCATGTAGCCGATCTGCGACATGGTCGAGCCGGCCAGCGCCTTCTTGATGTCGTCCTTCGCGCAACCGACGATCGCACCGAACAGGAGCGTGACGGCACCGACGATGGTGACGACCAGCTGTGCGTCGGGCGCGAGGTTGAAGATGTTGGCGGAGCGGACGATCAGGTAGACGCCCGCGGTCACCATGGTCGCGGCGTGGATGAGGGCCGAGACCGGGGTCGGGCCCTCCATCGCGTCCCCGAGCCAGGACTGGAGCGGCACCTGGGCGGACTTGCCGCAGGCGGCGAGCAGCAGCATCAGGGCGATGCCGGTGAGGGTGGCCTCGCCGGCGCCGCTGACCGCGCCCGGCTCCTCGTGGGTGCCGAGGACCGGGCCGAAGGCGAAGGTCCCGAACGTCGTGAACATCAGCATGATGGCGATCGACAGGCCCACGTCGCCGACGCGGTTGACCAGGAAGGCCTTCTTCGCGGCGGTGGCGGCGCTGGGCTTGTGCTGCCAGAAGCCGATCAGCAGGTAGGAGGCGAGACCGACGCCCTCCCAGCCGACGTACAGCAGAAGGTAGTTGTCGGCGAGGACGAGCAGCAGCATCGCCGCGAGGAACAGGTTCAGATAGCCGAAGAAGCGGCGGCGGCGCTCGTCGTGCTCCATGTACCCGATCGAGTACAGGTGGATCAGCGAGCCGACGCCGGTGATCAGCAGCACGAACGTCATCGACAGCTGGTCGAGGCGGAAGGCGATGTCCGCCTGGAAGCCCTCGACCGGGACCCAGCTGAACAGGTGGCTCGTCAGGGTCCGGTGTTCGGCGTCCTTGCCGAGCAGGTCGGCGAAGAGGACGGCACCGATCAGGAAGGAGGCGGCCGCGAGGGCCGTGCCGATCCAGTGGCCGACGGCATCGAGCCGCCGGCCGCCGCACAGCAGTACGGCCGCTCCGAGCAGAGGCGCCGCCACCAGCAGCGCAATCAGGTTCTCCACGATTCAGCGACCCCTCAGAGCTTCATCAGGCTGGCGTCGTCGACCGAGGCCGAGTGGCGGGAGCGGAACAGGGACACGATGATCGCGAGCCCGACCACGACCTCCGCGGCGGCGACGACCATCGTGAAGAACGCGATGATCTGGCCGTCGAGGTTGCCGTGCATCCGGGAGAAGGCGACGAACGCGAGGTTGCAGGCGTTGAGCATGAGCTCGATGCACATGAACACGACGATCGCGTTGCGCCTGATCAGCACACCGGTGGCGCCGATCGTGAACAACAGGGCCGCGAGATAGAGGTAGTTGACGGGGTTCACTTCGACGCCTCCTCGGCCCGCTTGAGGTTCGCCGGTTCCACGTCGGTCCGCTCCAGGCGATCCTCGGCGCGCTGCTCCAGTGCGCGCAGATCGTTGAGCGCCTCGGTCGAGACGTCACGGATCTGGCCGCGCTCGCGCAGCGTCTTGTTGACGGTGAGTTCGGAGGGGGTGCCGTCGGGCAGCAGGCCCGCGATGTCCACGGCGTTGTGCCGGGCGTACACACCGGGCGCGGGCAGCGGCGGAAGGTGCTTGCCCTCGCGGACGCGCTGCTCGGACAGTTCACGCTGGGTCTTGGCTCGCTCGGTGCGCTCGCGGTGGGTGAGCAGCATGGCGCCGACGGTGGCCGTGATCAGCAGGGCGCCGGTGATCTCGAAGGCGAACACGTAATTGGTGAAGATGTGGGTGGCGAGGCCCTCCACATTGCCGTTGGCGTTGGCCTGCGCCATCCCGTTGAACTCCGTCAGGGAGGCGTTGCCGATGCCGGCGACCAGCAGGATGCCGAAGCCGAGCCCGCAGAGAAGGGCCAGCCAGCGCTGGCCCTTGATGGTCTCCTTCAGGGAGTCCGCGGCCGTGACGCCGACGAGCATCACCACGAAGAGGAACAGCATCATGATCGCGCCGGTGTAGACGATGATCTGGACGACGCCCAGGAAGTAGGCGCCGTTGGCGAGGTAGAACACCGCCAGGATGATCATGGTGCCGGCGAGACAGAGTGCGCTGTGCACGGCCTTCTTCATGAAGACGGTGCACAGGGCGCCGATCACCGCGACGGTGCCGAGCACCCAGAACTGGAAGGCCTCGCCGGTGGAGGTGGAGTAGGCGGCGAGCTGCGTGCTCATGCGCCGACCTCCTCTTCCTCTGGCTTCTCACCCTTGGAGACGGCGACCTGCTGGACCGTGCCGGGCGCGGCTTCCGTCACCAGGCCCCGGTAGTAGTCCTGTTCGTCGGTCCCCGGGAAGATCGAGTGGGGCGAGTCGACCATGCCCTCCTCCAGCCCGGCGAGCAGCTGCTCCTTGGTGTAGATGAGGTTGGCGCGGCTGGAGTCGGCGAGCTCGAACTCGTTGGTCATCGTCAGCGCGCGCGTGGGGCACGCCTCGATGCACAGGCCGCACAGGATGCAGCGGGCGTAGTTGATCTGGTAGACGCGCCCGTACCGCTCGCCCGGCGAGTAGCGCTCCTCGTCCGTGTTGTCCGCGCCCTCGACGTAGATCGCGTCGGCGGGGCAGGCCCAGGCGCACAGCTCGCAGCCGACGCACTTCTCCAGGCCGTCCGGATGGCGGTTGAGCTGGTGCCGTCCGTGGAAACGGGGAGCGGTGGTCTTCTGCTGCTCGGGGTACTGCTCGGTCAGCCGCTTCTTGAACATGGCCTTGAAGGTCACGCCGAAGCCGGCCACGGGGTTCTGGAAACCGGGCTCGGTCCCCTTGGACTCCTCAGCCATCGGACGCCTCCTTTCCATCCAGAGATCCGTCACTCTGAGTATCGGGCCCACCACTGACAATCAGCTCCCGCTCCCGGCGCGGGCGGCGCCTCGGCGCGGGTGGCAACTCCTGTCCGGGCAGCGGCGGTACGGGGAATCCGCCGGCCATCGGGTCGAAGGCGACGGCCGGGGCGGGCTCCTCCTTCGGCTTCCCGCGGAACATGTCCACGACGAAGGACAGGAGCAGGAGCAGCAGGACGCCGCCGCCGACGTAGAGGGCGATGTCGGCGAAGTCGTAGTTCTCGTTGCGCAGGGTCCGCACGGTCGCGACGAGCATCAGCCACACCACGGAGACCGGGATGAGGACCTTCCAGCCGAGCTTCATCAGCTGGTCGTAGCGGACCCGTGGGAGCGAGGCGCGCACCCAGATGAACATGAAGAGGAACGCCTGGACCTTGAGGACGAACCAGAGCATCGGCCACCAGCCGTGGTTCGCGCCCTCCCAGAAGGTGCTGATCGGCCAGGGGGCCCGCCAGCCGCCGAGGAACAGCGTGGTCGCCACGGCCGAGACGGTGATCATGTTCGCGTACTCGGCGAGCATGAACAGCGCGAACTTGATGGACGTGTACTCGGTGTTGAAGCCGCCGACCAGGTCGCCCTCGGACTCCGGCATGTCGAAGGGGGCGCGGTTGGTCTCGCCGATCATCGTGACGATGTAGAGGACGAACGAGACCGGCAGCAACAGGACGTACCAGCGGTCCTGCTGCTGCTCGACGATCGTGGACGTCGACATCGAGCCCGAGTAGAGGAACACGGAGGCGAACGCCGCGCCCATGGCGATCTCGTACGAGATCATCTGCGCGCAGGAGCGCAGGCCGCCGAGCAGCGGGTACGTCGATCCGGAGCTCCATCCGGCGAGGACGAGGCCGTAGATGCCCACGGAGGCGACCGCGAGGATGTAGAGCATCGCGATCGGCAGGTCGGTGAGCTGCATCGTGGTGCGGTGGCCGAAGATCGAGATCTCGTTGCCGGCCGGGCCGAAGGGGATCACCGCGATGGCCATGAAGGCCGGCACGGTCATGACGATCGGCGCGAGGATGTAGACGACCTTGTCGGCGCGCTTGACGACGAGGTCTTCCTTGAGCATCAGTTTGACGCCGTCGGCGAGCGACTGGAGCAGACCCCAGGGGCCGTTGCGGTTGGGGCCGATGCGCAGCTGCATCCAGGCGACGACCTTGCGTTCCCAGACGATGGCGATCAGCACCGACAGCACCACGAAGGCGAAGCAGAAGACCGCCTTGAGGACGACCAGCCACCAGGGGTCGGTGCCGAACAGCGAGAGGTCTTCAGCGGCGAGGTACGGACTCATGCCTCCACCTCCTTGGGGGCTTCGGCGGCGAGCGTCGCCGGGCCGATGCGGACGAGTGAGCCGGGCACCACACCGGCGTCGGAGGCGACTCCCGCGCCCGCGGAGTTCAGCGGGAGCCAGACCACGCGGTCGGGCATCTCGGTGATCCGCAGCGGGAGTTCGACGGCTCCGGCGGGACCGGTCACGGCGAGGACATCGCCGTCCTTGACCCCGGCCTCGGCGGCGGTCGCGGCCGACACACGCGCGCGGGCCGCGTGCCGCGTCCCGGCGAGTGCCTCGTCGCCCTCCTGGAGGCGGCCCTGGTCGAGCAGCAGCCGGTGCCCGGCGAGGACGGCCTCCCCGGCGGCCGGCCTCGGCAACTGGGCGCCGGTTTCGAGGGGTTCGGTGGCGCGCGGTCCGTCCCAGGCGCCGAGCCGGTCGATCTCGCCGCGCACGGTCCGCAGGTCCGGCAGACCCAGGTGGACGTCCATGGCGTCGGCCAGCATCTGGAGCACACGCGCGTCGGTGGGCGCGAGGCGTCGGGTCATCTGCTCGGGCTTGAGCGCGGTCTCGAAGAAGCGCACCCGGCCTTCCCAGTTGAGGAAGGTGCCGGCCTTCTCGGCGACCGCGGCGACCGGCAGGACCACGTCCGCGTGCTCGGTGACCTCGCTGGGCCGCAGCTCCAGCGAGACCAGGAAGCCGACCTCGTGAAGTGCTTCACGCGCGCGTGCCGGGTCCGGGAGGTCGGCGACCTCGACGCCCGCGACGACCAGCGCCCGGAGCTCTCCGGTGGCGGCGGCCTCGACGATCTGGCTGGTGTCGCGGCCGTAGCGGTGCGGGAGTTCGGCGACACCCCAGGCCGTGGCGACCTCCTCACGCGCGCGTGGGTCGGTCGCCGGACGTCCGCCCGGCAGCAGCGACGGCAGCGCGCCCGCCTCGACGGCACCGCGCTCGCCCGCCCTGCGCGGGATCCACACCAGCTGCGCGCCGGTCGCGGACGCGGCCCGTACGGCGGCGGTCAGTCCGCCCGCCACGGCGGCCAGCCGCTCACCGACGACGAGTACCGCGCCCTCGGAGCGCAGCGCCTCGGCGGCCCGAGCCCCGTCGCCCTCCAGGCCGACCCCGCCCGCGAGTGCGTCCAGCCACTCGGCCTCGGTGCCGGGAGCGGCGGGGAGCAGCGTGCCGCCGGCCTTCTCCAGACCACGCGTCGCGTGCGTGGCCAGGGCGAACACCTTCTGCCCGTGCTTGCGCCAGGCCTTGCGCAGCCTCAGGAAGACGCCGGGCGCCTCCTCCTCGGCCTCGAACCCGACCAGCAGGACGGCGGGCGCCTTCTCCAGCGTGGTGTACGTGACACCCGTGCCGTCGAGGTCGCGGCCGCGTCCGGCGATCCGCGCGGCGAGGAAGTCGGTCTCCTCGCCGCTGTGCACGCGTGCGCGGAAGTCGATGTCGTTGGTGTCGAGCGCCACGCGCGTGAACTTGCTGTACGCGTAGGCGTCCTCGATGGTGAGCCGGCCACCGGTGAGGACTCCGGTCCGCGAGCGGGCCGCGGCGAGTCCCTGTGCGGCCGCCTCCAGGGCCTCGGGCCAGGAAGCGGGCTCCAGGACACCCTCGGCGTTGCGCACCAGGGGCGTCTCCAGGCGGTCGCGCTGCTGCGCGTACCGGAAGCCGAACCGCCCCTTGTCGCAGATCCACTCCTCGTTGACCTCGGGGTCGTTGGCCGCGAGCTTGCGCATGACCTTGCCGCGCCGGTGGTCGGTGCGCGTGGCACAGCCGCCGGAGCAGTGCTCGCAGACGCTCGGGGTGGACACCAGGTCGAAGGGGCGCGAGCGGAAGCGGTATGCCGCCGAGGTGAGCGCGCCGACCGGGCAGATCTGGATGGTGTTGCCGGAGAAGTACGACTCGAAGGGGTCGCCCTCACCGGTGCCGACCTGCTGGAGCGCGCCCCGCTCGACCAGTTCGATCATCGGGTCGCCCGCGACCTGGTTGGAGAAGCGGGTGCAGCGGGCGCACAGCACGCACCGCTCGCGGTCGAGCAGCACCTGTGTGGAGATCGGCACGGGCTTCTCGTACGTCCGCTTCCTGCCCTCGAAGCGGGACTCGGCCTGACCGTGCGACATGGCCTGGTTCTGGAGGGGGCACTCGCCGCCCTTGTCGCAGACCGGGCAGTCCAGCGGGTGGTTGATGAGGAGGAGCTCCATCACACCGTGCTGGGCCTTCTCGGCGGCCGGCGAGGTGAGGTGGGTCTTCACCACCATTCCGTCGGTGCAGGTGATGGTGCAGGACGCCATCGGCTTGCGCTGGCCCTCGACGTCGACGATGCACTGGCGGCAGGCGCCGGCCGGGTCGAGGAGGGGGTGGTCGCAGAAGCGGGGGATCTCGATGCCGAGTTGTTCGGCGGCGCGGATGACCAGGGTGCCCTTGGGCACGCTGATCTCTGCGCCGTCGATGGTCAGCGAGACGAGATCTTCCGGCGGGACCGCCGCCTCTCCCCCTCCCGAGGGAGCGTTGGTGGTCACGGTCATGCGTTCACCTCCGTGCGGGAGTCGGCCCAGACCGTCGACTTGGCCGGGTCGAAGGGGCAGCCGCGGCCCGTGATGTGCTGCTCGTACTCCTCGCGGAAGTACTTGAGCGAGGAGAAGATCGGCGAGGCGGCGCCGTCGCCGAGGGCGCAGAACGACTTGCCGTTGATGTTGTCGGCGATGTCGTTCAGCTTGTCGAGGTCGGACATGACGCCCTTGCCGGCCTCGATGTCGCGCAGCAACTGCACGAGCCAGTAGGTGCCTTCGCGGCAGGGTGTGCACTTGCCGCAGGACTCGTGGGCGTAGAACTCGGTCCAGCGGGTGACGGCGCGGACCACGCAGGTCGTCTCGTCGAAGCACTGGAGGGCCTTGGTGCCGAGCATGGAGCCGGCCGCTCCCACTCCCTCGTAGTCGAGGGGGACGTCGAGGTGTTCGTCGGTGAACATCGGCGTCGAGGAGCCGCCCGGCGTCCAGAACTTCAGCCGGTGCCCGGGCCGCATTCCGCCGCTCATCTCAAGGAGCTGGCGGAGCGTGATGCCGAGCGGGGCCTCGAACTGGCCGGGGCTGGCGACATGGCCGCTGAGCGAGTAGAGCGTGAAGCCCGGGGACTTCTCGCTGCCCATCGACCTGAACCAGTCTTTTCCTTTTTGCAGGATCGCGGGAACCGACGCAATCGACTCCACGTTGTTCACCACAGTCGGGCACGCGTACAAGCCCGCGACGGCAGGGAAAGGGGGACGGAGCCGCGGTTGACCCCGGCGGCCTTCGAGCGAGTCGAGCAGTGCGGTCTCCTCACCGCAGATGTACGCGCCCGCGCCCGCGTGCACGGTGAGTTCCAGGTCGAGCCCGCTGCCCAGGATGTTCTCGCCGAGGTAGCCCGCCTCCTGGGCCTCGCGCACGGCCTCGTGCAACCGCCGCAGTACTGGGACGACTTCACCCCGCAGATAGATGAAGGCATGCGACGACCTGATGGCATAACACGCGATGACGATGCCCTCGATGAGGCTGTGCGGGTTCGCGAAGAGGAGCGGGATGTCCTTACAGGTCCCGGGTTCCGATTCGTCGGCGTTGACAACCAGATAGTGCGGCTTTCCATCACCCTGGGGAATGAACTGCCATTTCATTCCCGTGGGGAATCCCGCGCCACCGCGGCCGCGCAGACCTGATTCCTTGACGTACGCGATCAGGTCGTCCGGCGACATGGCGAGCGCCTTGCGGAGCCCCTCGTATCCTTCGTGCCTTCGATAGACGTCCAGCGACCAGGACTTGTCCTCGTCCCAGAAGGCCGACAGCACGGGTGCGAGCAGCTTCTCGGGGCTGGTGTCTTTCAGCTCGGGTGCCAAGGTCATCCCTCCCCCTCCTCGATGTGGTCAGAGGGCGCCTGGTCCTCTGGCTCCTCGGTCCGCGGATGGACCACGCGCACGGGTGCGGCCTCACCCCTGGCCAGGCGGAGGCCCACCAGCGACGCGGGTCCCGCACCGCCGCTCGCCTCGACGGCCCCTGGCCGCTCGTCGGGGAAGCCGGCGAGGATCCGCGCGGTCTCCTTGAAGGTGCACAGCGGCGCCCCGCGCGTGGGCTCGACCGTCCGGCCCGCACGCAGGTCGTCGACGAGGTGCTTGGCGCTGGAGGGGGTCTGGTTGTCGAAGAACTCCCAGTTGACCATCACGACGGGTGCGAAGTCGCAGGCCGCGTTGCACTCGATGTGCTCCAGCGTGACCTTGCCGTCCTCGGTGGTCTCGCCGTTGCCGACGCCGAGGTGCTCCTGGAGCTCCTCGAAGATCGCGTCACCGCCCATCACCGCGCAGAGGGTGTTGGTGCAGACGCCCACCTGGTAGTCACCGCTCGGCCTGCGCCGGTACATGGTGTAGAAGGTGGCGACCGCGGTGACCTCGGCGGTGGTCAGGCCCAGCACGTCCGCGCAGAACCGCATGCCGGTGCGCGTGACATGGCCCTCCTCCGACTGCACGAGATGCAGCAGCGGAAGGAGTGCGGACCGGGAGTCGGGGTAGCGCGCGATGACCTCGCGCGCGTCCGCCTCCAGCCGGGCTCGAACGTCGTCCGGGTAGGCGGGCGCGGGCAGTTCGGGCATGCCCAGGCTGACGCCCTGCTCGGAGGAAGAGGTGGTCACCGGTCGACGCCTCCCATCACGGGGTCGATGGACGCGACGGCGACGATGACGTCGGCGACCTGGCCGCCCTCACACATCGCCGCCATGGACTGAAGGTTGGTGAAGGACGGCTCACGGAAGTGGACCCGGTAGGGACGGGTGCCGCCGTCGGACACGACGTGCACCCCGAGTTCGCCCTTGGGCGACTCGACGGCCGCGTACGCCTGTCCCGGCGGCACGCGGAAGCCCTCGGTGACCAGCTTGAAGTGGTGGATCAGGGCCTCCATGGAGGTGCCCATGATCTTCTTGATGTGGTCCAGGGAGTTGCCGAGCCCGTCGGGGCCCAGGGCGAGCTGGGCGGGCCAGGCGATCTTCTTGTCGGCGACCATGACCGGACCCGGCTGGAGCCGGTCCAGGCACTGCTCGATGATCCTGAGGGACTGGCGCATCTCCTCCATGCGGATCAGGAAGCGTCCGTAGGAGTCGCAGGTGTCGGCGGTCGGGACCTCGAAGTCGTAGGTCTCGTAACCGGAGTACGGCTGTGCCTTGCGCAGGTCGAACGGCAGCCCGGTGGAGCGCAGGATCGGGCCGGTGACGCCGAGGGCCATGCAGCCGGCCAGGTCGAGATAGCCGATGTCCTGCATACGGGCCTTGAAGATGGGGTTCCCGGTGGCGAGCTTGTCGTACTCCGGGAGGTTCTTCTTCATCTTCTTCACGAACTCGCGGATGTGGTCCACCGCGCCGGGCGGCAGGTCCTGGGCGAGTCCGCCGGGGCGGATGTACGCGTGGTTCATCCGCAGGCCCGTGATGAGCTCGTAGATGTCGAGAATCATTTCACGATCACGGAATCCGTAGATCATGATCGTGGTGGCGCCGAGTTCCATACCGCCGGTGGCGATGCACACCAGGTGCGAGGAGAGCCGGTTCAGCTCCATCAGGAGCACCCGGATGATCTTGGCGCGCTCGGTGATCTGGTCCTCGATGCCGAGGAGCTTCTCGACGCCGAGACAGTAGGCGGCCTCGTTGAAGAAGGACGTCAGGTAGTCCATGCGCGTCACATAGGTGGTGCCCTGTGTCCACGTGCGGAATTCGAGGTTCTTCTCGATGCCGGTGTGGAGGTAGCCGATGCCGCAGCGGGCCTCGGTGACCGTCTCGCCGTCGATCTCCAGGATCAGGCGGAGCACTCCGTGCGTGGAGGGGTGCTGCGGGCCCATGTTGACGACGATGCGCTCGTCGTCGGCGCGGGCCGCGGACTGGACGACCTCGTCCCAGTCGCCGCCGGTGACCGTATATACGGTGCCCTCGGTGGTCTCGCGCGCCGAAGCGGCGGATGCTGACTGCGTGCTCACGAGTACGACCTCCGCTGGTCCGGAGCCGGGATCTGGGCGCCCTTGTACTCGACGGGGATGCCGCCGAGGGGGTAGTCCTTGCGCTGCGGGTGGCCCTGCCAGTCGTCCGGCATCATGATCCGCGTCAGGGCCGGGTGACCGTCGAAGACGATCCCGAAGAAGTCGTAGGTCTCGCGCTCGTGCCAGTCGTTGGTCGGATAGACGGAGACCAGGGACGGGATCTTCGGATCGGCGTCCGGGGCGCTGACCTCCAGGCGGATCAGCCGGTTGTGGGTGAGCGAGCGCAGGTGGTAGACGGCGTGCAGCTCGCGGCCCTTGTCGTGCGGGTAGTGCACCCCGCTGACGCCGGTACAGAGCTCGAAGCGCAGGGCCGGGTCGTCGCGCAGGGTGCGGGCGACGCGCGGCAGGTGTTCGCGCTCGATGTGGAAGGTGAGCTCGCCGCGGTCGACGACCGTCTTCTCGATCGCGTTGTCGGGCAGGAGCCCCTGTTCCTCCAGTGCTCCCTCGAGTTCGTCGGCGACCTCGTCGAACCAGCCTCCGTAGGGGCGGGCCGCGGGGCCCGGCAGGCGGACCGAGCGCACCAGGCCGCCGTAGCCGGAGGTGTCGCCGCCGTTGTCGGCACCGAACATGCCGCGCTGGACGCGGATCTCCTCGCCGCCCTGGCCGCGCTGGCCGGGGAGGTTGGAGGTGCCGAGGTCCTTCTCGGGGTTCGCGCCGTCGCCGGCACCGTTCGCGTCGCTCACCGCAGCAGCCCCTTCATCTCGATCATGGGCAGGGCCTTGAGCGCCGCTTCCTCCGCCTCGCGGGCCGCCTCCTCGGCGTTCACACCGAGCTTGGCGCCCTGGATCTTCTCGTGGAGCTTGAGGATGGCGTCCAGCAGCATCTCGGGCCGTGGCGGGCAGCCCGGGAGGTAGATGTCGACGGGGAGGATGTGGTCGACGCCCTGGACGACCGCGTAGTTGTTGAACATGCCGCCCGAGGACGCGCAGACCCCCATGGAGATGACCCACTTGGGGTTCGCCATCTGGTCGTAGACCTGCCTGACCACCGGGGCCATCTTCTGGCTGACCCGGCCGGCGACGATCATGAGGTCGGCCTGGCGGGGTGAGCCGCGGAAGACCTCCATGCCGAAGCGGGCCAGGTCGTAGCGTCCGGCGCCGGTGGTCATCATCTCGATGGCACAGCAGGCGAGGCCGAAGGTGGCCGGGAAGACGGACGCCTTGCGCACCCAGCCCGCGGCCTGCTCGACGGTGGTCAGCAGGAAGCCGCTCGGCAGCTTTTCTTCGAGTCCCATGAGTTAGAGGCCCCTCAGTCCCATTCCAGGCCGCCGCGCCGCCACACGTACGCGTACGCGACGAAGACGGTGAGCACGAAGAGCAGCATCTCCACGAGCCCGAAAACACCCAGGGCGTCGAAGGTGACGGCCCAGGGGTAGAGGAAGACGATCTCGATGTCGAAGACGATGAAGAGCATCGCCGTCAGGTAGTACTTGATGGGGAACCGCCCGCCACCGGCCGGCGTGGGGGTTGGTTCGACCCCGCACTCGTAGGCGTCGAGCCTGGCCCGGTTGTACCGCTTCGGACCGATCAGCGTGGCCATGACCACGGAGAAGATCGCAAAGCCTGCCCCGAGGGCTCCCAGTACGAGGATGGGCGCATACGCGTTCACCGCTCCTCGCTCCTCTCAGTCGGCACTGACTGCTGGCGATGGCGTTGAGTTCGCTTCCGTCTCACGCGCCCCGCAAGTCCCGCCCGTCCCGGCGAAGATCGCGAACATGTGAAGCAGGTCACAAGCCCAACTGACCCGCATCTTATGCCCGCCGGTCTGTGATCTGCGACACGGGGTATTGCACAAGCTTTGTGATCTCCACCACCTGACGAAGGATCATGAAGTCGGATGAGCGGTGATCTTCGTACGTGAAGCGTCCGAGCGATCACCAGAGGTGACATTTTGGCTCGTCGGCGCAGCTGGGAGTGGTCGTCTCCATATCAAGAGAGTTCCCTTGCATGCAAATTGGTGCTGGACGCGGCCGCTTGGTAGTGCGCCGCATTCACACATCAGGAGGAGTCGCGGGGCGCGATGTGGACGCGTGCACACATTCACGAGCGGGTGAGGGCGAGATGCATGCGCGTGACGCAGCCACCCCTGTAACCGTTGCGTGACCTCCGCCACATCGATGAGAGACCTCTGAGAACCGGGCTTGGCCACCTGTCCCAACCGGTGGTAGGCACGGGGCAATTCGGACGTAAACGCGAAAGTGCGTGATCAAGGCCTTGCTAGGTCACGTCCGCAATGTCCGTTACGGCGTCAATAAAGAGCGGCAGGACACAAATTCGGGGCGCCCGTTGAACAACTGTGGCGCAGCACACGTTTCTTGAAGGTATGGAGGAGCCCCTGATACCGCTTGGTCTCATGTCCCACACCGCTCACATACGCAGCCACCGGAAACCCCGCCGCAGCGCGACGACTTCGATCGCCGTGCGCGCCGGAGTCGCCGGTGGCGTCCTCAGCATGGCAGCGGCGGGCGCGTCGGCCACGGCGTACGCCGCCGAGTCGACGACGCAGACCCTCGAACTGCCCACCCTGACGGCCGACCTGGCCGTCCAGGTCGCCGAGTCCGCGGACGCCACGCAGCAGGCGGCCGCGAACTACGAGCTCCAGGCCGAGCGCGACGCGGCAGCCGCCGCGGCCGCCAAGGAGGCCAAGAAGGACCTCGCCGACGCGAAGAAGAAGGCAGAGGCCAAGAAGAAGGCGGAGGAGGCCCGCAAGGCCGCCGCCGAGGCCGCCGCCTCGCGTTCCTCGGAGCGGAGCACCCTCTCCACCACGACGACCGCCTCGGCACCCGCCAGCGGCAGCGTCGCCACGGTCATCGCCTTCCTCAAGGCACAGGTGGGCGACGCCTACGTCATGGGCGCCACCGGGCCCAACGCGTGGGACTGCTCCAGCCTGGTCCAGGCCGCGTTCAAGCAGGTCGGCGTCGAACTGCCGCGTGTCTCGCAGGACCAGTCGATGCAGGGCACCGACATCCCGCTGTCGCAGATCCAGGTCGGCGACATCCTGTACTGGGGCGGCAAGGGTTCCGCCTACCACGTGGGCGTCTACATCGGTAACGGCCAGTACCTGGACGCGGCCAACCCCTCCAAGGGTGTCGTCATCCAGGACCTGTCCGGATACCCGGCGTCGGGCGCGGTGCGCGTACTCTGACGAGCGCGCACACGCGTACGTACGGAACGTCGGAAGGGCCGCAGCCGCTCGGGGGCAGCGGCCCTTCCGCCCTTTCCGGAGCCCGCCCGAGGCCGGGGCCGAGGACAGGACCGAGGACAGATCGCCCGAATTGTCCGCACACGGCGGTGCGTTGAGGAAGAAGTTCGGCGCCTCTGTGCGGGCCGTGTGGCGGTTGTGGAGCACGCCCACGGGGTGGATGGCGAGTTACTCCCGGTCCCGCGGCTCCGGGCCGCCCAGGCCCCTTCGTCGCCGTACTTGCAGACGGTGCCGCTCCGGCCGGAACCGTCCGCGGGTGTGGCCGTCGCGCTGCTCCGTGTGGTCTGTTGTCGTGGGCACCGGCCCACCGCTCACAGCATCCGCACGACGAGGAGAGACATGCCCAGCGTGTTCGTACAAGGCAGGCCGAACGACTCCTACCCCCGCCTCGCGCCCGAGGCCCGGCGCGGACAGGTGCGGCGCATCACCGAGGTCGGCGAAGAGGTCCTGCACAAGCCGTGCCGGGACGTGACCGAGTTCGGGCCCGATCTCGCGGCGCTCATCGCCGACATGTTCCTGACGATGTACATCGCGGACGGGGCCGGGCTCGCGGCGAACCAGGTCGGCGTGGATCTGCGGCTGTTCGTGTACGACTGCCCGGACGACGACGGGACCCGGCACGTCGGGCACATCGTCAACCCGGTGCTGGAGCAGCTCGATCCGGCCGGGCGCAGGCTCCTCGACGACAGCGAGGGGTGCCTGTCGGTGCCGGGTGCCACCATGGACGTACCGCGTCCGGACCGGGCCGTCGTGCGTGGACTCGACAAGAACGGCGAGCCGGTCACGATCGAGGGAACCGGCTACTTCGCCCGCTGCCTCGCCCACGAGACCGACCACGTCGACGGACACGTCTACCTGGACCGGCTCTCCAAGCGCGAACGCAAGGACGCGCTACGGCAGGTGGCGGACCGGCGGGAAGAGGTCTTCGCGCGCCGGGCCGCCAACATCGAAGCGCTGAACGGTTAGTCCCCAGAGACCGGTTCAGGCCTTCGGTGCCACCTTGCTCAGCCCGTTGATGATCCGGTCCATCGCGTCGCCGCCCGTCGGGTCGGTGAGGTTGGCCAGCATCTTCAGGGTGAACTTCATGAGCAGCGGGTGGGTGAGGCCGCGCTGGGCCGCGATCTTCATGACCTTCGGGTTGCCGATGAGCTTCACGAAGGCGCGGCCCAGCGTGTAGTAGCCGCCGTAGGTGTCCTTGAGGACCTGCGGGTAGCGCTGGAGGGCGATCTCACGCTGGGCCGGCGTCGCCCGCGCGTGGGCCTGGACGATGACGTCGGCGGCGATGTTGCCGGACTCCATGGCGTAGGCGATGCCCTCGCCGTTGAAGGGGTTCACCATGCCGCCGGCGTCGCCGACCAGGAGCAGGCCCTTGGTGTAGTGGGGCTGGCGGTTGAAGGCCATCGGCAGGGCGGCGCCGCGGATCGGGCCCGTCATGTTCTCCGGCGTGTAGCCCCACTCCTCCGGCATCGACGCGCACCAGGCCTTCAGCACCTCGCGCCAGTCGAGTTCCTTGAAGGAGTCGGAGGTGTTGAGCACGCCGAGGCCGACGTTCGAGGTGCCGTCGCCCATGCCGAAGATCCAGCCGTAGCCCGGCAGCAGCCGGGGCTCGGGCCCCCGGCGGTCCCACAGCTCCAGCCAGGACTCCAGGTAGTCGTCCTCGTGGCGCGGCGACTCGAAGTACGTGCGGACCGCCACGCCCATGGGACGGTCCTCGCGGCGGTGCAGGCCCATGGCCAGGGACAGCCGGGTGGAGTTGCCGTCGGCCGCGACCACGAGCGGCGCGTGGAAGGTGACCTCCCGCTTCTCGCCCGTGTCGCCGATCTTGGCGTGCACGCCGGTGATACGACCGGTGCGGTCGTCGACGATCGGGGCGCCGACGTTGCAGCGCTCATAGAGCCGGGCGCCCGCCTTCTGCGCCTGACGGGCGAGCTGCTCGTCGAAGTCGTCGCGTTTGCGGACGAGGCCGTAGTCCGGGAAGGAGGCGAGTTCCGGCCAGTCCAACTGGAGGCGGACGCCGCCGCCGATGATGCGCAGGCCCTTGTTGCGCAGCCAGCCCGCTTCCTCGGAGATGTCGATACCCATGGCCACCAGCTGTTTGGTGGCGCGCGGGGTGAGGCCGTCGCCGCAGACCTTCTCGCGCGGGAACGCCGTCTTCTCCAGGAGAAGCACGTCGAGTCCGGCCTTGGCGAGGTAGTACGCGGTCGTGGAGCCGGCCGGCCCCGCGCCGACGACGATGACATCGGCGGTGTTTTCGGAGAGGGGCTCAGTCACGACGGTCACGGCGGGATCTCCCCAAGTTCGCAATCTGCGTGCCGACCGGCACTGGACATGGGCAGTCTATTCAGCACGATCGATCACCCGGCTGAAGGGCTGCCCCGCGAACCGAGCTCCCTGCGCCCGACCCTTGATCCGTGACGCAGAGTGATAATCGGCTACAGAAAAACACACAGCGCTTCCAGGTAGCGCCCCAGTGCGGTTACCCTGCCAGTACCGCTGGGGGTGACATCTGTGCGAATAACACCCAAAACGCCCGAAGTGCGCGTCCCTCGTCTGGTCGGCCTGATGGCCGTCGACGCGCGCGAGACGGCCAAGGCACAGGGCCTGTTCATCAATGCGCCGGACCGGCAGGACTTCCATCTCGCCGTCGTCGACTACGTCGTCCGCCAGTACCCGCAGCCCGGCGCCGAGGTGCCGCGGGAATCGATGGTCTACGTCTGGTTGGACTTCGGCCCGGGCGAGGGCGGCGGAGGCATCCGTGAGCCGCGCGTGCCGAAGCCGTCGGGCGGCGGGTTGCAGCGTGAGCTGGACGAACCGGGCGACCCCTGCACCGTCGGGATCGGCCCGCCGTGAGCCCTGGGCCGCCCTGAGCCGTCAGCGAGCCGTCAGCGCCTGTCCTGACTTGAGCCCTCAGTCCGTCTTGAACCCGCGGTGCAGGGCCACGACCCCGCCCGTCAGGTTCCGCCACGCCACCTTCGACCAGCCCGCCTTCTGGAGCCGCTCGGCCAGCGCGGGCTGGTCCGGCCAGGCGCGGATGGACTCGGCGAGGTAGACGTACGCGTCGGGGTTCGAGGACACCGCACGGGCCACCGGCGGCAGGGCGCGCATCAGGTACTCGGTATAGACCGTGCGGAAGGGCGCCCAGGTCGGATGCGAGAACTCGCAGATCACGACCCGGCCGCCGGGCTTGGTCACCCGGTACATCTCGCGCAGCCCGGCGTCGAAGTCCTGCACGTTGCGCAGCCCGAAGGAGATCGTGACGGCGTCGAAGGTGTCGTCCTTGAACGGCAGCTTCGTCGCGTCGCCCGCCGTCAGCGGCAGCCACGGATGGTTCCTCTTGCCGACCCTGAGCATGCCCAGCGAGAAGTCGCAGGGGACGACATACGCGCCGGTCTGCGCGAAGGGCAGGGACGAGGTGGCCGTACCGGCCGCCAGGTCCAGGATCTTCTGCGCGGGCCGGGCGTCGACCGCCCTGGCGACCTCCTTGCGCCACGCCCGGTCCTGGCCGAGCGACAGCACGTCGTTCGTCAGGTCGTACCGTTCCGCCACGTCGTCGAACATCGAGGCGACTTCGTGCGGCTGCTTGTTCAGGGAAGCGCGGGTCACCCGGCCATTCTTGCAGTACGACGTCCAGGGGCCGCTCAGGGGAGGAGCTTCGGTTTCTTCTTCGCCGCCACGTCCTCCACCCATCCGCAGGCCAGGACGAACACCGCGATCAGCACCCACCCGATCCCGAACATGAACCACTGGCTCTCCAGCGGCAGGTACATCTCGAACGCGCGCACCTTCCAGAACTGGTCGATCAGCGGCACCGCGAGGATCAGCGCGATCTCGTGCCAGAGGTAGATCGTCACGGCCCGCGCGTTGAAGACCGTGACGACCCGGTCGAGCCGCTTGAACCGGGTCAGCCACGCGAAGTCGATCCCGAAGTGCGCCTTCGCCCAGAACAGCAGCATCACGAACCCGGCCGACCAGAAGGCCTGCGCGAGCGGGATCTCGTCGAGGTCGTAGGTGCCGACCTCGCCCTGGTGGGAGAAGGCGTACCAGCCGCCGTAGCCGATGGCGGCGAAGGACAGGACGACCACGAGCACCGGTTTCATCTTCTGGAGCACGCCGTCGCGGTGCGCGAAGCCGAGGATCCAGCAGAAGAGGTACGTGGAGAAGTCCCACAGTTCGTTGCCGAGCCGGCCCTCGGGCCCGGACCACACGAAGTTCAGGACCAGGATCGGCACGAGGGACAGGAGCAGCATCGGGATCCGGGCGAGCCGGAACACCTTGAGCAGCAATGGCGACAGCAGTACGAAGCACAGGTAGGTGCGCAGGTACCAGAGGATCTCCCAGGCCTGGACGCCCCATTTGTTGCCGATGGGATCGGCGACCGGCACGACCCAGAAGACGATCTGCCAGTGCGGTATCCACCCGTGGATCATCATCGCGAGGATGACGAAGGCGCCCCAGAACCAGAAGGGCGGCAGCAGTCGGCGCATCCGGCTCCTGATCACCTTCACCGGCGGCCGCTCCAGCGACTTCGCCATCAGGGTGCCGGCCAGGCCGAACATGATCCCCATGGAAGGGAAGACCATGCCGCACCAGGCCCAGCCGAAGGTGTGGTACGTGACGACCCGGATGAGGGCGACCGCCCTCAGGGTGTCGAAGTAGCGGTCGCGACCGGCGGGCTTGGGCTGCGGCTTCTCCTCCGCCGCCTCCTCCGCCGGCTTTTCCCCTACGACCGCTACTTCGGGCTCCGGTTCCGGCTCCACCGCGGGCAGCGGCGCCGTCTGCTCCCACTGCCCGTAGTCCACGTACTGCTGCGGATACGGCTGCTGGTAGGGCTGTTGCGGATACGTCTGCTGCGGATAGGTCTGCTGCGGGTATGCCTGCTGGTCATAGCCGCCGTACCCGTTGCCGTGATCCTGCTGGTAGTCCTGTGGCTGGTAGTCCTGTGGCCGATACCCCTGCTGCTCCTGCCCCCAGCTCATCAGCTCGCCCCCGCCGGTGTCCCGACCTCGCCGGTGCGCTTCAGCTTCTGCCAGCGCAGCCGGCCGCCCGTGAGGGCCGTGATGCAGGAGTGGATGAGGACGAGGTACATCATCTGCCGGTAGGCCAGCTGCTGGAGCGGCATCATCAGGAGATAGCGGTACTTCTCCTTGTCGAGGCGGAAGGCGTACGCGGCGCAGACCAGCTGCACCGCCAGCACCGCGAGCCAGGCCAGCAGCGCCGCCTGGAAGTCGATGAAGATCATCGAGTACGCGGTGAAGACGTCGATCAGCGGGGCGAAGACCGGCGTGACGATCTGGAAGATCACCACCAGCGGCATCCCGACGCGGCCGAAGCGGCCCGAAGGACCCTTGTCGGTCAGGGACTTGCGGTGCTTCCACAGCGCCTGCATGGTGCCGTACGACCAGCGGTAGCGCTGCGACCACAGCTGCTTGAGCGACCCTGGCGCCTCCGTCCAGGCCTTGGCGTGCTCCTGGTACACGACCCGCCAGCCCGCGCGGTGCATGGCGATGGTGATGTCCGTGTCCTCGGCGAGCGTGTCCTCGCTCATGCCGCCGACCTCCAGGACCGCCTCGCGGCGGAACGCGCCGATCGCGCCCGGGATCGTCGGCATGCAGCGCAGCAGGTCGTACATACGGCGGTCCAGGTTGAAGCCCATCACGTACTCGATGTGCTGCCAGGCGCCGATGATCGTGTTGCGGTTGCCCACCTTGGCGTTGCCGGCGACCGCGCCGACGTCGGGGTCGGCGAAGGGCTGCACCAGCTGGTGCACGGCGTCCGGCTCGAAGACGGTGTCGCCGTCCATCATGATGACGATGTCGTAACTCGCGTTGCGCACCCCGTTGTTGAGGGCGGCCGGCTTGCCCGCGTTCTCCTGGCGGATGACCCGGACGTTCGTCATGCCGAGTTCGAGGGCCGCGTTGCGCGAGATCTCGGACGTGCCGTCCGTCGAACCGTCGTCGACGACGATGATCTCGATCGGATGGGTGCTCTGCGCCAGCGACTTGAGCGTGTTGGCGATGCACTCCTTCTCGTTGTACGCCGGGACGATCACGCTCACCGGCCGGGTGACCGTCGGCCCCCAGCTGAAGCGGCGTTTGTTGCGCTGTCTGTAGTGACGTCGGGCGAGGATCAGCATCATCCCGAACCGCCCCATGACGGCCACGCCGACGACCATGAGGCCGACCGACAGGGCGGGTACGGCGTACTCGGCGACGGCGACGGCCGCGAGCAGGGCCTTGCCCTCGTAGAGGGTCGCGCCGGTGGCCTCGCGGTGGGCGGCCTGGAGGCTGGAGGCACCGGACGCGCCCCCACCCGGCTGCTGACTGTTCTGTTGGCCGTTCTGCTGGCCGTTGGCACCCGTCGGCGCGCCCGCCGCCTGCGCGTTGCCCGCCTGCTCCTCCTCGATCACCCCGCTGATGGTGGTGAAGGTGTACCCCTTCGCCTTCATCTTCTCGATGTACTTGGGCAGCGCCTTGATCGTCTGCGAGCGCTCACCGCCGGCGTCGTGGAAGAGCACGGAGGCACCGTCGTCGTCGTCCGGCGTCGCCCACTTGACGATCTTCGCGACACCCGGCTTCTTCCAGTCGTCGCTGTCGGTGTCGACGAAGACGCTGGTGTAGCCGTCCTCGCCGAGCTTCTCGTAGACGGGCCAGCTGTAGTTGTCGATGGCGTCCGTCTCCGAGGAGTACGGCGCCCGGAACAGCGTGGTGGTGATGCCGGCGGCGCCCGCGAGAGCCAACTGGGTCTGCTGCATCTCACGGTTGACCCGGGCGTCGCTCTGGTAGGAGAGGTCGACGTGGGTGAAGGTGTGGATGCCCACCTCGTTGCCCTGCTCGACCATGTCCTTCACGATCCCCGGGTAGCGCGAGACCATCGAGCCGACCACGAAGAACGTGGCGGGGACGTCGTACTCCTCCAGGATCTTCAGCACCTGCGGGGTGTACGTCGGGTTGGGCCCGTCGTCGAAGGTCAGCGCGATCGTCTTGTCCGGGACGGAGATGCTGGTCGCCGAGCCGCCGCGGAAGCTGACGATCGGGCCGCCGTCGAGGACCTTGTCCGGCACCTTGCTGGAGCTGGCCCCGTCGCGGACCCGCTCGTCGCCGCCGACCTCGGCGCGCAGATAGCCGTCGAGCAGCATCACGCTGGTCAGCGCGAGCAGGAGCAGGCCGGCGAGGAGGACGCGCGGCTTCTGGAGCGCCGCGGCCTTGCCGGCCGCCCGTCCCAGACGGGAGGGGGCGCGGCGGCGGCCGCGGGAGGGAGTCGTCGTAGTCATAGCGGTGGCTGCGCTCCGGTCAGTTGGCGGTCGCGGAGGCCGAGGGGGTGGGCACGCCCGACGGCAGCGCGGGCGGGGAACCGCTGGGCTTCACGCTGTTGCCGATGCCGCCCTGCGGCTGGGTGCCGGGTCCGTTGCCGTTCTGGACACCCGGACCGCCCTGGCCCTGGCCGCCTCCGAAGGGCAGCAGCGAGGACGGGTTCGAGGTGCCGATGCCCATGAAGGCGAGGCCCAGGACGACGGCGTACCCCACACACAGGACACCGACGAGAAGACCGATCCGGCGCAGCAGCTTGGAGCGGCGTCCGGAGTTGTCAACGAACACGGGTCCGTCGGCGGACTCGTTGCCGCGGCGTTTGCGACGGCGACCACGTTCGGCGCGGTTTTCGATGGCAGGCTCGGAATGCATTCCCCGGACGTTAGAGAGTCTTTATGTGTCCGAAACTCAGGTATTCATGTGAGGCGCTTATGAGAAACGTCTTAACCTGTCTCTTTCCTGAGAGTTCGCTGGAACGCCTGCGCAACTCCCGGGTAGGGGAAAGGGGTTGATTGTCCGCTTCGCGTGGTCGTATAGCCCGTTTTGTCCGCACGTGCCCATGAGCTCTCCGTGTAAATCCTGTCCTCATGAAGCTCAGCCTCGTGTGAGACATTTCCACTCGCCCAACACAGTTTGTTTCCATCCTGAGACAGAAATCACGAGAGCGGGTGCATGCGGAATGCGGCGTTTCCTACGGCCGGCGGCAGGGCTCAGTTGCCTGTTTGCCCTGGCCACGGCGGGTTGTTCCTCGAACACCGACACCACCTCGGAAGCGACGCCGACCCAGTCCGCCGAGGCATCCGCCGAGGCGTCCGAGGAGACGTCGTCGAGCACCTCGTACGCCCCCTACGTCAGCGCCACGGAGGCCTCCGACAACGACTCCGCCGGCTCGCCGACGACGTACAACCTGGCCTTCGTGATCGCGGACGGCAGCGACTGCACGCCGACGTGGAACGACTCGCACGCCATCGGCGACTCCTCGGTGGCGTCCCGGATCTCGCAGCTCAAGGAGGACGGCGCGAGTGTGCGGGTCTCCTTCGGCGGGGCGTCGGGCAAGGAGCTGGCGGAGAGCTGCGACAGCGCGTCGGCGCTCGCGAAGGCGTACGGCGAGGCGCTCGACGCGGCCGGCTCCACCCAGGCCGACTTCGACATCGAGGGGGACGCGCTGACGGACTCCGACTCGGTGGAACTGCGGTCGGAGGCCATCGCGTTGCTACAGGAGGAGCGGAGCGACCTGACGGTCTCCTTCACCCTTCCGGTGATGCCGTCGGGGCTCGACGACGACAGCCTCGCGCTGCTGGAGTCCGCCAACAACAGCGCGGTGCAGGTCTCGACGATCAACATCATGACCATGAACTACGGCGAGTCGTACGACGAGGACATGGGCGACTACGCGATCACGGCGGCGAAGGCCGCGCACACGCAGCTGATGGATGTCTTCGGCACCTCGGACGCCGTCGCGTGGCGGGCGATCGCGCTGACGTCGATGATCGGCGTCAACGACGTCGACAACGAGACGTTCACGTTGTCGGACGCGGCCCAGGTGCGTTCCTTCGCCGAGGAGAAGGAGATCGGGTGGGTGTCGATGTGGTCGACGTTCCGGGACCAGGCGTGCGTGGAGGGGGACTCCGATGAGGACGACGCGCTGACCAACTGCAGTGGGGTGGAGCAGAGTTCGGGCGCTTTCGCCGAGGCGTTCGCGGAGAACTAGCGTCTGCGGTGCACCAGTCGGCCGCCGAGGACCGTCGCGACGCACTCGCCGTTCTCGTCGAAGACGGCGAAGTCGGCGCGGCCGGCGTGGAGGAAGCCGTACCGGCGGTGGGTCGGCATGCTCGTCGGCACCACGACGATGTCGTTCCGGGCGGCCGCGGCCCGCAGTTCGGGGGTGTCGGCATGCTCCTCCAGGACGGCCGTCGCCCCCAGTTTCAGCACCGCGTGCATGCGCTCGCGCGGGGTCGGCGCATCCGGGAGCGGGCCCCGGTGGAGGAAGGCGGGGCCGAGGACGCCGGGCCAGTGCCGCACCCGGGCGTCCGGGAACTGCTCCCGCACCTCGGCCAGCGTCCCCATCCCGACGACCCGGTTGCCCTGCACGGCCACGGCGCCGCCCGGCACCGGCTCGAACTCCTCGTCCCACCCGTACCGCAGCGCGTCGGCGGCGTGGATCGTCAGCACCGGTACGTCAGTTGGAGGCGAGGATCTTCAGCTCGGGATGTGCCGTGCCGCCCTCGATCGCCGTGGAGGAGATGTGGGACATGACGCGCGCGTCGGCGGGGTCGTTCGCCGGGTCGTCGTGGACGACGAGGTGCTCGTACGTGGTGGAGCGCTGGGCCGGGACCCGCCCCGCCGTACGGATCATGTCGATCATTTCCTGGAGGTTGGAGCGGTGCTTGGCGCCGGCCGCCGAGACGACGTTCTCCTCCAGCATGACCGAGCCGAGGTCGTCCGCGCCGTAGTGCAGCGTCAGCTGACCCGCGTCCTGGCCGGTGGTCAGCCAGGAGCCCTGGATGTGGGCGATGTTGTCCATGAAGAGCCGGGAGATCGCGATCATCCGCAGGTACTCGAAGATCGTGGCCTGGGTGCGGCCCTTCAGGTGGTTGTTCATCGGCTGGTAGAGGTACGGGATGAAGGCCCGGAAACCGCCGGTGCGGTCCTGGACGTCACGGATCATCCGCAGGTGCTCGATGCGCTCGGCGTTGGTCTCGCCGGTGCCCATGAGCATCGTCGACGTCGACTCGACGCCCATCCGGTGGGCGGTCTCCATGATCTCCAGCCAGCGCTCGCCGGACTCCTTGAGGGGCGCGATGGCCTTGCGGGGGCGCTCGGGCAGCAGCTCGGCACCGGCACCGGCGAAGGAGTCGAGACCGGCGGCGTGGATGCGCCGGATCGCGTCCTCCGCGCTCACCTTCGAGATCCGCGCCATGTGCTCGACCTCGGACGCGCCCAGCGAGTGGATCACCAGCTGCGGGAAGGCCTGCTTGATCGCGGAGAAGTGCTCCTCGTAGTACTCGACGCCGTAGTCCGGGTGGTGGCCGCCCTGGAACATGATCTGCGTACCGCCCAGCTCGACGGTCTCCGCGCAGCGGCGCAGGATGTCGTCGAGGTCGCGCGTCCAGCCCTTGTCCTTGGCCTTCGGCGGGGCGTAGAACGCGCAGAACTTGCACGCCGTCACGCAGACGTTCGTGTAGTTGATGTTCCGCTCGATGATGTACGTCGCGATGTGCTCGGTCCCGGCGTACCGACGGCGGCGTACGGCGTCGGCGGCGGCGCCCAGCGCGTGCAGCGGGGCGTCGCGGTACAGGTCGAGCGCCTCTTCAGGGGTGATCCTCCCACCGTCGGCGGCGCGGTCGAGAACGGACTGAAGGTCGGCCATCTCGGTCACCGGGCGTCCCTTTCGTCAAGGGTTGTGGACGGACTGATCCAGCCTACGCCAGCCGGTTCGGGGCGCCGACGTCAGGCCGCGTACGCGCCGATCAGGACCCCCACGAACGCCCCCATGATCAGGAACGGCCCGAACGGGATCGACGTCTTGCGCCCCGCCTTCCGCGCCACGATCAGCGCACCGCCGTACAGCGCCCCCAGCAGGAACCCGGCGAAGGTCCCGAGCATGACCGTCGGCCACCCGTACCAGCCCAGTACCGCCCCGGTCCCGAGCGCGAGCTTCACATCGCCGAAGCCCATGCCGGCGGGGTTGATCAGGAACAGCACGAAGTAGCCGCCGCCGAGCGCGAGGGCGCCCAGGAGTGCCGTCAGCCACTCCCCGGTGTGCTCGGGCACGAAGGAGACCACGCCCAGCAGCGCGAGCGCGGCGCCCGCGAGCGACAGGGTCAGGGCGTCGGGCAGCCGCTGCACCCGCAGGTCGACCACGGCCAGCAGGACGCCGACGGGGGCGAGCAGCAGCCAGACGGCGATCTCGGGCCGGGTGCCGGTGGCGGCGGCGAGGGCGGCGCAGACGACGGCGGTGACGGCGGCGAGAAGGGCGGCGGGAGGACCGTAGGACCGCGCTTCGCACTGCCTGCACCGGCCCCGCCCGAGCCACCCCGTGACCTGGTGGCCGCCGGGGCACACCGTGCGCCAGTCCTCCCCCGCCGGGACGGAGAACCGATAGGCGGCCCTCGGCAGGAGCGCGCCCGCCGCCGCGCCCCACAGCGCGGCGGCGATCACGAGAAGGGGGGTCATCCCACGGCCGCGACGCCGTTGCGCCACGTCGGCAGGAGCTCGTCGAGCAGTGCCTCGGTGCGCGGCGGCAGTCCGCGGGCCCCGCTGCGGCCGATGAGGTCGGCGGCGAGGGCCTGGAGCCGGTCGGTGTCGCCGGTGGCGTGGGTGGCGCGGAGCAGTTCGTGCCAGAGGCGCTCGTCGCCGGGCGCGGAGTTCAGGGCGGCGCCGAGGGCCTCGATGGCCTTCTCCGCGCGGTCCTTGACGAGGTGGAACTCGGAGAGCGCGAGCCCGATGTCCGCGACGAGCAGCGGGAGTTGGGCGTCGATGATCTCGTGCGTGAGCCAGCGGTAGCGTCCCTCCTGCCGGTCGGCGAGCAGCGGCCCGCGCACCAGCACCAGCGCGTCGGTGAGCAGCCGCCCGCGCACGGCACGGCTGTCGACACCGCGGCCCTGTGTGGCCTCGTGGTAGAGGGAGCGCAGGACGTCGAGGTCGGAGACGACGGTCTTGGCGAGCGTGAGCCGGCCGGTGCTGTCGGTCCTGAGGCGCGGCGAGCCGTCGGGGTCGGTGCCGAGCCAGGCCCGGAGCCGGTCGAGGAGGGCCTCGCGTACGTCGTCCGTGACGCCGCGCGGCCAGAGCGCGGAGGACAGCACGCGCGGGTGCACGCCCTCGCGGTGCAGGAGCAGCAGAGCGAGCGCCTCGTGGAGCAGGGCGCTGCGGTCGCCGTCGGGGGTGTCCAGACCGATGATCTCGTACGGCCCGACGAGCCGCGCGTACACCGCGGGCCGTCCCTGCTCGCTGATGTCGACGAGGAACGGGGGCGTGGTGGCCGGTCCCTGCGGTTCGCGCTCCGGGTCGGACTCGACGAACAGTTCGACGACCGCGCGCTGGAGGGGTACGGGCAGGAGCTGGGCGTCGAGTTCGAGGCCGAGCAGCGGGGCGAGCAGCTTGCCCTCGCCGGTGATCTCCATCTCCCAGGCGGCGCCGGGCAGATCACCGCTCTCGGTGCCGACGAGGTAGCCGATGCCGAGCCGGCTGGCGTCGGCGGCGAGCTCGGCGAGCTTGATCGCGTCGTCGGCGGAGGGCTCGGCGGCGAGGAGGACGAGGTGCGGGGCCCAGCGGGTGTGCTGGGCGGGGCCGGTACGGCCGGTGAGGACCGAGTCGTGCCCGGCGGCCCCCAGCGCGCCGCGCCGCTGCCGGGTCTCGGCCTCCATGGTCTCGACGAGGTCGTCGATCCCTTCGAGGTGCCGGAGCCGGTTGGGCGCGAGGGGCGTGAGGTCCTCGCCGAAGCCGACGAGGGTGATGGTCATACGGTCCGACCAGCCGTTGGTGGCCAGTTCGGCGGCGACGGAGGCGAAGACGGCGGCGCGGTCGGCCTCGCGGCCGCTCAGCGACACGATGCCGGGCACCGACTCCAGGTTGAGCAGCAGGCGGGAGTCGTCCATGGTGCCGAGGCTGACGAGGCCGGGGTAGGGGGCGGCGGCGTCGACGTCCTCGTACCGCTCGGCGTCGGTGCGCGCGAGCATCCAGAACGTCTGGTCCTGCCCGAGCTGCCAGGGGGCCGGCGGGTTTCCGGACGGCTGGGCGAGCTGGAGGTGGAGGTCGCCGTTGTTGCTGAGCCAGGTCGCGTAGACGGTGGGCAGGGGGCGGGACTCGGCGGCGAGGGAGGCGGCGAGTCCGCGCAGGGAGCGGTCGAGCAGGCGTACGCCTTCGGGGTCGGCGCCCACGAGCAGCGCGTCCTGTGCGTCGGCGGCGTCCCCGGTCGGCGTGGGCGGCTCCATGCCGCGCCGGCCGCCGACGGCACCGAAGGCCGACTGCCACAGGGCCTGCCGGCGGCGGCGCCCGAGGGCGCCGAGGAGACCGGCGGCGAGGAGGGGGGCGCCGACGAGGGCCTGCGGGAGGCCGAAGGCGTCGGAGGCGCTGTCGGAAGCGGTGGCGTGCTGCTGGTGACCGCCGGTCTGCTGGTCGGGTGCGGGGCGCTGCTCGGGAAGGGAGACCTGGGCGGCGCCGCCCTGCTGTCCGCCACCCTGCTGTCCGCCGCCCTGTGCGTGACCGCCGCCCCCTCCGGCCTGGTCACCACCGGCCTTGCCGTAGTCGTGGAGCTGCTGCTGGGCGGCGGAGCCACCCGCCTCGGGCATCTCGACGAGGTCCCCGCCGCGGGCGTCGCCCGGCATCTCCATGATCCAGCCGGGCCGGATGAGGCTGGCCTCGGACAGCTTGGAGCCGTCCGGCTGCACCCGGTCCTTGTTGAGGTCGAAGATCTCCTTGTACCGGCGTCCGTCACCGAGGTGCCGTTCGGCGATCTCCCAGAGGGAGTCGTGGTGACGGCCCTCGGGCGGCTGGATCCGGTAGTACTTCGTGTCGTCGGCTTTGGACGCGCTGCCCCCGGTGTCGGCGTGCGCGGCGGCCGCACCGGCTGCCTGCTCGGCGAGGGCGGCGGCGGTGCTGGCGGCCTGCTCCTGCTGCTGGGCGAAGAGGCCGCCGCCCGGGGTCTGTTGCGCGGCGGCGACCGTGCCCTTCTGGTTCCCCTCCATGCTGTGCCCGAGCTGGGACAGCCCCGGGGTGAGGCTGGCGGCGGTGGCGCCGATGAGCAGGAGGGCGGCGACGAGCTGCCGGGCGAGGAGCTGGCTGGGGCCGGAGCCGGGAACGCGGCCGGGGACGCCGATGCCGGAGACCGCGGCCTTTATCTCGACGAGCACACAGGCGGTGAACTGGGCCCACGCGAGCCACACGATGACCGTGAGGATGTTCAGGAAGGTGCCGGTGGTGATGGGCTTCTGCAACCACTCCAGCTCGGGCACCCCGCTGGGCAACGGCCACCCGACGGACATGGCCAACGCACCCGGCACTCCCACGACCAGCACGAGCAGCGCGACGAACGCGAAGAACGCCTTGACGAAGTCCCCGAACGAACGCCGTCGGATCCGCACGGCCTGCGGGGTCCGGTTCCTCGGGGTACTCGGGCTGCCCGTCGAGCTTCCCGTCGAGCTTGACGAGCTGGAAGTGCGGCGTCGCGGCATGGCGGGTGTCCTGGGTGGTGTGTGGAGGGAGTGGGTGAAGGGGTCCTGAGGGTGTCCTGAGGGGTGTGCTGAGCCTACAGAGATCTTATGTACGACGTCGAAGGTCGGGCAGGGGCCTGTGGACAACCTCCCGGATCACTTCCTCACGACCTGCCGGACATGCCCGAGTTGACGCCCCTTTGAGCTCGCGCCGATCGCTCTGTTCGCAATCGCCACGCCACACCCTCACGCTCTCTACACAATCCCCCGCAGGTGATCAAAGGCCCATCACCGGCCCCTGATAGCTTCGTTCCCCATTGCACACGCCGACCTCCGGGGGAGATCCATCGTGGCCCGCCGCGCCCTGCCCGCCACCGCCGCCGCGTTCGCCATGGCGGCGACCCTTGTGCTCACCGCGTGCGGTGGGGGTGACGAGGGGGCTCCGGACGACATCAAGGGCGCGGACGGGACGTCGGACAGTCCATCGGCCAGTCCATCGGCCTCGGCTTCGGCTTCGGCCTCGACGTCGACGCCGGAAGGCGCCCCCGACATCAGCGCTCCGAAGGACCTCGACCTGGTCTTCGACTTCGACGAGCCGTCCGACGCGAAGCACGCGGCGGCTCTCGCCGGCGCGCAGAACTACATCCGTGCGCTGGATCACGGCATCGACGAGCAGGACCCGAACGACCCGGCGTACCAGTACTACTCGCTCAACCAGGCCGCGCAGTACGCCAAGTCGCAGATCGAGACCTGGAAGAAGGGCGGCTGGACCGTCACCGGGACGGACAAGTACTACGACGAAGAGGTCAGCACGCTCAGTGGTGGCCAGGGCGTCCTGGTCGCGTTCTGCCGGAACCAGGCCAAGTTCTACGGCAAGGAGATCAAGAGCGGGAAGGTCCTCTACTCGGAGGAGAACCTGAGCAGTTACCAGACGTTCCGGCTGCGTATGGTGCCGCCGTCCGGTTCCTCCGAGGTCTGGAGAGCCTGGAGCGTCGAGGTGGTGGGCAAGTCCAAGGAGTGCCGGTGAGTACGCCCGCGCGGCGGAGGCTGCGCCGGGGTGCCGCCGTCGGCGCGGCAGCGGTGCTGGGCGTCGGTGGCGCCGCTCACGCCAACGGGCCCGCCGACAACACGACTCCTCCCCCGGCCTCGGGCGACACGAACGGCACCGGAGAGCTGTCGGCCGCCGTCTCCCGGATCAAGGTCACCCAGCTCAGCGGTCCCACCGGCGACAGCACCGGCGGCCTCTCGTCGACGGACGTGAACTGGGAGCCCCCGGCCTGCTGGTACGAGCCCGTCTACACGCCGGCGCAGCTCAAGGCGTTCTCGGAGGGGGACAATCCGCTCGGGTATGTCGCCCCGCATGAGATGTGGGGAGGCCAGAAGCTGTGGACGGACCACTACCGGGACGGCAAAGCCGCCTACAACTACGAGGACGACTCCCTCGTGACGCGCGACGGCTACAAGGACTACAACACCGGCGAGGACGGCCTTCTGGCGTGGCGTGGCCCGCGATCCCGCCGACCGGGACTCCTTCGGCTGCGAACGCGTCATGTTCTGGCAGGACGCCGGCGAGATCCCCGACGTACCGAACGCCCCCACGGCGAAGACCCTCGCCGAGTACGCCTACGACAAGGTCAAGGTCCCGACCACCGAGATCGACCTGAAGCCGCGGACCAAGTCCACGGTGAACGCCCCGACCTGGGCCTGGCTGGACAAGGGCACCTTCCACGAGGTCAAGGTCCGCGCGGAGCTGCCGAACACGGGCCTGTGGGCGGAGACGACGGCCGAGCCGATCGCCCTGCACCTGGACCCGGGCACGGAGTACGCGCAGACGTACCCGGCCTCGGGTGCCTGCGGGATCAACGCCGACGGCTCGACCGGCACCCCGTACGTGAGGGGTGACTCCGACCGGACGCCACCGTGCGGCATCCGCTACCTCAAGGCCACGGACGGCACGCCGTACCGGCTGAGGGCGTCCATCACCTGGCAGATCACCTGGCAAGGCTCCGGCGGCACCGGCGGCGACCTGCCCGACGGCACGTTCGAGACGACGCAGGACATGACCGTCCAGGAGATCCAGTCGATCAACCGCTGAGCCACTGAGCCGCTGAGCCACTGAGCCGCAACAGCACGAGACAGTGCCCGCCGCTTCGACGCCCGCGTCGACCAAGGCGAACCGCCCAGGATCACACTTCCGAGCAGCTCCCTGCCCGCTGCTCCACCATCAGCCGACGCGTTACCCACCTGAACAGTTGTGAGAGAGAAGAGAGCCCGATGACGCCCCCCGCGCACACCCTCCGCTTCCGGCCCGGCCACCGCCTCGGCGCGACCCTGCTCGGCGTGGCCGTGGCGGTCAGTCTCACGGCATGCGGTGGCGGCGCGGGCTCCGACGGCGCGAACGGTGAGGCGTCCGCGAGCGCCGCTCCCCAGGGCGTGGTGACGGAGAAGGCCGCCGCCGCGGTGATGGACAACTACGAGAAGGTCAACAACAAGGCCAACGCGGCCTTGGACGAGAAGCTCCTGGGCACGGTCGAAGGGGGCCAGGTCCACGCGATGGACAAGGCCAACTACATCCTCGTCCCGACCTTCTCGGCAAAGGAACGGAAGGCCTACGCCAAGCCCTTCTCCTACCAGGACCGCCGGTACGTGATCCCGGAGAAGGGGACCGGCGACTGGTTCGCCGTCCAGGCCAGGTCCAGCGAGGACGAGAAGAGTTCGGTGCTGCTGGTCTTCGACAGGGTGGACGGGGCGTACAAGATGGTGCTGTCCCTGTGGGCCGACAGCGCGGAACCGTTCCCGAAGCTCGCCGTCGGCCAGGGCGGTCTGGCCCAGGCCGTCGACCCCGGCACGAAGGTCGGCGCGCTCACCCCGTCCGGTGTGGCCACCGCCTACGAAGACCTGCTCGCGACCGGGGGCACGAAGGAAGGCAAGAGCCTCGCCTCCACGGAGCCGGTCAGAAACGCTCTCAAGACCTACCAGAGCAGCAGCACCAAGGGTGCGGCCGACGGCGCCGCCACCCTGAAGTTCTTCACCAAGACCCCGGCCGACCCCAGCGTGTACGCGCTGCGCACCGCGGACGGCGGCGTCCTCGCCCTGTTCCCGGCCTCGCACACCCAGGAAACCCTGCTGAAGCCCGCCTACCGCTCCAACGCCGCACTCGTGCCGAGCGATGCGCAGTCCGCCCTCGGTGCCACGCGGGGCGCTGTGATCACCGACGAGTTCCAGGGCCAGGGCGTGGCCGAACTGACGCCGAAGTCCGCCCGGATCACGACCGTCGACTTCCAGCACGTCGATTCGCGGTGAGCCGCGCTTGAGGGTCGGGTCAGGCCAAGGTGTCGGCGAACAGGTCTTCCGCCTTCGTCGCGTGCACCGCCCGTTGCGCCCACGCTTCGAGCTGCGCCAGGTCGGTGCAGCCCTCCACCCGCCTTCGCACGGAGATCGGTACCGGGATATCGCGCCACTCGAGGATCCGCAGGATCATCGACAGCCGTTCCTGCTCCTGACCAAGCCCAAAGCCTTCTTCACGACCCTCTTCACGGCCTTCTTCACGACCCTCTTCACGGACCTTCTCGGCGACCTCGTGCCGGAAGAAGTAGTTCACCGACATCATCAGCTCCTTCCAGATCTGCCGTGCCTGGTCATCGACCAGACATGACTCCACGAACTGCGCGAGCATCCCCGCGCTGTCGGAATCGGTCGTCTCCAAGGCTGCCGCCAGCGGTTTCAGTAGGGCAGCGGCGCCCCTCCCGATACCATGCGTCATCGCCGAGAAGGCCGCGAGGAACACATCCCGTTTGGCCTCTTCCTCATCGGCGATGAGCGGCACGTTCTCCGGACTCAGCACGAGCGGCCGTACGGCGAGCGAGTGCCAGCCGGGCAGCCCCAACCGAATCGGCTCGGCCGCCCAGCGAGCCGTCGCCCTGCTCTGCGTCAGGACGATGAGCACCGGTTCCCAGCGGTACTTCGCGTAGAGATAGCTGAGGTAGTACGCCCAACTGCTCCGCTTGTCGTCGTCCGGCTTCCCCTGGGACTCGACGACCAGCAGATACGTCCCCTCGTCCGTCTCCGCCTGCAACAACGTGTCCACGCGCCGCTCGATCGGCTCGATCTCCGTCAGGTCGGCGTTGAGGACCGCGAATTCGCGAGGCTCGGGAATCGGGATACGCAGGACCCGTTGAAGGGTCCGCGTGAAACCCGCCGGGTCCTTCTGACTGAGCCGATGGAGACCTTCGTGCGACGAACCGACCATCCGCCCTCCTTTCCATACGACGTGATCAACGAGCTACGCCGCGACGAGGTCACACCAGACGAGCTTGCCCCGCTGGCCGTTCCGGGTGAGCGGCTGCCACCCCCAGAGGTCGGCACAGGCACGCACGAGGCCGAGCCCGCGCCCGTCCTCGGCGAGGTCGGGCATGTCGAACTCCCCCGGCGGCTCAGGCGGTTCGGGGTCCGCGTCCCACGCCCCGATCCGCAGCACACCGGCGGCCCACCGCACCCGCAGAGCGGCCGGACCCTGCGTGTGCCGCACGGCGTTGGAGACCAGCTCCGTCGCCAGCAGCTCGGCGGTGTCGACCAGGCGGATCAGGCCGTGCAGGGTGAGGATCAGCCGGAGGGTACGGCGGCAGACGGTGACGGCTCGGGGGTCGGCCGGGATGTACAGGGTGTACTCCCAGCGCTCGCTTTCGGGCATGGGTGAACTCCTGTGAGGAGTGAGGGGGTAGAGGCGGGCTCCGGCGGCAATGCCGCGACCGTCATGGCAGGACGGAGTGGTGCGCTTCCGGGGCCCGGGGTTCCGCAGGGTGTGCGTCGCGTCACCGACGGTAGACCTTATATTTAAGAAACGGCAAGCTGATCGCGTAACCTCCCCCTGAACGAGTCGACCCCACCCGCGCGTTGGACCAAGGAGCAGTCGATGGGGACCAAACGCCAACCGACAGCGCGACAGTTGCGTCTGGCGGTCGAACTACGTCGACTGAGAGAGGCCGCCGGCCTGAGCGCCCGAGAGGCGGCGGAGCTGCTCGGCGTGAACTCCGTCCAGATCAGCCAGATCGAGTCCGGCACCTCCGGTGTGAGCGAGCAGCGACTGCGCCGACTCGCGGCCCATTACGCCTGCACGGACCGCGACTTCGTCAGTGCGTTGGTCGCCATGGCCACAGACCGGACCCACGGCTGGTGGGAGGAGTACAGAGGGCACCTGCCCACATCGTTCCTGGACCTGTCCGAACTGGAGCACCACGCGACCCACCGCTGGGACGTCGACTTCCTGCACATCCCCGGCCTCCTCCAGACCGAGGACTACGCGCGGGCCCTCTTCTCGTGCCGAGTTCCCGAACTCCCCGACAGCGATCTCGAGTTGCGCGTCCGGCACCGCATGCAGCGGCGCGTCGTCATCGGAGAGGACCAGCCGGTCCCGTACGAAGCGCTGGTCCACGAGGCGGCGCTTCGGATCAGGGTCGGAGGCCGCAGCACCTCACGTTCCCAACTCGCCCGCATCCTGGAACTCTCCGAAGCGGATCACGTCACCGTACGCGTCATCCCCTTCGACCTGGAGAGCTTCGCCGACATCACGGCCGCCATGGTGTACGCGGGAGGTGCCGCCCCCAAGCTGGACACCGTGGTACGCGACGGACCCCACGGCACGCTCTTCATCGACTCCGAGGCACAGCTCAGCGTGTTCCGAACACTCTTCCGTAGGGTGGAGTCAGCATCACTCGACCCCGTGCGGTCGCGTGATCTCATCCACGGGCTGGCCAAGGAACTGTGAGGCACTCGATGACCACCCCCGACGCCTGGCGGAAGTCCTCCTACTCCGGCAGCGGCGACGGCAACGCCTGCGTGGAGATAGCGAACCTGCCCACCCGAGTAGCCATACGCGACTCAAAAACCCCCACCCACGCCACCCTCTCCCGGTCTCTTATACCCATCTCCGAGCCCACGACACCCCTGAGCAACTCCTAT